>CAZUMD010000032.1:4259-9186 GCA_964621735.1 uncultured Polynucleobacter sp.
CGGATCTGAATATTTTGGGCACGACACCCTATTTATTAATTGTCGGTGCTGAGAGTCCCTATAAAACGATCAAAGATCTGGTAGCCGCTGCAAAAGCAAAACCAGGTGACCTGCCTTACGCCTCTGCTGGTATTGGTAGCTCTACGCACTTGGCTGCTGAGTACTTTAATCAGACCATGGGCATCAAGATGTTGCACGTACCTTATAAGGGCTCACCCGAAGCAATTACAGAAACCATTGCTGGCAGAACGGCGTTTTACATGGCCCCATTTGAAACAGCCATGGCGCAAGTCCGCGGCGGCAAAGCACGTGCACTGGGCATAACCAGCATGACACGGGCCTCTGTTGCTCCTGAAATTCCAACCATTGCTGAGCAGGGCTATCCGAACTTTGATATTGGACTTTGGTTTGGTGTTTGGGCGCCATCTGCGACGCCAGAGAAAATCAAAGTGAAAATCAATGAGGACATTAATCGCGCACTGCAAGACGTGGATATCAAGATTGCCTATGCGAAAGCAGGTATTACATCTAAGCCGATGAATTTGGAGCAAACAGCCCAGTTTGTTAAGAATGAAATCGCTAAGTACACCAAGATTGCAAAAGACGCCGGTATTGAACCTCAATAAGGCACCGCTATGCCAGGCTCCAGATCGGGTGTTGCGTCGGCCCGATCTGCTTTTGCCAGTTGGGGCAACGGATTGCCATGCTCATATTTGCGGACCGGAAAGTAGCTTTCCGTATTTCAGTGAACGTATTTACACCCCGCCCGATGCGCTGCTACCGGATTATTTCAATCTCTTATCGAACTTAGGTGTTGAGCGTGCCGTCCTAGTGCAGCCCAGTATCTATGGCACGGATAACCGCGCGATGCTCGCCGCACTCAAGGCTTTTCCAACACGATTGCGCGGCGTTGCGGTCGTAGATAGCAGCATCACTGATTCTGAAATTGAGGCCTTGCATCAAGCGGGTGTTCGCGGACTACGCTGCAATATCGTTGATTTAGCCGATGCAACGGGGCAATTGCCAATGGCCATGCTCCGATCGCTTGCGCAGCGCATTGCTCCCTTTGGCTGGCACCTGGAATTTTTAATGCATGTGGATGCGTTTCCGCAGTTGCAAAATGACTTTCATGATTTCCCAGTAGAGATTGTGATTGGCCATTTTGGTTACGTGAAAGCAACTCTTGGTATTGCCAATGCGGGCTTTCAGAATCTGTGTGCAATGATGCGGGAAGGCCGTGCCTGGGTTAAATTCACGGGCACCTATCGTATTTCGGAGCAAGCTGCTCCGCCCTATTCGGATGTCGATCCATTTGCGGAGGCGCTAATAGAAGCAAATCCACAACAGATTGTTTGGGGTACGGACTGGCCGCACGTGATGGTGAAAGGGTTTATGCCCAACGATGCCGATCTATGCGATTTACTTGGAAATTGGATTCAAGAGCCTGCGCTGTTAAAGCAGATACTCGTAAGCAACCCAGAGCGACTCTATGACTTTAAGTAATCTTTGCTTCAGCGGTAGTTGGAATTCATTTCGTGTAATGCAGGCTTGGCTTCAGACTAGCCTTTTCCTCTCTCTTTTTCTGATTGGAGTACCCTTTGCCATGGCAACAGAAGAGCCGAGTTATCGTGTCACCCTGCAAGCCGAACCATTTGAAATTCGGCAATATGCACCATTGATTGTGGCGCAGGTTGAGGTGCCAGGCGATCTTAGTGAAGCTTCGAGCGCTGGCTTTCGTCTGATTGCCAATTACATCTTTGGCAACAACATTGCGGTACGGGATGGCGGACTCAATATGGCTGAACCAGTCCCAGAAAAGATTGCCATGACTATTCCAGTGATTGCTGAAGGCAAGGGCGATCAAAAAACCTGGCTTATCCAGTTTGTCATGCCAAAGCAGTACACCATGGATACCCTGCCCAAGCCAAATAACCCCCAAGTGAAATTACTACCCATTGGATCCCAGAAATTAGCGGTGATCCGCTTTACTGGATTAGTTACTGACGAGAAAGTGCAAGAAAAAACGGCTGAACTCTTGGCCTGGATTAAATCAAGGAATGAACTGCCATTGGGCAATCCCCGCCTAGCCCGTTACAACCCGCCCTGGAGTATTCCGTGGATGCGGCGCAATGAGATTCTGATTCCGATCCAATAGTCCATGGGACTAAGCCTCACTAAAGAGAGACTGTACCCATTCGTAGTATGCTTTCAGTGTCTATGACCTAAATTGAATTGAGATGGCTCTGAATTTCCCTTTTACTGCAATCGTTGCTCAAGATGAGATGAAGCTGGCAATTGCCCTCTCTACCATCGAGCCCAGTATTGGCGGTGTACTGATCTTTGGTGACCGCGGCACCGGTAAGTCAACCACGATTCGTTCATTGGCAGCACTCTTGCCGCCCATGAAAGTAGTTACGGGTTGCCCCTATCACTGCGATCCCAGCGCCCCGACCTTGTGTTTTGTCTGTGAGGCGCGCAAGGCTGCCGGCGATAAATTGAAGACCAATTTAGTGCCCGTCCCTGTAGTGGATATGCCGCTGGGCGCGACAGAAGATCGGGTTGTAGGCGCGCTCGATATTGAAAAAGCTCTTTCCCAGGGCATTAAAGTATTTGAACCCGGTTTACTGGCTAAGGCCAATCGCGGCTATTTATACATTGACGAAGTGAATTTACTCGAAGACCACTTAGTCGATTTGCTGATTGATGTGTCCGCTTCCGGAGAAAACGTGGTGGAGCGTGAGGGCTTAAGCATTCGCCATCCAGCAAGGTTTGTCTTAATTGGGAGCGGTAATCCAGAAGAGGGTGAGCTGCGTCCGCAAATGCTCGATCGATTTGGTTTGTCGGTTGAGGTTAGAACCCCGCAAGACCTAGAGCAGCGCATCGATATCATTAAGCGCCGCGATGCGTTTGAGCGCGATCCCGTTGCCTTTTTAGCGCAATACGAGGACAGTGAAAACGAGTTTAAAGAGAAGATACTCAGCTCTCGCAAGCGCTTGGCGAAGGTCACGGTTGGTGATGATGTACTAACGCTTGCAACCAAGTTATGCGCTCAGCTGGGGACCGATGGTCTGCGTGGTGAATTAACCTTAATGCGCGGCATGCGCGCGCTTGCTGCTTTTGATGGCGCACGCAAAGCCACCGCAGAGCACCTAAAACGATTGGCGCCACTGGCACTGCGCCACCGTTTGCGCCGCAATCCATTGGATGACAGCAGCTCTACAACGCGAGTCGAGCGCGTATTGGCTGATTTTTTCTAAAGTGCCATGACCACACAACGCGGTCAATCTGCTTGGTTTGATGCACAGACGACGGCAGCATTATTAGCAATTGATCCCCATGGTTTAGGCGGCATTTGCGTTAAGAGTCAGTTTGGTCCTATTCGGGATGTATGGTTTGCCTTTCTAGAAACGCAGATTGCCCCGGGTGCACATTTCCAAAAAATCCCCCTTCAGATACAAGATGAGCAATTGCTCGGCGGACTCGATCTAGAGGCAACTCTGCAGTACGGTAGGCCGATATACAGCACTGGATTATTAGCAAAAAGCCATGGTGGATTTATTGTGCTGCCCATGGCCGAACGCGTGTCGCCCCATACGATTGCGCACATCCTCCAAGTAGTTGATCGCGGCGAGGTGCGGCATCCCCAGCAGACTAATGAATTTGCCCCATGCCTATTTGGCATGATTGCCTTGGATGAGGGTATTGGACCGGATGAGTCGATACATCCCCGTTTGGCCGAACACATGGCATTTGAAGTACGCCTTGATCAGCTCAGCCTAAATGACTGCAAGGATTCCCTGGAGATTACGCCCGCCGTCATAGCGGAGGCAAAGCAGCGCCTGCCCGAGATCGAATGCGACACCCGCTTTATTGAATCCTTAATGCAATCAGCCGCTGCATTTGGAGTGGACTCCATTCGGGCCGGTCTGTTTGCCATTCGAGCTGCAAAAGCCTTGGCAGCATTACGAAATCAACAGGCTGTTACGGAAGATGAGGTAGTCGATGCAGCGCGTTTGGTGTTAACCCACCGTGCTACCCGCATGCCCAGTAGCCGAGAAGATCTTGAGCCAGATGCTGAACCCGATTCAGCTGAAGAAGAGCAGCCGAATGAAGATCAAAGCAAATCAGAGCAAGAACAGCAAGCGCAGGATGATCCCAATCAAGGTAAGGACAGTGATACGGATGCAAATCAGCTAAATGAAAATAAAGAAGAGCCAAGCGCAGATGATTTAGAGGAATTGCTCATCGAGGCGATACGCGCTGGTATTCCGCCGAACGCATTGGCGCAATTGAGTGCTGGATTGGGGCGTGCGAATAGCAAACAAGGATCTAAAGGCCAGTTTGGCCAATTGCAAAAGAATGCAAACTCAGGGCGTCCAGCAGAGTCATGGCGTGGGTTACCTAAGGGCGGGAAGCGCTTGGATTTACTGAAAACCATTCGTGCTGCCGTTCCATGGCAAACGATGCGCCAAGCAGAATCCAAGGTAAAACTGCCTTCTGTAAGCAAGCAACGCAGTCGAATACAGATTCGTGCCGATGATTTGCACATTAAACGGTACCAACAGCGCCAAGGCGTAGTCACCATCTTTTTGGTGGATGCTTCAGGCTCTTCCGCCACTCAGCGCCTAGCTGAAGCTAAAGGTGCGGTGGAGCAATTGCTTGCGGATTGCTATATTCGGCGTGATGAGGTTGCAATGATTGCCTTGCGTGGCCGTACTGCAGAGGTAGTGTTGCCACCAACGCGATCCTTGGTGCGTGCCAAGCGTAATTTAGCAGCCTTACCTGGTGGCGGTGGAACGCCATTGGCAACCGGTTTTGCTGCGGTTAATGCGATGGCTTTATCAATCCGTCGCAAAGGCATGACGCCCTTGATTGTGGTGATGACCGATGGGGTTGCGAATGTCACATTAGAGGGGGTTGGTGGTCG
>CAZUMD010000032.1:9286-14113 GCA_964621735.1 uncultured Polynucleobacter sp.
GACGATAGTTTTTTTAAGGTTTTATTGCCTTTGATGAAGGCATTCATAAAGAGACCTAAGCCAGCCACAATAATGATTCCAGCAATGGCATAGAGCGTAATCGAGTCCATGTGGTTTTACTTTCTTTTTTATGTATTAATTGGAACCGGGCTGTACCGGATTAATTACCGATTGAATCAGGGCTAAAGCCGTATCCGGATTTGCCTCATGAAACAAATGACCGCCGTCTTTTTGTATCACAGTAGACCGTGGAAAGTAGCGATGGATCACAGCAAGTAACTCTTCTTTTTGCACCCAGCTGTCCTGATTGGCCACCAGAAAGATCAGTTCTGAAGTGATTTCATTTGCATGCGCAAGCAAGTTGGGAATGTCGGTTGCTGCCATGAAATTGAGCGAGCCATTAATGTGGTTCTTTTGCTTGAATAGCAATTTGTAGCGCTCACGTTGAATGCCATTCAGTTTGGAATTAGTAGAGTCCAGCAACTTATCGATCATCGATGTAAACGGTAATAAATCGGCAATCATCGACGAAACAAAAGACGAGGTCGCAATCGGATTAATCAGCGGCGCCAAAAACGAATGGTAGAAGCTCGGTAGGCTGACTAAGGATGGATTGAGGCCAAGGATGCGTTTGGGTGCGGGATAGAGTAGGCTGTATTGCAAGCCGAGAGTGGCGCCGGCGGAGTGGCCGATGATGCTATCGATCTGTTCTACCCCCAATGCACGTAATAACTCGGCTAGCTTGTGCGTGATTAGGGTTAAAGAGAGCTGTTCGGATTGGTGGCTGATCGTAAAACCATGGCCCGGCAGGTCAGGCACAATCACCCAATACGATTTAGCGAGCACGGGCAGCAATTCTGCCCAGGAGTGGGCTGAGGAACCCGTACCGTGGAGCAATAAGGCAACCGGCTTTTTTGCTCCGTTTTTACTAAGTTCGCTACCCGCCATTTGCACATGCCATTCCATTTGACCGGCAGAAACGGAGTTACTGAGCTCGCGCAGGGGCCAGTTTTGCGGAATTCGGTCGATGGAAGGGGGGTTCATTCGTTCAAATTGAGGTGAAAAAGGGAAATTTGCCTATTTTTTAAGCAATAAAGCCAAAATAGGGGCAAATTGAGCCTGTTCATCATGGCACTAAGGGTTTCATAGGTTGACAGTAAGGATAAGAGTGTCTATATTTTTTTACATATTAGCAAGTAATTAAATATTTACACCACAAATCGTCTGCGCATTTAGACGATTCACCCTCGGGAGTGTGCCTTATGTCACCAATGAAGCATATCAATCGTGCATTAGAGACCGCATTGGCGCGGCATGAATCCGATTCCGGCCCCAAATTATTGAGCGCGGCGATGCGCCATGCGGTATTTCCGGGAGGCGCACGCATTCGTCCGCAACTGACCTTGGCGGTTGCCCATGCCTGCGGTGATGATGATCCTGCGCTATCGATGGCAGCTGCGATTGCAATTGAGTTAATCCATTGCGCATCTTTAGTTCACGATGATTTACCGTGTTTTGATAATGCCGAGTTACGCCGTGGGGTACCGTCGGTTCATCGTCAATATGGCGAACGCTTAGCGGTGTTATCGGGCGATGCCTTAATCGTGATGGCATACCAAGTGGTCGCATTGGCTGCACGTCATTCTGCTAATCGCATTGCACCTTTAATTAAAACCATCTCAGCCGGCGTTGGAGCCCCACACGGGATCATTGCAGGACAAGCTTGGGAATGCGAACCACAAGCCATCCTCGGCGACTATCAACGCGCAAAAACAGGAGCATTATTTGCCGCAGCAACGGCGTGTGGCGCGCAAGCAGCAGGCTCCGATGCCGACACCTGGCGAGCACTGGGTGAGTGGCTTGGTGAAGCATATCAAGTAGCCGATGACATTCGTGATGTCTTGGGCGATACGCAGTTATTAGGTAAGCCTGCTGGGCAAGATGAGGAACACAATCGGCCCAGTTCAGCACGTGAACTTGGACTCAGTGGTGCAGTTCAATACTTTGATGAACTGGTTTCGAAAGCGATTGGCTCGATCCCCAATTGCAAAGGCGATGCGGCACTCAAGATGCTGGTTGCCCATGAGGCAGAGCGCCTGTTGCCAGCAGCATGGTTTGCAAACGATGCGCGCTTAATTACGGCTGGCATTAGTCGTATGGCCGCGTAGGTTCTGCCAAGGCACACATGTCCTCTGTTGCAGACGAATCCGTTACTACGCAAACGCCATTGGCGTTGACGCCAGAGTATGGATTGTGGGATCGCATATTAATAATGCGCGATCAGTTGATTGCCACAAAACGCTTTCAACGTCTTGCTGCAAGCTTACCCATTTTTCGCTCTATCTCTCGATCACGTGCAAGCAATTTATTTGATGTGATGGCTGGATTTGTGTATTCACAAATCCTATTGGCTTGTGTGCGACTCAATGTATTTAATCATTTGAAAAACGGTCCGCTCAATCTCGAAGAGCTAAGCCGTCTAACGCATTTTCCAATGAAGGGTTTGCAAACATTGGTCGATGCTGCAGTGGCAATTCAGTTACTAGAGCGCCGCTCGAAGGGGCGTTATGGTTTAGGTACGCTGGGCGCTCCTTTAGTTGGTAACGATGCCATAGCGGCGATGGTGGAGCACCACACCGCTTTCTATGCTGACATGCGTGATCCGCTTGCACTCTTATCAGGCTCCTTGGGTGAGCGCAACTTAGGAAAATATTGGCCTTACGTTTCCGATAAGGACGAGGATCAAGATTCACTCAAACACCAAGAGAGTGTGGCTGAGTATTCTGCACTGATGTCGGCATCGTTACCCTTGGTTGCCGATGAAATCGTCGACGCTTATAACTTTAGTAAACACCAGTGCATGCTCGATGTTGGCGGCGGTCAAGGAACTTTTCTAAAGCGAGTGCACGCCGTAAGCCCCCAACTTAAAAAAATGCTCTTTGATTTGCCCGGAGTGGCGCAATTAGCAGCCCAGCAATTGGCATCCAATCCAGCGACACGGGAAATTCAGACCCATGGCGGTAATTTTTTTACCGACGCACTGCCTACGGGCGCGGATTTAATCACGCTCGTGCGCGTGATCTTTGATCACGATGATGAGCGCGTGTTGACCTTGCTTGCCTCAATTTATGCCGCATTGCCTAGTGGCGGAACACTATTAATTGCAGAGCCTATGGCGGACGCGCCAGACGCCCAGGCAATGGGCCATGCCTATTTTGGCTTTTATTTACTGGCGATGGGCCGGGGTAGACCAAGAACAGTCAATGAAATCAGTAACTTACTGAAAAAAGTGGGATTTAAAGCAATTCAAACCGTGGCAACCAAGATGCCCATTAACACGCAAATCGTGCTGGCTAGCCGGTAATTTAAGGGTAAATACTGATGTTAGATCTCGAAATAGTGTATAAATTAGTTTACATAAATACAAGTAAATAAAATATTACATATGAGCACCATCCATTCCACAGCCGTTGTCATTGAGTCTCCCAAAGAGCTCAAGCTGAGCAGGCTTGTGCTTGATGAGCCTAGGCCAGATGATGTTGTGGTTGAAATCGAATGGAGCGGCATTAGTACCGGCACTGAAAAATTACTTTGGAACGGCACGATGCCCCACTTTCCGGGGATGGGCTACCCCCTCGTGCCTGGATATGAGTCTGTAGGCAGGGTAATCGAAGCAGGCCCCAAAGCTACCATTCCAGTTGGGCAGCGTGTATTTGTACCTGGAGCGAAATGCTTTGGGGACGTTAAAGGATTATTTGGCGGCGCCGCATCCCATGTGGTTGTTCCGTCGGTACGCGTTACGCCGCTGTCAGAGCAAATTGGTAGAGAAGGCGTACTACTTGCACTCGCTGCTACGGCGTATCACGTTACGCAGGGCAATGTACATAAGCAACCCGACTTAATTATTGGACACGGCGTAGTGGGGCGCTTGATTGCACGCATCGCTGTGATGCTCGGACATCAGCCGGTGGTTTGGGAAGTCAATGCCGACCGCATGAGTGGCGCCAAAGGATATCAAGTGATTCATCCTGATGGCGATGCAAGGAAAGACTATGCGCGCATTTGTGATGCCAGTGGTCAGGCGCAGGTCTTAAACCAATTAATTTCACGCCTTAAGCACGGCGGTGAAATTATTCTCGCTGGCTTTTATGACAACGACATAGCCTTTCAATTTGCGCCTGCATTTATGCGGGAAGCGAAGTTGCGCATTGCATCGCAATGGGATCCAAGTGATTTAAGTGCCGTAAAGAATTGCATTGATGCAGGTCTTCTGAGTTTGGATGACTTGATTACTCACAACCGTTCATTAACCCAAATAGATGATGTCTACCGTACAGCGTTTGAAGATGCGCGCTGCTTAAAAATGATTGTTGATTGGAGAAGTGCAAAATGAATGCCCCAGTAAACCCAAAAGAAATCACCATTCAGTTTACGAACTTAAAAAAAGAAGCAGCGGTCGAGCCCGATCCAGTGCACACGGGTGAAGTAACCAAAAAAACCCAGATTATTGCGATCTACGGCAAAGGCGGAATCGGTAAAAGTTTTACCTTAGCTAATTTGTCGTACATGATGGCCCAGCAGGGTAAAAAAGTATTACTGATTGGCTGCGACCCTAAGAGCGATACAACCTCCTTACTCTTTGGTGGTAAAGCTTGCCCCACCATCATTGAAACCTCATCCAAGAAAAAACTCGCTGGTGAAGAAGTCAAAATTGGCGATGTTTGCTTCAAGCGCGATGGCGTCTTTGCGATGGAGTTGGGTGGACCCGAAGTTGGCCGTGGCTGCGGTGGACGCGGCATCATTCATGGTTTTGAAACCCTCGAAAAA
>CAZUMD010000033.1:0-13911 GCA_964621735.1 uncultured Polynucleobacter sp.
CACCACAGGCTTCAAGCCCTCGCATGCCATACCTGCCGCAAACGTCACGGCGTGCTGCTCCGCAATACCTACGTCGTAATAACGGTCTGGAAAACGCTTGTGAAATTCCACCATACCAGAGCCTTCGCGCATCGCAGGCGTGATGCCAACTAGCAGTGGATCGGCATGCGCCATATCGCACAGCCACTCCCCGAACACTTGAGTAAAGGTTTGCTTGCTGTTGCTTGTTTTTTGAATGCCCTCGGAGGGATTAAATTTACCGGGGCCGTGATACAGAACCGGATCGGCTTCTGCCAACATATACCCTTGGCCTTTACGCGTGACCACATGCAAAAACTGTGGGCCGCCGCCCTCTAAAGCGAGTCGTCGAACATTTTGCAGCATGGGCAGCAAAGCATCTAAATCGTGGCCATCGATCGGACCAAAATAGTTAAAACCAAATTCTTGAAAAATCGTCGATGGTGACACCATGCCCTTCGCATGATCCTCTAAGCGCTTGGCAAACTCACGCAGTGGTGGCGCAATCGATAAAACGCTATCAATGCCCTTCTTGGTTGCAGAATAAATATTGCCGCTGAGTAGGCGCGCAAGGTAGCGATTGAGCGCGCCTACCGCCGGAGAAATCGACATGTCGTTGTCGTTCAGAATCACAATCAAGGGCAGATCATCGTAGACGCCAGCGTTGTTCATGGCTTCAAACGGCATACCAGCACTCATGGCGCCATCACCAATCACTGCAACTGCAACCCGCTGCTCGCCTTTGGTTTGCGCTGCTCTAGCCATCCCCATCGCCGCAGAAATACTCGTTGAGGAATGGCCAGTGCCGAAGGTATCGTATTCACTTTCTGCGCGCCGCGGAAATCCAGAGAGGCCATTAAATTGACGTAAGGTATTCATGCGCTCACGGCGACCCGTCAAGATTTTATGGGGATAGCTTTGATGGCCCACATCCCACACAATGCGATCATGGGGCGTATCAAATACATAATGAAGTGCAATCGACAACTCGACTGTGCCTAAGTTGGACGATAAGTGTCCTCCGGTTTTGGAGACCGAATCAATGACATATTGACGCAGCTCATCGGCAAGAGCTGGCAACGCCTCGCGTTCCAATTTACGCAAATCAGCAGGATCATTAATCGTATTCAACATCATCGTTTTAGAACGTAGTTAAAAAATAGTTAGTGTGTGCGCTCTACTACCAGCCGCGCCAGTGCACGTAGTGCATCTGCTTTAGGGCCAAACGGTGCAAGGCTATCTAAAGCAAGGGCTTGTAATTCTTTCGCTTGGTTTTGAGCATACTCTAAGCCCATCAGCGTGACATAGGTTGGCTTATCGTCTGCTGCATCTTTGCCCGCAGTCTTACCTAGAGTCTGGCTATCCGCGGTTGCATCCAGCACATCATCCACCACCTGAAAGGCCAGCCCAAGTGCAGTCGAGTATTGCGTCAATTGAGTCAATGCAGTTGCATCCAGCTCGGCAGCAATCGCGCCCATGCGTACGGCACAGCTCAGCAAGGCACCGGTTTTCATGGCGTGCATTTGCTTGAGGGCAGTGAGATCAATTTTTTGACCCACGCTCTCCAAATCAATTGCTTGACCGCCCGCCATGCCAAGCGAGCCCGAGGCTTTACTCAGTTCACCAATCAGGGATAAGCGCATCTCCGCCGTGCCTTGGGTATCCACCAATACTTCAAACGCTTTGGTTTGCAGGGCATCGCCAACCAAGAGCGCCGTTGCCTCATCAAATGCTTTGTGTACCGTAGGACGACCGCGACGTAAATCATCGTCGTCCATGCACGGCAGATCATCGTGCACCAACGAATAGGCATGAATCATCTCGATGGCGGCTGCAGCAGCATCGAGCACTTTGGGATTGGCATTACCCAACTCGCCCGCAGCAAACACCAATAAGGGACGAATGCGTTTACCACCACCTTGGGCGGCATAGCGCATGGCCTCGTGGAGGCGTTGTGGTAGTAACTGGGCAGAATCCAGACGAAGATCCAAGGCTGCTTCGGCGCGCGCTGAGCCGGCCTGTAACCACACTCCAAAATCAAATGTCATTGCATTAGGCCTCGAATACCCGAACCTGTTGCTCAACTTGCGCTAAGACACCCTGGCAATGGCGTAATAAAGCGGCACCGCGCTGATAAGCGGCCAAGGTTTCTTCCAATGAAAATTGACCTGACTCCATATCGGCAATCAGTTTTTCAAGCTCTTTTACAGCCTGCTCGTAGCGCAGGGCTGGGTCAATTTGGATCTCTGTACCACTGGGAGTGGCAGCGGATTTTTTTGCTGGCATGCGCAGTTTTCCGGAAAATAAGTGGGGTTATATGGCTCGTATGCCTAAATCATGCCTGATTTTCCACCAAAGCAGCGCCTTCCTATAAAAGCGGGGGTCGGTAATCGGTGGGTATAATCCCCTCCTTCCTATCCAATATCGATCTTTCGATGGTTGGATTGGTTGTTCCGCTTAGCTTCGGCTGACTTTTTCGGGGGTGGGGAGAATGACTAATCTGGCTACCGCGCAGCAACTTGCGCCGTCCAATCTGCAGTTGCCGGTCTCGGCCTACTTTGACGTTGATCTATATCAGCGCGAAATGGCTCTGCTATTCAAGCAGGGGCCAGGCTATGTTGGCCATCAATTGATGGTTCCAGATCAAGGCTCTTACCGCACCCTTTCTGCCGAGAACGAAGGACGACTACTGGTTCGAAATAGCGCAGGCGTTGAGCTCCTCTCCAATGTATGCCGCCATCGTCAGGCCCTCATGCTCAATGGCTCGGGTCAAGTCGATACCATCGTTTGCCCTTTGCACCGCTGGACCTATGACTTAGAGGGGCAATTGCTGGGAGCACCTCATTTTGGCGATAAGCCTTGTCTGCATTTAGGTAAATCGCCTTTGCAAAACTGGCAAGGCATGCTGTTTGAAGGTCCACGTGATGTTGTAAAGGATTTAGGAAAATTAGGTGTTGCCGACGATTTAGACTTTACCGGCTACATGCTCGATCACGTTGAGGTGCACGAGTGCAACTACAACTGGAAAACCTTCATTGAGGTTTACCTCGAGGACTACCATGTGGTGCCCTTTCATCCGGGGCTTGGTCAATTTGTCTCCTGTGAAGATTTGCATTGGGAATTTGGCGATTGGCACAGCGTACAAACGGTGGGGATCCACAAAAACCTCGCCAATCCAGGCTCTCCCGTGTATCGCCAATGGCATGACGCGGTGCTCCGCCACCATGGCAATAAGCCTCCGCGGCATGGTGCTATTTGGCTGACCTACTATCCTAATGTGATGGTTGAATGGTATCCAGGCGTGCTCTGCATTTCCACACTGCATCCCATGGGCCCCAATAAAACCCGCAATATTGTGGAGTTTTACTACCCCGAAGAAATCGCCCTCTTTGAACGTGAATTCGTGAAGGCCGAGCGTGCCGCGTATATGGAAACCTGCATCGAAGATGATGAGATTGCCGAGCGCATGGATGCGGGTCGCGCCGCACTCCTTGCTAGAGGCGTAAATGAAGTGGGGCCCTATCAAAGCCCCATGGAAGACGGCATGCAGCATTTTCATGAATGGTATCGCCGGGAGATGCAGTTTTAACTGGGCTCTCGGATTGATTCGCGGTAGACTATTTTTTTCTTGCTGATTCAGCATAAGGAGTTTGCGCTATGCATCCACTCATCACACCCAATCAATTAGAAGAGCTCGTTAATACCGGCGCAGACATTTTGATCTGCGACTGCCGCTATGATTTAGTCGACCCCAATGCAGGTCGCGAGGCCTACAACACGGGACATATTTTGGGCGCCATTCACGTCGATCTGGGTCGCGATCTTTCTGCTGCAAAAACAGGGCGCAATGGCCGTCATCCACTTCCGAGCCCCCAAGCGTGGGCAGAAACAAAACAGCGCCTTGGTATTGACCCAAAGACAACCGTGATCGCCTACGATAATCACGGCTCAGTCTATGCAAGCCGCTTGTGGTGGATGCTTAAAGCCAGCGGACACGCGAACGTTCAGGTATTGGATGGTGGTCTCTCCGCATGGAGTGGCTCGATTGGCACGATTCCTCCGGTGATTGAGCCTTTAAAAGTAACTCCGGCACCGCAGGAGTGGGCGGGCACAGTCACCGTAGACGCCATTGAAGAATGTATTGCAGATCCGAATTTACTGGGCCATTGCATGATCGATGCGCGCGCTGAAGATCGCTTTCGCGGGGAAAATGAAACCTTAGATGCGATTGGCGGCCATATCCCAGGAGCACTGAATCGCTTCTTTAAACATAATCTCAGTGCAGGGCAATTTAAATCACCTGAGGTCTTGCGCACTGAATTTAAAGTCTTACTAGGCAACACCCCTGCAAGCAAGGTGATCAATCAGTGCGGCTCTGGCGTGAGCGCTTGCCACAATCTATTGGCAATGGAAGTGGCGGGCTTATCGGGTTCCAGTTTATACGTTGGTAGCTGGAGCGAGTGGTGCACCGATCCAAAACGGCCGATTGCTACCACCTAGATCGCCAGTTCTTGGGGGGCGACTTAGTGTCCGCGCGAGAGGAGTAGAACCAAGCCAACGCCACAGCCAATCAGGGCAATTTGGCGCAAGGACTCGCGCCAATGCGATCTGCGGTGCATTTGCGGTATTAAATCACTCACCGCAATGTAAATAAATCCACTCGAGGCAATCACCAGCAAATACGGCATTGCCGTATTGGCTTTTTCCAAAAAGTAATAGCCAAGCACACCGCCCAAAACTGATAGAGCGCCACTAATAATGTTGTAGAGCAGCGCCCGCATGCGTGAGAAACCGGCATTAATCAGCACAATAAAGTCACCAATCTCTTGTGGAATCTCGTGCGCCACAATGGCAATTGCGGTAAACATACCCACTTCAAAATCAACCATGAATGCGGCAGCAATCAACACGCCGTCAACAAAATTATGCAGGCCATCGCCAATCAAAATCATCCAACCACTTTGACCGGCCTCTTCTGCATCATGGCCGTGGTGGTGGTCGTGGCCATCGCCTTCGTGATGATGGCTATGGCGCAGTAGCGCGACTTTCTCAAGCAAAAAGAAGCCCAGTAATCCTGCAAGTAGCACACCAAAGAGCATATGAGCATCCACTCCAGGCATCTCAAATGCTTCAGGCAAAGAATGCAGCAAGGCAGTAGCCAGCAAAATGCCAACTGAAATACTCACCATGCGATCAACCAGCTTCGCTAAAACACCCAGCGATAAGCTAGCCGCAATCAGAACACTGGAGAGACCTGCGCCTGCTGTTACTAATACGATGAGCTGCAGAGCGGTCATGCCACTCCGTTCCGCTTAAACCAATCCAAGCACTTCGCCCAGCCATCGGCTGCAGGGCCAGCACGATAGGTCTCACGGTAATCGGCATGAAACGCGTGAGGCGCATCAATGTAAATCTCAAAACGCGATGCTTTGGCTGCGAGATTTTTTGATCCTGCCGCGGCCAATGCTTGACGCATCTTATCGACACTCTCCAGTGGAATACCCGTGTCGGCTGAACCATATAAACCAAGTACAGGGGCTTTGAGCTCTGCTGCAATATCGACTGGATGACGTGGGTTACCGGCTGTTTTTTCACCGACCAAACGGCCATACCAGGCAACACCTGCCCGAACTTCGGGCATGGTGGCGGAGAGCCAAGTAATGCGCCCGCCCCAGCAAAAACCGGTAACGCCAACGCGCTTCACATCACCACCATTAGCGCCAGCCCACGCAATCGCTGCTCGAATATCACCCAAGACTTGCGCATCGGGAGTTTTCGAAACAATATTGCTAAAAATTTCAGCTACCGTTCCATAGGTATTAGGGTCGCCCGCACGCACAAATTTTTCGGGGGCAATGGCAAGGTAGCCCAACTTCGCAAAACGGCGGGTGACATCGGCAATGTATTCATGGACACCAAAAATCTCGCTGCACACAATCACGATCGGCAATGGTCCCTTGGCTTTTTCGGGACGTGATACATAGGCAGGCATCTGAATACCGCCCGATGGAATCGATAGTTCGCCCGCTTTGATGCCAGCAAAGTCGGTTTTAATTGCTTGCGCTAGAACGGGCTGGGATGCAGCAACAAAACCGACGCCAAGGCCAGTTGCTGTTACAGCCGATGCCTTCATAAAGTCTCTTCGATTGGTGCTCATATTCATCTCCTCATTTCACTTGATTAATGCGCTTCTTCCCAATTATCACCGACGCCGATACTAACCAGCAAAGGTACCTTCAATGTTGCTACTGAACACATTAGCCCTGGCAACGCCTTTTGCACGTAATCCAGCTCATCCAAAGGCACATCAAAGACCAGTTCATCGTGCACCTGCAGCAACATCCGTGTTTTCAGGTTTTCGGCTTCGAGCCAATTCTGCACTGCAACCATCGCCAATTTAATTAAATCTGCAGCAGTGCCTTGCATCGGTGCATTGATGGCGGCACGTTCGGCGCCCTGCCGGCGGGGGCCATTGGAGCCCTTAATCTCCGGCAGCCACAGGCGCCTACCAAAGACCGTTTCGACATAGCCTTGCTCCCGCGCCTGCAGCTTGGTTTCTTCCATGTACTGCGCTACGCTGGGGTAACGCTCAAAGTAAGTAGCAATGTATTTTTGTGCGGCGGCACGCTCAATACCTAAATTACCAGCAAGACCATACGCGCTCATGCCGTAAATCAAGCCGAAGTTAATCACCTTGGCATAGCGACGCTGCTCTGACGATACTTGCTCCAGTGGAATACCAAAGATCTCGGCTGCCGTTGCTTGATGAATATCCTTGCCCGCTGCAAATGCGGTTAACAAACTTTCATCTTCCGCAATGTGCGCCATGATGCGTAATTCAATTTGCGAATAATCGGCAGACAATAATTTGCAACCCGCTGCTGGCACAAATGCTTCGCGTATCCGTCTACCCTCTTCGGTGCGAACCGGAATGTTCTGCATATTGGGCTCGCTCGATGCTAGGCGTCCCGTCACTGCCACGGCTTGAGAGAAATTGGTATGCACGCGCCCAGTTTTGGGGTTGACCATACGCGGCAATTTCTCAATGTAGGTCGACATCAGTTTGGCTAGGCCACGGTAATCCAAAATCCTCGCAGGCAAGGGAAAATCTTCCGCTAGTTTTTGTAATACCTCTTCATCGGTCGAGGGCGCGCCCGATGGGGTTTTTTTAATTACCGGCAACTGCAATTGCCCAAACAAAATCTCGGCAATTTGTTTGGGCGACTGAATATTAAATGGCTGCCCTGCAAGCGCATGAATCTCACCCTCTAAGGCCAAGAGTCGCTTGCCTACTTCGAGCCCTTGGGCTGCTAAACGCGCCGAGTCAATCCGAATGCCATTGCGCTCCATCACACCTAGTACGCGCATGGCCGGCATTTCGATCTGTTCGTATACGTAGCGCAAGCCAGGGCTGCTTTCAATCTGTGGCCAGAGGAAATGATGCAGGCGCAAGGTAATGTCAGCATCTTCTGCGGCATAGTTGGTTGCCGTTGCCAGATCGACTTGATCAAAGCCAATTTGATGCACACCCTTACCGCACACATCTTCGTAGCGGATGGTCTTCACACCCAAATGGCGCTCAGCCAAGCTATCCATATTGTGGGCTAAATGGGATTCCAGTACATAGGACTCCAACAAAGTGTCGTGCTGTATCCCGCGTAAGGTAATACCGTAGTTCGCAAAGATATGGGCGTCGTACTTGAGGTTCTGCCCAAGCTTGTGACGCTTGGGGTCCTCTAACCAGGGGCGCATCTGATCCAAGACCGATTGGCGATCGAGCTGATCCTCACCTGTGCGGTGCGCCAGTGGGATGTAACAGGCAACGCCTTCTTCGGCACTGAGTGAAATCCCAACCAGCTCGGCTACCAAGGCATCAAGGCCGGTAGTTTCAGTATCAATGCACACTAAATCAGCAGCGGCTATTTTGGCCAGCCATACATCGAGTCTTGCCTGATCAACCACGCACTCGTATTGACGCTCGATCGCATTTTGCTCCGTAGCATCTTTTGCGGGAATCGTTGGTGTGAGCGCGGGTGGATTAACTGATTTTGATGAGACTGCGCTCGGCGATGAAACTGAGTTGCCGACTAAATCAAAAGCGGGAGCATTGCTTTGTGCGGCGCCGCTTACCGCAGCAGTGCCTGCTTCACTCAACCGCTTTTCCACATCACGCAACCAGGTTTTAAATGCAAAGCGCTCGAAGAACTCTTTTAATACCGGTAAATTCTCTGGCTTGGCATGCAAATCATCAAGGCCTGGGATGTGCTCATTAAGATCGCAGTCTAGCTTGACGGTGAGCAGTTCACGCGCGCGCAATAACCAGGGCAAGCTGGCACGGAGGTTGTCGCCCACCACACCTTTGATTTCATCTGCATGAGCCATCAATTGATCTAGGTCGCCGTATTCCGCTAGCCATTTATTGGCGGTCTTCGGCCCAGCCTTAGGCACTCCAGGTACGTTATCCACCGCATCACCAACGATGGTGAGGTAATCCACAATGCGCTCGGGCGGCACGCCAAACTTTTGCGTTACGCCATCCACATCGAGCTTCTCATCGGTCATGGTATTAATCAGCGATACCGAAGGATTGACCAGTTGCGCCAAATCCTTATCGCCAGTCGAGATGATGGTGTCCCAGCCTGCCTCAGTAGCTTGCCTGGACAGCGTACCAATGACATCGTCCGCCTCCACCCCCGAAACCATCAAAACGGGCCAGCCTAAGGCCTTAACTAACTCATGAATCGGCTCAATTTGCGCCACCAGGTCTTCCGGCATGGCGCTCCGGTTTGCCTTGTATTCGGGGTACATTTCATCCCGGAAGGTCTTGCCTTTGGCATCAAAAACGCAGGCCAAGTGGTCTGCCTGGATCTCGGCCCTAGCCCGCCGCATCATATTGACCATGCCATAGACCGCTCCGGTAGGCTCTCCGGCCGCATTTCGGAGGTCTGGCATGCCATGAAAGGCCCGATACAGGTAACTGGAACCGTCTACCAACAAGAGTCTATGTTTAGTCATACCGCAATCGTACAATCTAGTTACTTACTTGTTGCTAATTCCTTGCCATCTCGGCTGAGGAGCTAGCTTGAGCTAACCAAAAACCAAGACACTTTATGCGCCCAACCCTGCACCTGCTTGCAACTTCGCTAATTTCAAGCCTCATGGCCATTTGTGCCTCTGCCCAAGCCCAAAGCGGAAATTCTCAGGCCCTGAGCCCAGCAGAGCTGAGTCGCATAAATAATCAACCGATTGCTACCCCCGTTGGCAACCCCGGCGCATTAGGTAATGCGGATGCGCGCAAACCCACGTTTGAATACACTGACCCAAGTGGCACTCAAGTCAAAGAATTCCGTGATGCCAACGCACCAACCGAGGTTCAAGTCAAAGGCCCCCTAGGTACTTATGAAATGTCGCCCCCTACATCCGTTCTGCCGGGACCGAGCAACCAAAGCAATGACAATTTGCTGAGCGTTCCCAGCATTCGAATTCCGTTTTAAATCTACTTTCGTATGGCCGTATTTACTCCCGTTGAATTAAGCGATGTCTCGAAATGGATTGCGACAGACTTTGATATCGGGGTAGCGTCGGCTGTGCACGGTATTCAGGGTGGAATTGAGAACTCCAATTTTTTTCTCGATACAAATAACGAGTGTGGCCCAGACGAATACGTTCTCACTATTTTTGAGCGCTTATCTGCGGCGCAACTCCCTTACTACCTTGAGCTAATGCGCCACCTGGCTGAAAAAGGCATTCCGGTACCTAAGCCAATTGCAAATCATGCGGGCAGTATTTTATTTTCGCTCAAGGGTAAACCAGCTGCAATCGTCAGCAAGCTCGCCGGCGCATCGTGCTTACAACCCTCCCCCGCGCATTGCGCTATGGTGGGAAACATGCTGGCCAAAATGCATTTAGCTGGCGCTGATTTTGCCCAGCATCAACCCAATCTGCGCAGCCTTTATTGGTGGCGCGAAACGGTTCCGGCAATCTTGCCTCACCTGAGTGCCGATCAAAGTGCCTTGCTAGTCGATGAAATGGCTTTTCAAGAATCGTTTTTTGCCTCAGCTGCGTACCGCGCGCTTCCAGAAGGCGCTAGCCATTGCGACCTCTTTCGCGACAACGTCCTATTTGAAGGCCAAGGCTCGGGCTTGCGCCTGGGTGGATTTTTTGATTTCTATTTTGCCGGCACCGATAAATGGTTATTTGATCTTGCGGTCACCATCAATGATTGGTGCTTCTTAGAAGGTGGCGCGCTGGATTCTGGTCGCATGCAAGCATTAGTTGATGCCTATCAATCCGTGCGACCACTCAGTCCAGATGAACTAGCGAGTATTGCAGCCATGCTACGGGCTGCAGCTCTGCGTTTTTGGATCTCGCGTTTGTGGGATTTTTATTTGCCCCGGGATGCGCAGATGTTGACACCCCATGACCCAAGCCACTTCGAGCGGATATTACGTAGCCGCCGCTCCGCTGCAGGCTCTATTTCTTAAAATCGACCCCACAAAGCACCTCGATGAAACTCAATCACGTCAACCATAAAGAAGCCATCACCTGGATACGCCAGGGATTTTGGCTTTTTAAAAAAAATCCGCTCGGGTTTTTAATGCTGGTCTTCATGTACATTTTCTTTGCCCAGCTGTCTATTTTGATTCCAGTGATTGGCGTCTTTGTTGTGCTTTTAGTAACCCCCGCACTCTCGGTTGGTTTTATGACCGCATGTCGGCAAGCCATCCAAAACGAACGGATTCTGCCTACAGCGTATTTGGCTGCATTTCGATTGCCATCCGCGGTAGCACGTAAGCGCATTTTGCAACTCGGCCTGATTTACACCGCATGCATCTTAATCTTGAGTTTTTTAGCCAGCCTGATTGTTGACTTTGAAGCATTACTGCCGCTCTTGACGAGCGACGAGGCCCCCAGTACCGAAGCCATGCAACAACTCTATAAATTAGTCTTTGTTGGCGGCTTACTCTACATTCCGATTGCGATGCTGATGTGGTTCGCGCCCCTGCTCGTTGCTTGGGCAGAAATGCCGCTACTGCAAGCCATTTTTTCCAGCTGGATGGCATGCTGGTCGAATCGCGGTGCATTTGCTTACTATTTACTCATATGGAGCATCGTTCTGGTTGCGGTACCTATGTTAATTGGCGGTATGCTCGAAGCATTGGGTTTTGCTAGCATCGCCTCTTATGTGGTTGCACCCATATCGATGGGCGGGCTCACGATTATGTATTGTTCATTCTTTGCAACCTGGAAAGGCTGCTTTACCGATAACAATATTGAGCAATTACCAACCGAAGGCTAAGCCAGCCTAGGCGTCAATCGCCGTGAGTCTGGCAATGCTGAGTTGCAACCATTTCACGCCGTGGCGCTTGAAGTTCACTTGGGCACGCGCTTCAAGGTCGAGGCCTTCTAAGCCAACAACACGACCTTCGCCAAACTTGGTATGAAAGACGGCTTGCCCGATTGCAAAGGGATAGCCTGAACGCGGCGGCGCAGCCATTCGCTTAACAGTCTCAGTTGCTTTATTGCGACTACCTAAGCGTGGCGTATCCATATCAAATACATCTGCTCCTTCGTTATCGCGCTGACGGGTGTAGCCCCCACTCTGCCAACTCGAGCCTGTATTACGACTACCGCCCCAGCGTGCATCGCTTGCTTTGGGGGTCAGCCATTTCAGGGAATCCGATGGCAGCTCTTCCAAGAAACGCGATGGCATGTTGTAGCGCACTTGGCCGTGCAACATGCGGGATTGCGTGTGCGATAGGTAAAGGCGCTCTTTCGCGCGCGTAATCGCAACGTACATTAAACGGCGCTCTTCCTCTAAGCCATTGGCCTCATTAACACTGTTCTCGTGGGGAAATAAACCTTCTTCTAAGCCCGTAATAAAGACAGCGGTGAACTCAAGTCCCTTGGCGGAATGGACCGTCATTAACTGAATCGCATCTTGTCCGGCTTGCGCTTGGTTATCGCCCGCCTCAAGCGAGGCATGGGATAAAAAACCTGCCAGTGGCGATGCCTCAAGCGTGCCCGGGTCGTTTTCTCCAGGCAGTAATGCGGCTTCGGCATTTTGCCCGTAACCCTCTTCGGCAATAAAGGCAGTGGCGGCATTGACGAGTTCTTGTAAGTTTTCAACGCGATCTTGGCCTTCGCGCTCGGTCAAATAGTGCTGAATTAAACCGCTGTGCTGAATCACAAACTCCACCGTTTCGGGCAGGGTATTACGACGGGTTGCCTCACGCATGTGATCTACTAGGCGCACAAAGCCGCCTAAGGCCGCACCAGCCTTTCCTTCTAAACTCGAAGCAGCTAAATACAGTGAGCATTGCTGCTGCCGTGCTGCATCTTGCAATGCCTCAATTGAGCGCGCACCAATACCGCGGGTTGGAAAATTAACCACCCGAGAAAATGAGGTGTCGTCATTGGGATTTTCTAATAAGCGCAAGTAAGCGAGCGCATGTTTAATTTCAGCACGTTCAAAAAAGCGCAGACCGCCATACACGCGGTATGGAATGCCCGATGAAAATAAGCCATGCTCAATAATGCGTGACTGGGCATTGCTGCGATAGAGAAGCGCAATATCACTGCGCCGTAAGCCGCCGTTGACGAGCGCTTTAATCTCATCAATTAGCCAACTCGCCTCCATGCCATCGCTTGCTGCCTCATAAATGCGAACGGGCTCGCCATGGCCTGCATCGGTGCGCAGATTCTTTCCAAGACGACCCGTGTTGTTCGCAATCAAGTGATTTGCCGAATCCAGAATATGGCCATGCGAGCGGTAGTTCTGCTCTAGCTTGACCATGATCGGCTGAAATTGATTTTCATAGAGGCGCATATTGGCGACGTCCGCACCGCGGAAGGCATAGATGCTTTGATCGTCATCGCCTACCGCAAAAACGGCACTGGCAGCATCTTTCGCGCGGCCGCCATCGTGCCCGGATAGCAGCTTTAACCAAGCGTACTGCAAGGCATTGGTGTCTTGAAACTCATCAATCAGAATATGGCGGAAACGCTCTTGGTAGTGGTTGCGAATCGCTTCGTTGTGCTTTAAGAGTTCGTAGCTACGCAATAAGAGTTCAGCAAAATCAACTACGCCCTCGCGTTGGCACTGCTGATCGTAGGCGTCGTAGAGCTGCGCCATGCGCGCCTGAAAATCATCGCCGCTTTCCAAGTCCCGTGCCCGCATACCGCGTTCCTTTGCATGCGCAATGAAATACTGCAGCTGCTTGGGTGGGTACTTTTCATCATCGACCTTCAAGCCTTTGAGGAGGCGTTTGATCGCCGACAACTGGTCTTGGGTATCTAATATTTGAAAGGTGGAGGGTAAGCCGGCATCGCGGTGGTGCGCTCGCAGTAAGCGGTTACAGAGGCCATGAAAAGTGCCAATCCACATCCCGCGGGTATTGATCGGCAGCATCGCACTCAGCCGCATCATCATCTCTTTGGCTGCTTTATTGGTAAATGTCACCGCCAAAACACCAATGGGGGAAACCTGGCCGGTTTGGATGAGCCAAGCGATGCGGGTGGTGACCACCCGCGTCTTGCCGCTGCCAGCGCCGGCCAAGATCAGAGCGGACTGGGCATGGCCATTTTCGGCAACTGGAGGAAGGGTCACCGCCTCGCATTGTTCTGGGTTTAGGTTCGCGAGTAGGTCTGAATACATTACGCCAATTATAATTTGACTCTTATGCCAATCTCCCCGAATACCCCTGAATCAAGCCCAGCCCAGTCCACAGCAGAATCGCCTGCTGGAGTGGAGCTAGCCAAATCATACGAACCCGCTCCAATCGAAGCATTTTGGGGTCCGGAATGGGAAAAGCGCGGCATTGCAAGTGCCACCCTTGATGACGATAAAGCGGACTTCAGCATTCAGCTGCCGCCGCCCAATGTCACCGGCAC
>CAZUMD010000034.1:0-2289 GCA_964621735.1 uncultured Polynucleobacter sp.
GCATACAAAATCGCCCGCGATGAATTAATCATCATTCCGGTACCCGGCTTTCCTGAAACGTGACCGGCCTTGACGGTGGCCTTGAGATCACCGCCTTGCGCACCAATCCCCGGAATCAGGAGAGGCATCTCACCCACAATCGCGCGGACCTTGGCAATTTCATCGGGGAAGGTGGCGCCGACGACGAGGCTCACTTGACCTGTGCTGTTCCACTCTTTGGCTGCGAGCGTAGCGACGTGCAAATACAGCGGTTGACTATCGCTCGCGATATTCAAAAACTGCAAATCGGAGCCTCCCGGATTGGAGGTGCGGCACAGGATAATCACGCCTTTGCCTTGGTGTTTGAGGTAGGGCTCAATCGAATCGCGTCCCATGTAGGGGTTGACGGTAACCGCATCAGCGCCATAGCGCTCAAACGCTTCGAGGGCGTAATGCTCTGCTGTGCTGCCAATATCGCCGCGCTTGGCATCCAAAATCACCGGAATGTGGGGATAGCGGTCTTTGAGGTGGTGGATCAGTTTTTCGAGTTGATTCTCAGCCCCCTGGGAGGCGAAGTAGGCAAACTGGGGCTTAAAGGCGCACACCACATCGGCGGTGGCATCGGCAATCTCGCGGCAGAACTCAAAAATACCCTGGGATTTGCCGTGCAGGGAGGCAGGCATGCGTTTGGGGTCAGGGTCAAAGCCAACGCACAGCATGCTGCCTTGCGAAGCCCATGCAGACTGGAGTTGCTGGGTAAAGGTATTTTGGCTTGAGTTCATTGGTTTCGTGTTTATTTTCGCTAAGCTGTCATTATCTATAGGATAAACTAGCGCATTCCCTAGGAGGTCACCATGATTAACTTGTTCGTCCTGCAAAATGGCCGCCTCTCCCAAGAGCAAGTGGAAGATCGCAATGAGCTCCTGAAGCACATTAATCCAATCTGGATTGACGTGATTGACCCCGAAGAAGAAGAATTACTCTGGATTAAAGAGGCTTTTGGCGTTCTTTTGCCTGAATTGGATGATTTAGGCGATTTAGAGGCGTCTGCCCGCTACTTTGAGGCGGACGATGGCCATATGCATATTCGGACCGATTTTTTGCTGGACGAAGAAGAGACTTCGCGCAACGTCCGGGTTGCTTTTGTGATGACCAAGCAAGTCCTGTTTTCGATTCACGATGAAGATTTACCGGTATTCCGCTTGGTACGTTTGCGTGCCCGTTTGCGCCCCGGTTCGGTGAGTAATGCCAAAGACGTTCTGCTCGATCTCTATTCAACCGATGCCGAGTATTCTGCCGATGCGCTTGAGGAAGTCTATGAGAATTTAGAGCAGGCCGGTAGGCGCGTCCTCTCCGATGACATTAGCGATAAAGATGCTGCCGAAGTTTTAGAGACGATTGCTAAAGAAGAAGATACCAACGGCCGCATTCGTCGCAATGTGATGGATACCCGCCGCGCTCTGTCGTTTTTGATGCGCAGTAAATTACTCTCGGATGAGCAGCAAGAAGAGGCGCGTCAAATTTTGCGCGACATTGACTCCCTTGAGAATCACACCGCATTCTTGTTCGACAAGATTAACTTCTTGATGGATGCCACGGTCGGTTTTATTAGTTTGAACCAAAGCAAGATCATCAAGATCTTCTCGGTGGTATCGGTTGCTTTAATGCCACCGACTTTACTGGCGAGTATTTGGGGAATGAACTTCCAGCACATGCCCGAGCTCACTGAGACTTGGGGCTATCCAGTAGCTATTTTGTCGATGGTCATTTCAGCGATTATTCCGCTGAGTTATTTCCGCCACAAAGGGTGGTTGGGTTAATCGCTTCGATTCAAGCAATCGATTGCAGTAAGCCGCGCAAGGCAAACAGAACTGCTTGCTGCCGCACCGATTGACGGTCGCCCAAGAAGTGTGCGGTCGTCGTCGTGATCTGATTGCTGGCGTCGGCACGCTCTAGTGCCCAGCCAAAGCACACGGTTCCAACCGGCTTCTCAGCAGTGCCGCCACCCGGGCCGGCAATGCCCGTAATCGAAATCGCCGCAGTGACACCGCTACTTAGCTGCGCTCCTAGAACCATTGCCCTAGCGACTGCCTCACTAACGGCACCTTCGGCTTCAATCAGTAGCGGTGATACTTCTAAGCAAGACACCTTTGCAGCGTTACTGTAAGTTACATAGCCCCGCTCAAACCACTGACTCGACCCAGCTAAGTTGGTGAGGCTAGCTGCGAGTAGTCCGCCAGTGCAGGATTCCGCTACCGCCAGAGTCCAGCCGCGCTGACTGAATGCAGTAGCGACTGCGCTGCTTAATTC
>CAZUMD010000034.1:2389-7263 GCA_964621735.1 uncultured Polynucleobacter sp.
TGCTGTTGATGGAGAAGAAGTTTGCATGCAATGCCTTGTGAATGGATCGCTCTGAAATTAATACGACGGTAACAACTGGGTTGTGCTCAGTAAAGCAAGAATCAGTAGCGTTGCAAAAGCTGCTGCGAGGTCATCCACCAAAATGCCAAAACCGCGCCACAGTATTTTAGGTATGGTGGTGGGCGAGCCGGGAGCAATCCAAGCACAGTCTTTAAAGTAGCGATCAATCATGCCTATCGGCCCCGGCTTAACTGCATCAAAGAAACGAAAGAGTGCAAATGCTAAGGCCTGCATCCAGAACGGAGCTGGCAAAATGAAGAGCAAGACCAGCCAAAAAGCCAAGATCTCGTCGAGCACGATACCGCCAAAATCAGCAACGCCTAATTCTTCGCTCACTTGCCCACAAATCCAGCAAGCGGCGATCAGTCCGCCGCCGATGATCCACATCCAATCCGCGGTACTAAAAAAGAATTGCCCAATCAAAAAGAGTGCCCATGCCCAGAGCGTGCCAACGGTGCCTGGGGCAAAGGGACTGAGCCCACTACCAAATCCAAGCGCTAGAGTGCGACCAGCAGTCTGAAACATCCAGCGTATGGTGGGTTTGGTTTGATTGGCGTTGATCACCACTTACTTGCTCTTAAAGTGATCAAAGGATTGCATCAGCCGCATGCTCTCCGCTGTGGTGAGTAAATTGCCATTGGCATCGCGCAGAATGAGTGTGGGCTCAGTTCCATTGCTAGCAGAGCTAATGCTGCCAACACGCGTGAGCGGCAGTAGGGCAGTGCTGAGCGATTCCAGGGCCTTGCGTTGATTAGTTGGGGCAGTGAAACACAGTTCGTAATCATCGCCGCCATTAGCTGCGCATTGCCGGCGCAGATCCTGCGTTTGTTCGGCAAGCGTACGTGAGATGGGTAGTTGATCAATCAGCACCTCGGCGTTGACTTGGGATGCTTTGAGGATGTGGCGTAAATCGCCCAAGAGGCCATCGGATACATCCAGGGCGCTACTCGCAACGCCGCGCAGTTGCAGGCCAAGCGCAATGCGGGGTTCGGGCTCGTGCATGCGGGGTAGCACCGTGTCTAAGCTGCTACGGTCAAGTGGCCATTCGCTGCGCAATGCCCCTAAAGCAAGCCTTGCATCGCCCAGCGTGCCGGACACCCAAATGTCGTCACCTATCTTGGCGCCGGAGCGTTTGATGGCGGCACCAAAAGGTACATGGCCTAAAGCGGTGATGCAAATGGTGAGGGGTCCTTGGGTGGTATCGCCACCAATTAAAGGGCATTGCCACTGCTGCGCTAAGCGAAACAAGCCTTGGCTAAATTGCGCGAGCCAGTCCGCATTCGCATTGGGCAGTGCAAGCGCTAAGGTAAAACCAACTGGCTTTGCTCCCATTGCCGCCAAGTCAGAGAGGTTAACCGCCAAGGCTTTATGGCCGAGCCATTCGGGGTTGGCATTGGCAAAAAAATGCCGACCTTCGACCAGCATATCGCTCGTCACCGCTAGGCTTTGCGCCGCGTCTGGCTGGAGCAGGGCGCAGTCATCCCCGATCCCGAGTAGAACCTGGTTTATTTGGGTTTGGGCCATGGATTCGGAGCCGGCTTTGAAAAAACGCCAGATCAGATCAAATTCCCCTAGTTTTGCTTCCATCTTTTCATTTTATGTTCCTTGAGGGCGAATGTGCTGGAGAGGACTAGAATAAGAAGCTTCAAATTGCCATACCAATGAGTCAATCGATGAGCCAAGCGGACAACAGTAAAGAACAACAAATCAAAGATTTACGGGCTGCAGCCCTGCATTATCACGAGTTTCCGGTCCCTGGAAAGATTGAAATTGCGGCAACCAAGCAACTCACCAACCAGCGCGATCTCGCCTTGGCCTATACCCCCGGGGTTGCCGCTGCCTGCGAAGAAATCGTCAAAGACCCAGCCAATGCCTTTCGTTATACCGCACGCGGTAACTTGGTGGGGGTGATTACCAACGGCACTGCTGTACTGGGTCTCGGCAATATTGGCCCGCTGGCGAGCAAGCCAGTAATGGAAGGTAAAGCGGTCTTATTTAAAAAGTTTGCTGGTATCGATGTTTTTGACATTGAGGTCAATGAAAACGATCCCGATAAATTAGTCGAAATCATTGCAGCGCTTGAGCCGACTTTTGGCGGCATTAATTTAGAAGACATTAAGGCGCCGGATTGCTTTGTGGTCGAGCGCAAATTACAAGCCCGCATGAAGATTCCGGTTTTTCATGATGACCAGCATGGCACAGCCATTGTGGTTGCAGCTGCGATTCTGAATGGTTTAAAAATAGTTGGGAAAGATGTATCCAATGTCAAACTCGTGACATCAGGCGCGGGCGCTGCTGCGCTAGCATGCATCGACTTATTATTGGATTTGGGCGTACCTCGAAAAAACATTTGGGTAACCGACATTGCGGGCGTCGTCTACAAAGGCCGCAAAGAGTTAATGGATCCCGAGAAGGAGCCGTTCTCGCAAGATACGCCTTTGCGTACCTTGAGTGAGGTGATTGAGGGCGCCGATATTTTCTTGGGCCTCTCTGCGGGTGGCGTTCTGAAATCCGAGATGGTGAAAAAGATGGCGGATAAGCCCTTGGTGTTTGCCTTAGCAAACCCCACACCCGAAATCTTGCCAGAAGAGGTGAAGTTAGTCAGGCCCGATGCGGTGATGGCAACCGGCCGCACTGATTACCCCAATCAAGTGAATAACGTTTTGTGCTTTCCATTTATTTTCCGTGGCGCTTTGGATGTGGGTGCGACGACGATTACTCGCGGTATGGAAGTAGCTGCAGTCAAGGCAGTTGCTGAGCTGGCGCGGGCCGAGCAAAGTGAAGTAGTGGCGGCCGTCTACAGTACTGAGAACTTGTCTTTTGGCCCCGAGTATTTAATTCCGAAACCCTTTGATCCACGCTTAATTACGGTGATCGCGCCAGCAGTCGCAAAAGCGGCGATGGATGACGGCGTAGCCCAGCGCCCGATCAAAGATTTTGATGCCTATCGTAATCAGTTGCAGCAGTTTGTGTATCACTCAGGCACCTTGATGAAGCCCCTCTTTACGATCGCCAAAGGCGTTCCTGAAGCGCAAAAACGCATTGTCTTTTGCGAAGGTGAAGATGAGCGTGTATTGCGTGCCGTGCAGATTGTGCTCGATGAAGGGATTGCAAAACCAATCTTGATTGGTCGTCCTAGCGTGATTGAGCATCGCATTGAGAAATTTGGTTTACGCATGGTTTGCGGAACCGATATCGATATTGTGAATCCAGAAGACGATTCGCGCTTTGGGGAGTTTTGGAAATCCTATTTGGCCATCATGGAGCGCAAGGGTGTAACTGCCTCCTTTGCCAAACTGGAGATGCGTCGCCGCAATACCCTGATCGGCGCTACCTTGCTCTCTAAAGGAATGGCCGACGGCTTAATTTGCGGCACCATCAGTAAAGTATCAACCCACCTCAAATACATTGATGAGGTGATTGGTCATGAAAAAGGCGCTAACGTATATGGCGCGATGAGTGGTTTGATTTTGCCGGGACGCCAAGTATTTTTAGTAGACACCCACGTCAATATCGATCCTACTGCGGAAGAGTTGGCAGCCATTACCTTGATGGCAGCCAGTGAGATGCGCAAGTTGGGAATGACACCCAAAGTCGCATTGCTATCGCATTCGAACTTTGGTAGCAGTGATGCCCCTTCGGCTGCGAAGATGCGTCAAGTCCTCGCCATTTTGCAGGCGACGGCTCCAGAACTGGAAGTGGATGGTGAGATGCATGGAGATTGCGCGCTCGATCCGGAGATTCGGGCGGGCGCAGTAACGACTTCGCCACTGGAGGGCGCTGCTAATTTATTGGTATTGCCCAATATTGATGCCGCTAATATTTCCTACAACTTGCTCAAGACCGCTGCCGGAAATGGCATCGCAATTGGCCCTCTGTTGTTAGGGGTAGCCAAGCCAGTGCATATTCTGACTCCGGCAGCGACGGTACGGCGGATCGTGAATGTCACCGCATTAACCGTGGTAGAGGCGGCTAGCAAGACTAGAATCAAGGGAAATTAAGGTCAATTTATATATGTGAGCAAACGCTCACATATATATTTATCTATATAAATCAGTAGTTTATAAAAAAACGACTGTAATTAGACTTGATTTGGCTGTCGCTTACGGGTAACCTTATACCCATCATGAATAATCCTGAAATTACATCCGCTGAGTGGGACGACCACAGTCGCGCCGAAAGTTGGGATCGAAACGAGCAGTCCGATGGTGAGCCTTCTGCCACCAACGTCTACGCACAGGGTGGCCTGTCGCGCCTGCAAACGCTCGCAGCCAATCATGCTTCCAGTAAAAAAGTGCCCGCATCCTGGCGTGCTGCATTAGCCGTTCGTGATGCCGGCCCTCCTGCCATGCTCCGCAGCGTTCGCCCCAACATCGTTCAATCGATTCGGGCTTTTCGCACAACCGATTTAATGGAAGCCGCAGCCGAACTCGGTCAGCACTTTATTTACGCCAATTGCGCAAATGGCCTCACCAAAAGTGAAGTGCTTGAGTCGATCGCTAATGCTTATGTATTTACGAAGCAGCAAGCCAAGAATTACGATCCATTGTTGGATACCTTAACCACCATGGTGGATAAGGCAGGCCCACAACCTGGTTTCGTGGTGGTATTGGAAGGCTTGCCTTGCACGCAGAAATTTGACAAAGAAGCCCGCGAGACTTTGCTAGATGTCTTCCGTGATGCGGTTGATTTCTGGTCTGAGCGCCGCGTACCGTATCGGGTGTTCTACTCCTTCGCGTAAACCTCCCGCTTTGCTACAAGCCCTTGATCTACTTGGATCCAGGGCTTTTTTATTGCCCGTCTAGATTAGCGAT
>CAZUMD010000034.1:7273-13357 GCA_964621735.1 uncultured Polynucleobacter sp.
CCGTTTAGCTTCGGATTAGTGATCCCAAATGGCGTGGATTGTGCTGATGGCTGCAATCCCAGCAGTCTCAGTGCGCAAAATGCGCTTACCTAAAGACACCGCCTGAAATCCCGCTTTCATTGCGAGCGCTATTTCTTCTGGCGTAAATCCCCCTTCTGGCCCAATTAAGAGGATTACATTTTGCGCAGGCAAGGGCGCAATTATTTTTGCTAAGGACGGGTAGTCCCCAGTACAAAAAATAAGTTTGAGAGCACCATTGAGGTCATCACTAGAGGCTTTACTAAGGCAATCCGCAATGGTCTCTATGGGCTCTACTTGGGGTAGCACGGTACGTTCACATTGTTCGCATGCCGCTTGGGTGATGGCGCGCCAGTGGAGTAATCGCTTTTGCGCACGCTCGGCATCACTGCTACGATGTAGTTTGATCACGGAGCGTTCACATTGCAGGGGCGTAATGCGACTGGCGCCGGTTTCCACCGCTTTTTCGATCACCCAATCCATCTTATCTCCGCCAGCCAGCCCTTGGGCCAGGGTGATGCTATAGGGCACCTCGCTTTGCGTGTCCTGTTTTGCGTTAGCGATCGCCAGTTCGCCGGATTTGCTGCCCAAGCGCACGAGGGTGGCGGAGCCAATTTGCCCTTGGCCATCAAAAATGGGAATGACTTCACCCTCGTTAATGCGCCGAACGCGCAGGTGGTGCACCAACTCCGCGGGCAAGGGGTGGGGTTTTTGGGTTTCCCAGGGGGGAGGAAGATAAAATTGAGGCATTACTGCAATATAGCCAATTTAATTCCTTCGAGACCACTTTTACGATGTCAAATTTACAAACCCGCATGGCCAATGCCATTCGCGCACTTTCGATGGACGCCGTTCAGCAAGCCAATTCTGGGCATCCGGGTATGCCGATGGGCATGGCCGATATTGCAGTGGCGCTGTGGGATCAGCATTTGCAACACAACCCGGCCGATCCGCATTGGATAAATCGCGATCGCTTTGTGCTCTCCAATGGCCACGGCTCGATGTTGCTCTATGCGCTCTTGCATCTCACCGGCTATGACTTGCCGATGAGCGAGCTAAAAAACTTCCGTCAGTTGCACAGCAAGACGCCAGGTCATCCCGAGTTTGGTATTACCCCGGGCGTGGAGACCACCACCGGCCCCTTGGGTCAAGGAATCTCCAATGCTGTCGGCATGGCACTCGCTGAACAATTACTCGCTAGAGAATTTAATCGCCCTGGCTTTAATGTCGTTGATCACTACACCTACGCTTTCTTGGGTGATGGGTGCTTGATGGAGGGCATCAGTCATGAGGTATGTTCCTTGGCTGGCACGCTCAAGCTCAATAAACTCATCGCACTTTGGGATGACAACGGCATCTCAATTGATGGCAAGGTTGTTGCTTGGTTTAACGAAGATACGCCCAAGCGTTTTGAAGCCTATGGCTGGAATGTGATTCGCGGGGTTGATGGTCATAATGCTGGCGCTGTTGCCAATGCAATTGCCAGAGCAAAGCAAAGCGATAAGCCCACCTTGATTTGCTGTAAGACGGCCATTGGTCAAGGCTCGCCCAATATGGCGGGCAGCGATAAGGTGCACGGCTCTCCACTGGGCGCCGATGAAATCGCTGCTACTCGGAAAGCATTGAATTGGACTTCCCCACCCTTTGAAGTGCCAGAGGATTTGTATTTGGCATGGGATTTTCGGGGGCGTGGTCAAACCATTCAAGGGCAATGGAATTCGCGTTTTGCTGACTATAAAAAAGCCCACCCCCGTTTAGCAGCCGAACTGTTGCGCCGGATGCGTGGCGATTTGCCATCGGACTTTGCAGCAAAACTACAAGCACTGCTCGCGCAATGCCAAACCAAAGCCGAAACGATTGCGACGCGCAAGTCGAGCCAGAATGCGATTGAAGCATTAGCGCCTGCGCTTCCAGAAATGATGGGCGGCTCTGCCGACTTAACCGGTTCGAACTTAACCAATTGGAGTGCATGCAAACCCGTGCGCGCCAATCAGTGGGGTAACCACATTAACTACGGTGTGCGCGAGTTTGGTATGAGCGCGATCATGAATGGTATGGCATTGCATGGCGGCTACATTCCGTTTGGCGGCACCTTCTTGACCTTCTCGGATTACAGTCGCAATGCCTTGCGTATGGCTGCTCTCATGAAGCTGCGCAGTATTTTTGTGTTTACCCACGACTCCATCGGTTTGGGTGAAGATGGCCCTACCCATCAATCGGTAGAGCAGGTATCGAGTTTGCGTTTGATACCCAATTTAGCAGTATGGCGTCCTTGCGATACCACCGAGAGCGCAGTGGCGTGGGGCGCGGCGCTCGAGCGTCGGCATGGCCCCAGTGCATTGATTTTTAGTCGTCAAAACTGCCCATTTGTGGCGCGTTCGCCAAAGCAAATTGAGAACATCGCGCGCGGTGGCTACGTGGTGCACGAACCTAGCAAAGCAGCCAAGGCGGTCATCATCGCTACTGGCTCTGAGGTCGGCTTGGCATTGCAAACGGCGCAGCAGCTAGCAAAAGAGGGCGCGCCAGTGAGGGTAGTGTCAATGCCGTCGACGACCTACTTTGATCAGCAAGATGCGAAATACAAAGCCAGCGTATTGCCTGCCGGTTTACCGCGCATTGCTATTGAGGCCGGAGTAACGGATTACTGGTGGAAGTATGGTTGCGCTGCGGTGCATGGTGTCGACACCTTTGGTGAGTCTGCGCCCGCGAATCAGTTGTATGCCTATTTTGGCTTAACTGTTGATCAGATTAGTACGACGGTGAAGCAGTGCATTGCACAAGCAAAGTAAGCAATTAATGTTATTAATTAATATAGAAAACGAGTAGAGGAATAGCGATGGCGATTCGGGTTGCAATTAATGGGTATGGTCGTATTGGCCGCATGGTGCTGCGCGCTTTATATGAGAGTCAACCGAACTTAGATCGCAAGCGCGATATCAAAATTGTTGCCATCAATGCGATGGGCGATATTGATATCAATGCCCATCTCACGCAATACGACTCAGCGCATGGCCGTTTCCCGGGTACGGTAACGGTGGACGGTGATCACATGGTAGTCAATGGCGATCGCATCAAAATGTATTCCACGCGTAATCCGCTGGAGACCCCATGGGGCGAACATCAGGTGGATTTGGTGCTCGAGTGCTCCGGTAAATTTACCTCCAAAGAAAAAGCGATGGTGCACATTCAGCAGGGGGCAAAAAAAGTATTGATCTCGGCCCCTGGCGAAAAAGACGTTGATGCAACCATCGTCTATGGCGTGAATGAAAAAGTACTTAAGCCCAGCGATGTCGTGGTGTCGAATGCCAGTTGCACCACCAACTGCTTAGCGCCTTTAGTTAAACCTTTGCTCGATGCTATCGGCATTGAGTCCGGTTTAATGACCACCATTCATGCGTTTACCAACGATCAGGTATTGACGGACGTGTATCACAAGGACATGCGCCGAGCGCGCTCTGCAGTAAGCAGCATGATCCCGACTAAAACGGGGGCTGCCAAAGCAGTTGGTTTGGTATTGCCTGAACTGGCTGGTCGTTTTGATGGCTTTGCGATGCGCGTTCCCGTGATCAATGTCTCGGTGGTTGATTTAACCTTTGTGGCCAAGCGCGCCACCAGCGTAGATGAAGTCAACGCCGTTCTGAAAAAAGCCAGCGAAGGCGAGCTTAAGGGTATTTTGGGCTTTAACACCTTGCCGCTGGTATCGATCGACTTTAACCACGATCCCCGCCCCAGTATTTACGATGCCAGCCAAACGCGGGTTTCGGCCGATGGCAAGCTGGTCAAAGTACTGGCTTGGTATGACAACGAGTGGGGGTATTCAGTGCAGATGCTCAATGCGGCTGAGGCATTGATGGCGGCGTAGGCAAAAAAGCTAAACGGCAACTGCCATTGCTAAATAAAGGGGCTCTTTAGCCCCTTTTTGCATGAAACGGCTTATTTGCGCTTGTGGGCGCAATTTTTCTTTTGGCAATGCCCGTACATGGCTAGGGAATGCTCCTCAAGGGCAAAACCTAATGATTTAGCAATTTCCTTTTGGCGCCGCTCAATCGCAGCATCGACAAACTCCTCTACGTGACCACAGTCAAGGCAAACAAGGTGATCGTGATGCGTACCCTCATTGAGCTCATAAATTGCCCGGCTATCGCCTTTGCTGGACTCAAAATGACTGCGCAGCAAGAGGCCCGCCTGCTCAAACTGGGTGAGTACCCGATAGACCGTAGCTAGACCAATGTCTTTGTCTTCTTTGGCCATGGCCATGAAGATTTCTTCGGCACTGAAATGGGCGCCTGGATGCTGATGAAAAAAATCCAAGATCTGCATCCGGGGAGCCGTGGCTTTTAGGCCAATATCCCGTAAATCGGCTGGGGAGGGGTTTTGGTTCATGGGCATCGATTGAGGGCTAAAATCAAGACCTTAATGATACGGCTTGCCATGCAAAACTGCCTTTTACCGATTCGCAGCATCCCAATGCGGGTTTTAAGCCCCAGCAAACGATTGCTGCGCTGCTGCATTTTTGCCTCGATCGTATTAGCCGCCTTGATCGCAACTGGCTGCACGACGAAGGTCGATGATACTCAGCGGACGATGATGAACAGTATTTTTCGGCCCTATGTGCCGGATGTTATTCAGGGGAACTTTATTTCCAGCGAACAATACGCCAAGCTGGAAGTAGGCATGAGCCGGGAGCAGGTACGGCAAATTTTGGGCACCCCATTATTAGCCAGTTACTTTCATGCCAATCGTTGGGATTACGTATTTGAATTTAAACGCCTCGGTGAAAAAATCAGCAAAGAGCGGCGCGTAACGGTGTTCTTCGATGGCGATAAGGTAATAAAGTTCAATGGCGATGCCTTGCCAACCGAGGTTGAGCTCGTTGCAGAAATCGATAACTATGCTAAGCATAAGCGCTCCTTCTGGGATATGGTTACGGGTAAAAATAAGAATCTAGTAACGCCACCATTGCAACAGCCTGAGGTATTGATACCGAGTAAGCCGAGTCCACCCATTCCGCCAAGTGGCTCCATCGTCACACCAGTAAAGTAAGCGAGATTGATGTTAGCTCAGCAATGCCGAAGTGGAATTGAAAAAAATTAGTTAAGCAAAGTTAATTAAGCAAAGAGTGAGATTATGAAAATCGCAATCGCAGGAGCGAGTGGCCGAATGGGCCGAATGCTAATTGAGGCAGTATTGCAATTGCCAGATGCCACTTTGGTGGGCGCGCTGGATCACGCATCCTGCCCTATCTTAGGCGAAGATGCTGGCGCCTTCTTGGGCAAGAAAACAGGCGTGATGATTACGGCTGATTTGGCCCACGGCTTACGCGATGCCGAGTATTTGATTGATTTCACGCGGCCCGAGGGCACGATGCTGCATTTAGCAGCCTGCACTACCCACGGTGTCAAGATGATCATCGGTACTACCGGTTTAAGTGCTGATCAAATCGCTCAACTAAAAACGGCATCAAGCAAGATTGCGATCGTGTTTGCTCCCAATATGAGTGTCGGCGTCAATGTCACCTTGAAGTTATTGGAAGTAGCCGCCAAGATGCTCGATACCGGTTACGACATTGAAATCATCGAAGCGCACCACCGCCATAAGGTGGACGCTCCATCCGGTACGGCACTAAAGATGGGTGAAGTGATTGCAGGTGCTTTGGGACAATCGTTAAAGGACGTATCGGTCTACGCGCGTGAAGGCCATACCGGTGAACGGAAGCCCGGATCGATTGGTTTTGCCACCATTCGGGGTGGCGATATTGTTGGCGATCACACCGTGTTATTTGCAGGTGAGGGTGAGCGCATTGAGATTAGCCATAAATCGTCTAGCCGTCAGTCCTATGCCCAGGGGTCGATTCGGGCGGCACGCTTTTTAGAGAAAAAAATATCCGGTCTATTTGATATGCAAGACGTATTGGGTCTGCGAGCATAAGACATCTAAAAACACCAAGCGATTACAGCGAAAAGAGCCTTACACAATGAGTATGGAATACGACTACCGCAGCATTGAAGCGGCAGCCCAAGCAGATTGGAATAGCAAAGACGTCTACCGCGTTACCGAAGATGCGGT
>CAZUMD010000035.1:0-3238 GCA_964621735.1 uncultured Polynucleobacter sp.
GTTTCAGGCAATCCTCCCTCTAAAAGGGAAGATTCTGAACGTTGAAAAGGCGCGCTTTGACAAAATGCTCGCCAGCCAAGAGGTGGTGACTTTAATCACGGTGCTTGGCACCGGAATTGGCATTGAAGAGTACAAGGCCGATAAGTTACGCTATCACCGCATCATTATCATGACCGATGCGGACGTAGACGGTAGCCACATCCGTACCTTGCTGTTGACCTTCTTTTATCGCCAAATGCCGGAGTTGATTGAGCGCGGCCATATTTATATTGCCCAGCCCCCACTCTATAAAGTGAAGTTTGGTAAGAATGAACAGTACATCAAAGATGACGCTGAATTAAACCAACTACTACTAAAGATTGCTTTAGAGTCCGCGTCCATTCAAACCCCTGCTGGCGAGTTAATACAAGGACCCGCCCTGGATGAGTTGGCCAGAAATTATCAGGTCATACAGGCGGTTGTAGATCGCTTATCACGGACCATGGACGAAGACGCCTTGCGGGCGATTGCGGCGGGCATTCCGCTTAATCTCGACACCGAGGCGGCCGCCCAAGAGTCTGCGGAACGGCTGCGTGTTGCCCTTAAAGAAAGCTTAGACTCCCTCGCCCTTGCGCCTGAGGTGATTGTTCAAAAAGAAGACCGGACCGAGCGTTTCCGCCTTCTCTTGTCGCGCCGGGTTCATGGAAATCTAAAACTATCGGCCATTAGCTCAGACTTTATTCATGGCGATGATTACCAAAGCTTGACTGCGGCCGCTCGCGCCCTTAGTGGAAAAGTGTTGCCTGGCTCGCGCGTTCGCCGCGGGGACCCTGAAAAATCACAAAAGGAGCAGGTGGTTGCCGATTTCCGTGCGGCGTTTGCATGGCTGCTGTCCGAGGCTGAGCGCGTTGTGAGTCGTCAGCGCTATAAGGGCTTGGGCGAAATGAATCCACAGCAGTTGTGGGAAACCACCATGGACACCACAACCCGCACCTTATTGCGTGTACAAATTGAAGATGCGATTGTGGCAGACCAGGTGTTCACCACCCTTATGGGCGATGAGGTTGACCCACGCCGCGCCTTTATTGAAAAGAATGCATTGATTGCTCGCAACCTTGATGTGTGATGCATGAAAAAAAGTAAGTCGAAGTTGCCCAAGGTAAATCGCGCTGCCATTGTGGTTCGCTCCTCCCCTATTCACGGTAAGGGCGTGTTTGCAAAAGCCGCCATTAAAAAAGGCACTGCCTTGATCGAGTACGAGGGTGAGCGCATTAGCTGGAAGGAGGCCGAACGTCGCCATCCACACAATCCAGATGAGCCAAATCACACGTTTTATTTTTCTCTGGAGAGCGGCCGCGTGATCGATGCCAATTGCGGTGGTAATGCGGCGCGCTGGATCAATCATTCATGCAAACCAAATTGCGAGGCGAAAGAGGGTTCGTACGAAGACATGCCGCGCGTATTTATTTTTGCTAGGCGCGACTTAGAGCCAGGCGAAGAATTGTTTTACGACTATTCGCTCGATGTCGAAGGCCGCCGTACCAAACAAATGAAAAAAGATTACGAATGCCGTTGCGGAGCTAAGCGTTGCAGAGGCACCATGCTCGCTAAGCGCGATAAGTAAGACGGCGGCATATGTTTGTGTCTATTCAAGAATTAGAGGCGGCAATTAATTATTGGCGCAATCAATCTCCCGCATCGGGCGAGGCTTTGCAGTTGTGTGCCGAAGCCTCTGCCTTGGCAAAGCCTTACGCAATGATGATTGTTCAGGGCTCTGCCCGGATTCCTCTGGATGTGCTTGATGAAGCTGCGCGTAGCGCATTGAAAGCATTTCTTGCTCGGTAGTGTGGTTCGGCCGCGATTGCGTAAGCGCGTAGGTTATTGCCTTGCTTGAATCAGCCATTGAATTTTCGTTGTACTTGTGGCTCTTGCTGCTGGCAGCTTCTTTTTTTGCTGGCTTGGTCGATGCGGTGGCGGGCGGTGGCGGCTTAATTCAAGTGCCTGCGCTTTTTGCTGCTTACCCCGAAGCTCAACCGGCCACCCTCTTGGGCACCGGTAAAGTGTCTGCCATTGGTGGGACCATCAACGCGGCTCGTAAATACTTGCGTTATGTTCGTTTGCCGTGGGCGCTGATCGTGCCAGTGATTATTGCTGGTTTTGTTGGCTCGCTTCTTGGCGCGAATGCGGTCAGCACGTTTCCTGCGGAGCCGCTGCGCAAGGCCCTCCCTTTCTTATTGTTTTTTTTATTGGCCTATACGTTTTTTCAACCATCGCTTGGTCAAGATCATCGGCCGAGGGCGCATAGCCGCTGGTTGCAGCTGAAGGGCGTTGGATTGGGCTTGGTGGTGGGTTTTTATGATGGGTTTTTTGGTCCCGGCACCGGAAGCTTCCTGTTGTTTGGTTTTGTCCGTTTTTTTCAGTTCGATTTTCTGCATGCTTCTGCCGCTACAAAGCTCGTTAATGTGGCGACAAATTTGGCGGCAATTGTTATGTTGGGCGGTCTGGGCAAAATTAGTTGGACCCTTGGCCTTGCAATGATGATTGCAAACATCGCCGGCAGTCATTTTGGTAGTCGTCTTGCGCTTAAGCATGGAAGCAGCTTTGTGCGGAAAGCCTTTCTCATTTTTGTCCTTGTTTTAATCTTAAAATCAGGCTGGGATGCCTATTTTTCCTAATTAAATCAATGAATTAGGATTATATTTATGCAATCTAGCATGTTCTTGTTTCACGTGAAACAAGGCAAAATGATATGATCATTGCCCTTATTGAGGCAAACCATGCGGTACTCTAAAAAATTCGATGTAATTGTGATTGGCGGCGGACATGCTGGCACCGAGGCGGCGCTGGCTTCTGCGCGCATGGGCTGCGACACCCTGCTTCTCACCCACAGCATAGAGACGCTTGGGGCAATGAGCTGCAACCCCTCGATTGGCGGCATTGGCAAAGGCCATTTAGTCAAAGAAATTGACGCGCTGGGCGGCGCAATGGCTGCGGCCACGGATGAGGCGGGCATTCAGTTTCGTATATTAAATAGTAGTAAGGGCCCTGCCGTTCGGGCAACACGCGCCCAGGGCGACCGTATTCTCTATAAAGCGGCCATTCGCCGTCGGATCGAAAATCAGCCCAACTTGAGCTTATTTCAGGCTGCTGTGGACGACCTCCTTGTTGTTGGTGGCTCTGTAGTTGGTGTTCGCACGCAATCCAGCCTTGAGTTTTCAGCTGGCCAGGTTGTGCTGACTGCCGGCACATTTTTAGATGG
>CAZUMD010000035.1:3338-12857 GCA_964621735.1 uncultured Polynucleobacter sp.
AAAGACCTTGCCTTGCCACAGGGACGCCTAAAAACAGGCACCCCTCCTCGAATTGACGGCAGAAGCATTGATTTTTCAGTGATGCTGGAGCAGCCGGGCGATCTTGACCCTATTCCCTGTTTTTCCTATTTGGGGCGGCCCGAACAACACCCAAGGCAGGTTCCATGTTGGATTACGCATACGAATGAGGCAACCCACGACATTATTCGTGGCGGCCTAGACCGCTCACCCATGTATACCGGTGTTATTGAGGGCGTTGGACCGCGCTATTGCCCCTCCATTGAAGACAAAATTCATCGCTTTGCCTCTAAAAATAGCCACCAGATATTTTTAGAGCCTGAGGGCCTGACAACCAACGAGTATTACCCGAACGGAATCTCAACCAGCCTGCCATTTGATGTCCAGTGGGATTTGGTACGCAGCATTCGTGGTCTTGAGAATGCCACCATCGTGCGCCCTGGCTACGCGATTGAATACGATTTTTTTGACCCGCGCCAATTGCGGCACAGCCTAGAAACCAGGGCCATTCAAGGACTTTATTTTGCTGGCCAAATTAATGGCACAACCGGGTATGAGGAGGCCGCGGCCCAAGGACTGCTTGCCGGAATGAATGCCGGACTGGCTGCCAAGGGCCTCTCGCCTTGGGTGCCCAAGCGCAGCGAGTCCTATATCGGGGTTTTGGTAGACGATCTCATTACTCGGGGCGTGCAAGAGCCTTACCGAATGTTTACAAGCCGGGCCGAGTATCGGCTTAGCCTGAGAGAAGACAATGCGGATTTGCGCCTAACCGAGATTGGAAGATCTTTCGGTTTGGTGGATGATGCGCGCTGGGCCTTCTTTTGTAAGAAAAGAGAGGCTGTTTCACGTGAAACAATGCGCCTGAAGGAATCCTGGGTGAGCCCAAAGCATGCCTCTGCTCAATCCTTGGCCTCGCTTTTAGGGCAAGAGCTATCCCACGAGGCCAGCTTGGCCGATATTTTGAAGCGGCCCACGGTTACCTATACATCGCTATCTGAGGCTTATGACGGGTCTACGCCGCAGCTCGATGCGGACCCGAACCTAAATCAGCAAATTCAGGATCAGGTTGAGATCTCAATTAAATATGCGGGCTACATTGATCGGCAGGCCCTGGAAATCGCCCGACACGAGTTTAATGAGGGCTATCCATTGCCGGAGTTCTTGGATTACAGCTTGGTTCGGGGGCTATCAAAAGAAGTCCAGCAGAAATTAGGCGCGCAAAAACCAGAAACCCTGGGGCAGGCTGCGCGCATATCGGGGGTCACGCCAGCCGCCATTTCTTTATTGTTAGTGCATTTAAAGCGGGGGATTAGCAGATCCCAGGAGTCGGTGTGAGCGGGGCAGCTCTCGCACTTGGGGTTGCTGAACTTGGTTTGACCTTATCGCAGCAACAAGTGGCCGATTTAAATACCTTCCTGCAAGAGCTTGAGCGCTGGAATCGCGTGCATAACCTCACCTCGGTTGAGGGTGAGCAGGCCAGTATTGATCTACATCTTATTGATTCTATTGCAATTTTACCAATAATGCGTGAATTTTTATCCTCCGCACAAGTACAGATTGCAGACCTTGGGTCCGGCGGCGGTTTGCCAGCAATACCGATTGCAATTGCACAGCCCGATTGGAGCATTAGCTTAATTGAGGCGGTTCGCAAGAAAACGGCTTTTCTGCAGAACGTAAAGGGCAAGCTTGGCCTTACAAATGCATCGATTTACAGCGATCGCGTGGAGCAGGTCGCAACCCAAGAGCCTGGTAAGTACGATGCGGTTATTTCCAGGGCATTTACCAGCCTAGATCGCTTTTTAGATTTGGCTGAGCCTTTTTTAAAGCCGGGCGGCTTGGTTTTTGCGATGAAGGCAAAGCGAGCCGACGAGGAGTTATCGACTGTATCGACTACGCGCTGGCGGCTTTTGGCGGACCGCTTTGTGTTGATACCCAACAGCACAGCAGAGCGACGACTTTTGGTCTTTACGCCCCATGCGAAAATCACACCGTAAAGGCAAATAAAAAACCATGGCCAAAATATTCTGTATTGCAAATCAAAAGGGCGGCGTTGGAAAAACCACGACAGCGGTGAATCTGGCCGCCGGTCTAGCGGGGCATAAGCAACGCGTATTGCTGGTTGATTTGGATCCACAAGGCAATGCAACCATGGGCTCTGGCATTGAAAAAGCAGAGCTTGATATGAGTGTGTATCAAGTATTGATTGGGCAGGCAACGGTGGCGGCCAGTGTGCAGCGTTGCGAAAGTGCCGGCTACGATGTCTTGCCAGCAAATCGCGATTTAGCGGGCGCAGAAATCGAGTTGGTAGACCTGGATGAGCGCGAGCTACGCCTTAAGGCCGCATTGGCTTTGGTGGGCGCTGAGTATGACTTCATCTTGATTGATTGCCCGCCTGCACTCTCCTTGTTGACGCTCAATGGCCTATGCGCGGCCAATGGCGTCATTGTTCCGATGCAGTGTGAGTACTTTGCCCTAGAGGGCTTATCGGATTTAGTAAACACCATCAAACAAGTGCATGCCAACCTCAATCCGGACCTGATGATTATTGGTTTGTTGCGGGTGATGTTTGATCCGCGCATGACCTTGCAGCAACAGGTTTCAGAGCAATTACTAGAACACTTTGGCGACAAAGTATTTAAAACAATTATTCCGCGCAACGTCCGTTTAGCAGAGGCGCCCTCGTATGGCTTGCCAGGCGTTTCCTTTGACAAGACATCCCGTGGTGCCAAAGCCTATTTGGATTTTGGTGCGGAAATGATTCAACGAATTAAACAAATGTGATTGATCAAATACCATGAGCACAATGAAGAAAAAAGGCCTTGGCCGCGGCCTTGAGGCCTTACTGGGTGAAAAATCGAAACCGGCCCAAGATGGTGCCACCATCACAAGCCTCCCTCTTGGCGCTCTGCAGGCCGGCAAATACCAGCCGCGCCAAAAAATGGATTCAGGCCCTCTTCAAGAGCTGGCTGAAAGCATTCGCGAACAAGGCGTCATGCAACCTTTGTTGGTGCGCGCAATTTCCGCAGGTAAATACGAAATTATTGCCGGCGAGCGCCGCTTTAGGGCTGCCACCCTAGCCGGACTTACTGAGGTTCCAGTCCTGGTGTCCCTGGCAGACGATAAAGGGGCAGCAGCAATGGCCCTGATTGAAAACATGCAGCGCGAGGACTTAAATCCTCTAGAAGAATCGCGGGGATTGGCGCGCCTGATTGAAGAATTTGGATTTACACACGAACAGGCAGCAAAGTCCGTCGGCAAATCAAGAAGCGCTATCAGCAACTTATTGCGCCTCGCCCAACTGGCAAAGCCGGTGCAGGCCATGTTGATGGCTGGCGATATTGATATGGGCCATGCCCGCGCCCTACTGCCTCTGCCGGGGGCGAGTCAGGTTGCGTTGGCGCAAAAAATCATGGCCCAAGGGCTTTCGGTTCGTGAAGCGGAGCGTTTATCAGCGCTGCTTGCTCGTGCTGGTGGGCAAATGGGTACGAAGAAGCCGAAAAAAGGGAGCGATACTCCAACGCCCGATCCTGATTTGCAGCGCTTATCCCGTGAAATTGCAGATTTAATTGGCCTTAGCGCCGAATTTAAGCTGAAGGGCAAAGGCGGAGAGTTGCGGATTCGTTTCAGTAAGGCGGACGAACTCGACGCCCTTATAAAAAAACTCGGCATTGAAACGTAAACACGAGATAACGCAAGGGGGTCTATTTGAAAGCGCCAGCCAAGCAATCTAAGGCCAATGACCCGTGGCAGGAGCCTGAAGAGCCCTATCGGGTCTATAGTGGCGAAGAAATGCAAGTGCTATTGCAAACCAGTAAGAGCAAAAGTAGATTGACACTGCCGTGGGGGGTGGTGGCAGGTCAAATGCTAGCAACCATCTTAGGCGCGCTCATTAGTTGTATTTTTTGGGACGACGGGCGCATTAGCGTTTATACTTACTCGGCCTTTTTAGGTGGGTTAATTGGCGTTGTACCCGCGGTACTATTTTTGCTCCGTTTAGAAATTGCAAGAGGCGCTCAGCGCCTGACCTCTGGCGGTTTTTTGTCAGCACTTGTTTCTGGTGAAGTAATAAAAATTACCGCTACAATCGCAATGTTTATTTGGTTGGCGTTTAATTACGCAGAATTAAAGTGGATACCGCTGTTGCTGACTTACATTGTCACACTCAAATGCTATCTTCTTGGTCTGTTTTGGCGTTAATCAGCATTTTGTAAAAAGGGATTGTTTAAGATGGCAAGTGCAGTAACTGGCGCTCCGAGTGAGCCATTAACGCCCACAGCGTACATTGCAGAGCATTTGCAAAATTTAAACAATATTGGCGGACCCCAAACCTCAATTATTGATTTCAGTGTTATTAATCTAGACACTATTTTTTGGACCCTTGCTATGGGTCTATTGACAGTTGGATTTTTGCTCATTGCCGCACGCCGAGCAAGCCCAGGAGTGCCTGGACGCTTCCAGGCATTAATCGAAATGCTAGTCGAAATGGTCGAAACGCAATCGAAAAGCATTGTGCATGGTGACCGAAGCTACATTGCCCCCCTTGCACTCTTTGTATTCTGCTGGATCATCTTGTTAAATACACTTGATCTTGTGCCAGTAGATTGGGTGGTGGGCGTAAACCATTTTCTTGAGAATTTAGGCTTGCATGTGCCTCACCATAAGTTAGTGCCTACAACCGATTTGAATGCGACATTAGGTATGTCCTTCGCGGTTTTGTTGCTGGTTTTTTTCTACAGCTTCAAGGTAAAGGGCCTGGGAGGGTTTGTACACGAGCTCCTATCCGCGCCATTTGGAGCAAAGTGGTACTTAGCCCCATTCAACTTGGTTCTAAACATCATCGAGTACATCGCCAAAGGGGTTTCCTTGGGCATGCGATTGTTCGGCAACATGTATGCGGGCGAGCTCATTTTCTTGCTGATCGCTTTGCTGGGTAGTATTTGGACCTTTAGTCTCGACCTCAGCATGCTTGGTCTTGTGGGGCATGTCATTGCGGGATCTGCTTGGGCCATATTTCACATCCTCGTTATTTTGTTGCAGGCATTTATTTTTATGATGTTGACCTTGGTATACATCGGTCAAGCACATAGCCACCATTAACCGTTTTATCTTTATTACCACTTTTATTACTTAGGAGTCATCATGCAAGAATTTTTAGCAAATATTCAGGGTTTAACTGCAATCGGCATCGGCCTCATTATTGGTCTGGGCGCACTGGGTGCATGTCTAGGCATTGGCCTTATGGGCGGGAAATTTATTGAAGGCGCAGCGCGTCAGCCTGAGCTGATGAATGAATTGCAAACCAAAATGTTCTTGTTGGCCGGTTTGATCGACGCGGCTTTCTTGATCGGCGTTGGTGTTGCGATGTTGTTTGCCTTCGCAAACCCATTGTTGGCCGTTATTAAGTAATTGTTCTGACGCGGGCAACGCTGTGTTGTCCGCATGTTCTTAACAATACTGAAAGGAATACCGTGAATCTGAACGCGACCCTATTCGCGCAAATGATCGTCTTTTTCATTTTATGGTGGGTTGTTGCACGTTTTGTGTGGCCACCACTGGTAAAGGCGTTAGACGAGCGCGCCACCAAAGTGGCAGAAGGCTTGGCAGCAGCAGAGCGTGGCAAAGCCGACCTTGCGTCCGCATCCAAACTGGCTGAGCAAGAGTTATCGCGCGCTCGCCAAGAAGGCGGACAGCGTGTGGCTGAGGCCGAGAAACGCGCCCAGCTCACTGCAGACGAGATTCGTAGCAATGCACAAGCCGAAGCCGCGCGCATTATTGCCCAAGCTAAACAAGACGCAGAGCAGCAAGTGTCGCGGGCTCGCGATGCCTTGCGCATTGAAGTAGCGACTTTAGCGGTGCGTGGCGCCGAGCAAATTTTGCGTCGCGAAGTGGATCCAAAGGCGCACGCCGCATTGTTAGATCAACTCAAGGCAGAGCTCTAATATGGCTGATTTAGCGACCATTGCACGCCCTTACGCGGAAGCGCTTTTCTCAAGCGTTAAGCCTACAGAGCTAGGTTCTTCCATGGTTCAGTTATCTGAACTCGCGCAATTGGCGGCGATGCCGGATGTGGCAGTGTTGGCTAATAATCCCAAAATTTCGGCAGATGATCTCAGCAAGTTATTGAGTGGCATGGTTAAGACGAAGTTGGATGACAAAGTCAATTCGTTCTTGCGCCTGGTGAATCAAAATCACCGTCTAGCAGCAATGCCTGAAATTGCAGCCCAATTTGAATTATTAAAAAATCAAAGCGAAGGCGCTGCAGAGGTTCTCATTACCAGTGCGTTTCCACTTGAAGGCGATGCATTAAGCAGTTTGTTGGCAAGTTTGAAAAAGCGCTTTGGCGGTAAGGAATTGCGCCCAACGATTGAAGTGGACCCCAGCTTAATTGGCGGCGTCCGTGTTCAAGTTGGCGATGAGGTATTGGACAGTACCGTTAAGGCCCAGTTGGCCACAATGCAAGCAAGCCTAAGCGCATAACCATTTACTAAGAACATACGAAATAATATCCAGGAGTAATTGATGCAACTGAACCCTTCCGAGATCAGCGAACTGATCAAGAGCCGAATTAGTGAGATGGGAGTTGATTCCCAGCTGCGCAACCAAGGCACCGTTATTTCAGTAACCGACGGTATTTGCCGTGTTTATGGCTTGTCTGGCGTGATGCAAGGGGAAATGTTGGAGTTCCCTGGCAATACCATCGGCCTTGCGCTGAACTTAGAGCGTGATTCAGTGGGTGCAGTGGTGCTGGGTGAGTACACCCACATTAAAGAAGGCGACCCAGTCAAATGCACCGGACGCATTCTAGAAGTTCCAGTTGGTCCAGAGCTCCTGGGTCGCGTTGTAAACGCCCTGGGTCAGCCGATCGATGGAAAAGGCCCAGTCAACGCAAAACTAACCGACTTTATTGAAAAAGTTGCCCCAGGGGTGATTGCGCGTCAATCGGTTAGCCAGCCAGTACAAACCGGCCTGAAAGCGATTGATGCCATGGTTCCAATTGGCCGCGGTCAGCGCGAGCTCATCATTGGCGACCGTCAAACCGGTAAGACCGCAGTGGCTGTGGATGCCATCATTAACCAAAAAGGCAAAGGCGTGTACTGCGTCTACGTTGCGATTGGTCAAAAAGCATCCACCATTGCCAACGTCGTGCGCAAGTTAACCGAGCTCGGCGCAATGGAATACACCGTGGTGGTTGCTGCAAGTGCGTCGGAGTCCGCCGCAATGCAATACCTCTCCGCGTATGCTGGTTGCACCATGGGTGAATACTTCCGTGATCGTGGCGAGGATGCCTTGATTGTGTATGACGATTTAACCAAACAAGCGGTTGCCTATCGTCAGATTTCCTTGTTGCTGCGCCGTCCACCAGGTCGCGAAGCCTACCCTGGCGACGTGTTCTATCTCCACTCCCGTTTATTAGAGCGCGCTGCTCGTGTGAACGCGGACTATGTCGAGAAATTTACGAACGGCGCGGTCAAAGGCAAGACTGGTTCTTTAACCGCCCTGCCTATTATTGAAACCCAGGCGGGTGACGTTTCTGCTTTCGTTCCAACCAACGTGATTTCGATTACCGACGGCCAGATTTTCTTGGAGACTGACCTCTTTAACGCCGGCGTACGCCCAGCGATTAACGCCGGTATCTCTGTATCGCGTGTGGGTGGTGCTGCACAAACGAAGGTAATCAAAAAACTGTCCGGCGGTATTCGTACCGATTTGGCGCAGTACCGTGAGCTAGCTGCATTTGCGCAGTTTGCATCGGACCTAGACGATGCAACGCGCAAGCAACTCGAGCGCGGTAAGCGTGTTACGGAGCTTTGCAAACAGGCACAGTACAAGCCGCTGCAAGTTTGGGAAATGGCTGCCTCACTGTATGCAATGAATAATGGCTACTTTGATGATCTCGAAGTAAAGCATGTATTGGCTTTTGAAAAAGGCTTACAAGATCATCTGAAATCAAAATACGCCGACTTAGTTGGGCGCATTGAAGAAACCAAAGACTTAAGCAAAGATGATGAAGCTGCTTTGCGTGCTGCAATTGAGGACTACAAGCGCTCAGCCTCCTTCTAAGAGGGCACGCATACATCATGGCAAGTACAAAAGAGATACGGTCTAAGATCAAGAGCGTGCAAAACACGCGCAAGATCACGAAGGCAATGGAAATGGTCGCTGCATCGAAGATGCGGCGTGCCCAAGAGCGTATGCGCAATGCGCGCCCCTATTCTGAAAAAATTAGGGAAATTGTTGCAAACCTAGCAAAAGCAAATCCCGAGTACCGCCCTGCTTATATGGCGGTGCGCGAGGTTAAAAAAGTGGGCACCATTTTGGTTAGTACCGACAAGGGCCTTTGCGGTGGTCTCAATACCAACGTATTGCGCTTGATTACAAACCAAGTGCGTGAAATGCAAGAAAAGAAATTGAGCATTGAATTTACGGCCATTGGATCAAAAGGATTGCAATTTTTAAATCGCTCAAAAGCAAAGTTGCTCTCACAAACCATTCAATTGGGCGACACGCCCCACATGGACACCTTGATTGGCGCCATTACTGCACAGCTCGAGGCCTTTGAGCGCGGCGAAGTGGATGAGGTTTATCTTGCCTACACACGCTTTGTGAACGCGATGAAACAAGAGCCTGTATTAGAAAAGATCTTGCCGCTTGCGCCCAATACGACTACCGCCGGCGAAGGTAACGCAGCATCATGGGATTATATTTATGAGCCCGACGCCGAGTCGATTTTAGATGGCCTGTTGAAGCGCTATGTTGAGGCTTTGATTTATCAGGCGGTTGCAGAAAACATGGCCTCAGAGCAGTCTGCACGGATGGTTTCCATGAAAGCGGCATCCGACAATGCGAAGAATGTCATTGGCGAGTTGCAGTTGGAATACAACAAAACCCGTCAGGCCGCGATTACAAAAGAGCTTTCAGAGATTGTTGGTGGAGCGGCAGCGGTTTAAGTTAGCTGCATTTAGAAGTACGACAGAATTTAGGAATAAATCGGAGAGATGCGATGAGTAACGGAAATATCGTGCAGTGTATTGGTCCTGTGGTGGACATTCAGTTCCCACGTGACAGCATGCCAAACATTTATGATGCCTTGACATTGGTCGAGAGCGGCGAAAAATCTTTTGTTGAAAAAGGTTTGACCTTTGAGGTTCAGCAACAAATTGGTGATGGCGTCGTGCGCGCAATTGCCATGGGCGCAAGCGATGGTCTGCGTCGTGGCATGGAAGTGGTATCCACGGGCAAAGCCATTTCGGTCCCCGTTGGCCCAGCAACACTCGGCCGCATTATGGATGTTTTAGGTCGCCCCATTGACGATGCGGGCCCGATTGCGACAGAAGAGCGCCGCGCAATTCACCAGCCAGCACCAAAATTCGACGAATTATCACCATCGGTTGATTTATTAGAAACCGGCATTAAGGTGATCGACTTAGTTTGCCCGTTTGCTAAGGGCGGCAAGGTAGGCCTCTTCGGTGGTGCGGGCGTGGGTAAAACCGTGAACATGAT
>CAZUMD010000035.1:12896-13293 GCA_964621735.1 uncultured Polynucleobacter sp.
CACCATGGCCGAAGCCTTCCGCGATGAAGGCCGTGACATTCTGTTTTGCGTGGACAATATTTACCGCTACACCCTCGCAGGTACTGAGGTATCCGCGCTGCTGGGCCGTATGCCTTCCGCGGTGGGCTATCAGCCAACGCTTGCGGAAGAAATGGGTAAATTGCAAGAGCGTATTACTTCAACCAAAACGGGTTCGGTAACATCGATTCAAGCTGTTTACGTTCCTGCCGATGACTTAACTGATCCATCCCCAGCAACAACCTTCTTGCATTTGGATTCCACCGTCGTGTTATCGCGTGACATTGCTGCTTTGGGTATTTATCCAGCGGTTGACCCACTCGATTCGACCAGCCGTCAGCTGGATCCACAAGTGGTTGGCCAAGAGCACTCTGAAGTG
>CAZUMD010000036.1:0-13291 GCA_964621735.1 uncultured Polynucleobacter sp.
CTTGAGGTTCATACAGGTTTCTACCATCAAAAATAATGGGCGTCTTCAATTTTTGCTTGAGTAAATCAAAATCGGGACTACGGAATGCCTTCCACTCCGTAACGATGACCAGGGCATCGCAGCCCTCCAAAGCATCCATCGGCTGATCGACCATCGAGACTCGCTTGCGTCCCTCCGGATTATTTGCAAAATCGACCTCAAAACAATGGGCCGCCTCGGGCATAGCAACGGGGTCATAAGCCACCACCGAGGCGCCGCGCTTGACTAGCTCCGTAACGATGACGCGACTGGGGGCTTCGCGCATATCGTCGGTATTGGGCTTGAATGCCAAACCCCAAATAGCAAACTTCCTATTCTTTAGGTCTGCGCCAAAACGCTTCTCGATCTTTTCAACCAAAATGGTTTTCTGCGCCTCGTTTACAGCTTCAACTGCTTGCAGTATTTTCAAGTCGCGCCCATGTTCGAGCGCTGTTTTACTCAGCGCCGAAACGTCTTTTGGAAAGCACGAGCCGCCATAGCCGGTCCCAGAATACAAAAAGCCATATCCAATTCGAGAATCCGAGCCAATGCCTTGCCGCACCGCTTCAATATCGGCGCCCACAACGTCTGCAAGATTGGCCAACTCGTTCATGAATGAAATACGTGTTGCCAACATCGCGTTTGCTGCGTACTTGGTCAGCTCTGCACTCTTTACATCCATGTAATAGGTACGCTCATGGTGGCGATTAAACGGCGCATACAGTTTACGCATCTGCTCTTTGGCGCGCAATCCCGATGGATTACTGTCCGTGCCAATCACAATGCGGTCAGGCCGCATAAAGTCCTCCACCGCGGCGCCCTCTTTCAAAAACTCGGGATTGGATACGACCGAACACAGCTCTGGTGACAGGCCGCGCTTGCTTAATTCTTCAGTAATAGCTGCTGTAACTCGTTCTGCTGTGCCGACGGGTACCGTTGATTTATCAACTACTACCTTGGCCGTGATCATATGGCGCCCAATATTGCGCGCTGCGGCAACGACATACTGCAAGTCAGCTGAGCCATCTTCATCGGGCGGTGTGCCCACTGCAATAAATTGAATGTCGCCATGCGCTACCGATGCTGCAATATCGGTGGAGAATTGCAAACGTCCTGCTGCGCGGTTGCGCTCAATCATTTCTTTGAGGCCAGGCTCATAAATGGGTACTCCGCCAGAATTCAGAATAGCGATTTTCTTGGGGTCCAGATCCAAGCAAAATACATTGTTCCCTTGCTCAGCTAAACAAGCGCCGGTAACTAATCCGACGTATCCGCTGCCAATAATGGTGACCTTCATAAGGTATTAACCGTTCTTAAAAAAATAACTTACATGGATGGGCCACTTGCGGCGGCCCCTTCACTGCGTCTTGGGGAGTATGCCTCCCAATGATTACAACCTGGACATTGCCAGTAAAAGCGCCTTGCTCGAAAGCCGCAATTACCGCAGGTATAGCGTGCTAATGTCGTGGTGCGTTGCTTTAAAAGGCCTAAAGTCGCTTGTAAATCGGCAACGCGCTCTGGACTACCATTGACTTCAGCTAAGGCCAAACGCGTTTCCGCTAACTTCGAAAGTGCTGTCAGGCTAGGGGTGTGCTGCATTACCCCAACTAACATGACCTCCGTTGCTGCAGGCCCACGAATTAACATCATGTGCTTGTGCACGATATCCAATAGCTCTCCAGCCGATTGTGTGGTCAACAGGGCAATCAAGTGATCCAGCCCGGCATTGGTTTTATCGACCGCGGCATGGGCCGCCATCCAGCGATCAGCAACCAAATGCATGTAGGCGGGGTGTTTTTCTGCCACCTGGCTCCATACCTCAATTGCCTGGCCCGGACGATCCATCGCAACCAAGTAGTCGCCCTGCAAAATCAATGCTCTGGCCTGGGCTGGAACTGCCTGTAAGGCCCGATCAATCGACTGTTCCGAGTGGGGCATGTCTTTGCGCCGCAAAGCCTCTTGGGCGAGTTCACAATAAAACTGGGCAATCTCCGTTTGGTGACTCTTGTCTTGTAACGCCTCTAGTTCGGTAGCCGCAACGATGGCTTTTTTCCAATCACGCTCAACTTGGTACATCTCTAAAAGGCTCTCTTTCGCCGGAACGCTGTACTTACCCTCACCCACTTGGTTTAAGGAGGCTTCCGCACGGTCGAGTAGACCTGCGCGCAAAAAATCCCGGCCTAACTCATAAGCTGCATGGTCACGGTCGCGGGGCTTGAGATCATCGCGACCAGCTAAATGCTGGTGAATGCGGATCGCACGTTCGGTCTCACCACGGCGACGAAACAAATTTCCCAATGAGAAATGAAGGTCGACTGTTTCAGGATCCAGCTGGGCTACTTTAACCAGTGCTTCAATGGCTTGATCTGGCTGCTCGTTTAATAAAAGACTGAGCCCCTTAAACGTGGAGCGCTGTTGCAGCATCCGCTCGCGCTCATCCATTCGATTCTCAAGGCGCAGATCCCAACGCGAGGCAAGCCATCCCAGCCCAAATAGAACTGGGAGCAGCAGTAGCCACGCGGTTTCAATTTGAATCATGGGGTTCGTTTACGTAAGGCAGTTTGGTATCAAACTCAGGTCGGTATTGACCCAAAGGCTTTTGCTCGCAAGCGAGGCAAATTAGCCTTCCTTCTTGCCAGACTGATTCTGGTTATGTGCTTGATTGAGGGGTTTATAGTCAACCCGCTCGCGCAACTCTTTACCTGGCTTGAAATGCGGTACACGTTTCTCAGGAATCATGACCTTTTCGCCCGATTTCGGGTTACGGCCAGTGCGTGCTGGTCGGTGATGCAATACAAAACTACCAACACCGCGTAACTCGATGCGCTTGCCTTCGGCAAGAGCTTGCGTCATGGTATCCAACAATGTTTTCACTGCCAACTCAACATCCCGTGGCAATAGCTGCGGAAACTGCTCCGCCAAGCTCTCGACTAACTCAGAGCGTGTAATCGCTTGTTGATCGTTTTCTGTCATGGTCTATCAGTAAAACCGCCACTCCCTTTACAAGGAGTGGCGATATTGATTTAGCCTTGATTGTCCATCTTCGCTTTGAGTAAAGCGCCCAAATTGGTGGTGCCCGACTGCGCATCACCTTGGAGCTTGCTCATTGCGTCATGTTGATCAGCACTGTCTTTGGCTTTAATCGATAGGTTGATATTGCGTGACTTGCGATCAATATTAATGATCATGGCCGTCACGGTATCGCCTTCTTTCAAGACATTGCGTGCATCTTCAACGCGATCGGTTGAGATTTCAGAAGCGCGCAGATATGCCTCTACCTCATCAGCCAAATGAATGGTTGCACCCTTCGCATCCACACTCTTCACTGTGCCAGTGACTAGGCTACCCTTGTCGCTAGTGGAGGTGTAGTTGTTGAATGGGTCACCCGACAATTGCTTGATGCCAAGCGAGATACGCTCTTTCTCAACATCAATGGCCAATACGGTGGCTTCGATTTCATCGCCCTTCTTGTATTTCTTAACGGCTTCTTCACCTGGCTCATTCCATGAAAGGTCAGAGAGGTGAACCAGGCCATCAATGCCGCCAGGCAAACCAATGAAAACGCCAAAGTCAGTGATCGATTTGATTGCACCGGTGAGCTTATCGCCCTTCTGTTGTCCACGTGAGAACTCTTCCCATGGATTGGCTTTGCACTGCTTGATACCAAGGCTAATGCGGCGCTTGTCTTCATCAATGTCCAAAACCATCACTTCAACTTCAGTGCCTAGGGCAACTGCTTTGCTTGGAGCGACGTTCTTATTGGTCCAGTCCATCTCGGATACGTGCACCAAGCCTTCGATGCCACTCTCGATTTCAACGAATGCGCCGTAATCGGTGAGGTTGGTTACTTTGCCGAATAAACGGGTGTTCGGTGGGTAGCGGCGCGCGATGCCAACCCATGGGTCGTCACCAAGCTGCTTCACACCAAGGGATACGCGATTCTTCTCTTGATCAAACTTCAAAATCTTCGCGGTTACTTCTTGACCAACGGTCAGCATCTCGCTGGGGTGACGCACACGACGCCATGCCAAGTCGGTGATGTGCAAGAGGCCATCGATACCACCGAGGTCAACGAATGCGCCGTAGTCAGTAATGTTCTTAACCAGACCTTGAACAATGCTGCCCTCTTTGAGGTTCACCATTAACTTCGCACGCTCTTCACCTTGGCTGGCTTCAACTACAGCACGGCGGGAAAGAACCACGTTATTGCGCTTACGATCGAGCTTGATGACCTTGAACTCCATGGTCTTGCCTTCGTATGGGCTGGTATCTTTAATTGGACGGGTATCAACTAGCGAGCCGGGCAAGAATGCGCGGATGCCATTGACCATCACCGTTAAGCCACCTTTGACTTTGCCAGTCACTGTACCGGTCACGATCTCAGCTTGCTCAAGGGCTTTTTCCAGATTCATCCACGATGCCAAGCGCTTCGCTTTGTCACGGGAGAGGATGGTGTCGCCGTAGCCGTTTTCCAGTGCATCAATTGCAACCGAAACGAAATCGCCTGGATTAACTTCAATCTCACCGGCGTCGTTATGGAATTCTTCAACGGGAATAAACGCTTCAGACTTTAAGCCAGCGTTCACCACTACGAAATTATGATCAATGCGAAGGACTTCAGCCGAGATAACTTGGCCGGTCTTCATATTCGATCGGGTTAGGGATTCTTCAAATAATTCTGCAAAAGATTCAGACATGTATATTCACTTTGTGCCGTCAGAAGGCCCGACGGGTTAGATTAAACACGTTCGACGAAACACGCATGGTTAGAAATTGCGTTGTAGCGTTTCACGAACACCAATACAGCAACTGCGCACTACATTTACTACTGGCTTGATATCGAAGACCGATACCAGCTTAATACTTGGCTTACCGCTTGATCAATCGATAATTCCGACGTATCGAGCACTATTGCCCCTTCAGCCACTATTAATGGTGCGCTCCCACGACTACTGTCCCGTGCATCGCGCGCCGTTAAATCCTGCAATAAGTCGGTCATATTAGCAGAAATTCCCTTAGCGATCAATTGCTTATATCGCCGTTCTGCGCGAGCCGCAACGCTGGCCGTGAGGAACACCTTAAGCCCCGCATCCGGGAAAAGCACGCTCGCCATGTCCCTGCCATCAGCTACGAGGCCTGGATTCTGGCGAAAACCGTGCTGTAAGCGCACCAATGCCTGCCGAACCTCGGGGTGAACAGCCAATTGGGAGGCCCTACGCCCGATCTTTTCGTCCCGAATAAGCTCAGAAACGTCCTCGTTGCCGAGCATAATCTGCCCACCTTGAAAGGAAATCGGCATAGAGGCGGCTATTTTGCCTAAAAAATAGGCATTTTCGGTGGAAACCCCCTCCCGCTCACTTGCCAATGCAACAAGGCGATAGAGGGCGCCGCTATCCAGATAGTGAAATCCCAAGGCTTTTGCTACTAAGGCTGCTACCGTCCCCTTACCGGAGGCGGTAGGGCCATCGATCGCAATGACGGGCGGCTTGCTGGACTCACTCATGCGTTATTAAGCAGAAATCTGAGCAATCTGTGCAAACTCAGAAAAATAGTGTGGAAAGGTTTTGGCAACGCAATTGGGATCATTAATCAATATCGGATTAGGACCAAAAGCGGCCAAAGAAAAACACATTGCTATGCGGTGATCATCGTAGGTATCAATGCCATTGGCTGGGGTTTGCCAAGTAAGGGGTGGGCGAATCACCAAATAGTCTGAGCCCGCTTCGATGCTAGCACCTACTTTTTGCAGCTCCGTTGCCATTGCCGCAATCCGGTCTGTCTCTTTGACGCGCCAACTCGCAATCCCATTTAAGCGGGTCTCGCCTTTTGCAAATAGCGCAACGATTGCCAATGTCATCGCTGCATCGGGAATGGCCGTGCAATCGATGGTGATACCGCGCAAGGTTCCACTTGCCGGACCGGACGCTTCAATCCAATCATCGCCTTTAGTAATGGTCGCGCCCATTTGCGCTAAGGCATCAGCAAACGCAACGTCGCCCTGAATGCTATCGCGCCCAACACCCAAGACGCGAACGGGGCCCACGCCAATCGCTCCCGCCGCTAAGAAATAAGAGGCGGATGAGGCATCGCCCTCCACCAATAGGTTTTTAGGGCTGCGATAAACAGACTCGCCCTTTTGCAATGCAGGCTGCGCTGGAATCACAAAGGTTTGTGAATCAAGGCTGTCCACCTGCACACCAAAGCGTTGCATCAGCTTGAGTGTGATTTCAATATAAGGCCGTGAAATTAACTCCCCAATCACTTCAATCCGAATCGCTTCTTTTGCCAGTAAAGGCAAAGCCATCAGCAATGCGGTCAAAAATTGGCTCGATACATCCCCCCGAATACGAACAACTTCTGGGATCGATATGGTTGATGCATGGATTTGAATGGGCGGATAACCCTCTTCACCAAGGTAACTAATCACGGCGCCAATTTGACGTAAGCCATCCACCAAATCCCGAATGGGCCTTTCATGCATGCGCGCTACACCCGACAGTCGGTAATCGCCTTGCTGCATCACCAGTGCGGCAGTCAGCGGACGAATCGCAGTACCGGCATTACCCATAAACAAATCTGCTGCGCGAATCGGAAAACAACCACCACTTCCCGTGACCAAGCAGGTGGTCTCATCCTGGTCTTGAACCGTTAAGCCCAATTGACGGAGTGCCGCGCGCATGATTTGGGTATCGTCGGCATCGAGTAAATTATTTAGCGTGGTTTGGCCGGATGCCAATGCGGCAAGCAATAAACAGCGATTGGAAATGCTCTTTGAACCAGGTAGCGTAACTTGTCCTTGCGCCCGCTTAAATGGGCCAATCTTCATTTGCTCTACTCGGCTGTCCTGCTGGCTCATTGAGAGCCATCCCATGCTTGGCGCGCCTTACTGGCTTTTGCAAATGCTTTTTCTAAACCAGCAGCATCTTCATTTGCAATCAGTTCCCGCAAGTGTCCTGCTACCGATAAGTACTGATCTAGCTCTTTTAAAATTGCAGTCCGATTGGCGAGGCAAATGTCACGCCACATTTCTGGGCTAGAAGCAGCAATGCGGGTGAAGTCCCGAAACCCTGCGCCAGCATGCTGCAGTTTTTCTTGCGCATCTTCAGAATTCATCACACTCACCATGAGGGCGTATGAGAGAACGTGCGGTAGGTGTGACACGGCCGCAAAAATCGCATCGTGCTGAACGGCGCCGATCTTGCGTACCCGAGCGCCCGTTGATTCCCAAAACTGGGTAATGAGTTCGACATCAACTTTGGCATTTTCTTGAAGCTGGCAAAGGATGGTTTGCTTACCATCAAACAAATCGGCTTTGGCTGCTGCAGCGCCATGCTGCGCGCCGCCCGCAATCGGATGGGCCGGCACAAATTGACAGGCTTTTTTTCCTAAGACTTCTTTTGCCGCCAAAATCACATCGCCCTTGGTGCTACCCGCATCCGTTATTAAAGTATGCGGCTCTAAAAAAGGCTCTAAGGCAGTAAATGTAGCGCGCATTTGCGCCACCGGCACGCACAGCACAATGACTTGGGATTGTTTTGCCGCCTCCGCTAAAGTGAGAACGCCATCAATGGCACCCATGGCCATCGCTTGATCTAGATTGGCTTTGCTGCGGCCTACACCGTATACCGCATCAACCACGCCTGCACGTTTTAGCGCGAGACCAAGGGAGGCGCCAATGAGACCAACACCCACAATAGTGACCTTACCAAAGTGGATGGATTTAGATTGAGTCATGAATAATGTGCTTAGTGTGAACTTATTGTGTAGGTGGTACTAACTTAAAATTTAGGTCGACTTTAGAATGTCGCGCAAAGCATGAATGAAAGCGGCATTTTCTTCTGGCAGGCCAATCGAGATACGCAGCCATTCGGGCAAGCCATAATTACCAACGGGCCTTACGATGATGCCGCGCTTGAGCAGTTCTAAATTGATGCGCGCACCTGCACCACCATCTTCGCCGACCTTGACCAGCACAAAGTTGCCGGCAGAGGGCAAGAATCGTAGTCCAAGCTCCTTAAATGCATCGGTTAATTGCGCATACCCGGCCTGATTTAATGCAAAGCCAGCTTGTAAAAAGGCATCGTCCTGAAAGGCAGCAATGGCTGCGGCCTGAGCAAGACTATTGACATTAAAGGGTTGCCGAATGCGATTGAGTAAATCAGTCAGCCCAGGCTGTGCTACACCATAGCCAATCCGTAGACCGGCCAAGCCGTAGGCCTTGGAAAAACTGCGGGAAAGAATCATATTGGGATAGCGCTTGACCCAGGCAATCGCATCGTAGCGCTGCTCTGGTGTCAAATATTCGTTGTACGCTTCATCGAGCACGACCACCACAGTACTTGGCACTTTCGATAAAAACGCTTCGATTTCTTTAGGCTCTAAGTAGCTACCAGTGGGATTATTCGGGTTGGCCACAAACACCAGCTTGGCTTTATTGCCCGATTGCTTAATCGCCTCGAGCATCGCCGGCAAATCATGGCCGTATTGCGGTGTTGGCGCCACCTCAACTGCGACAGCGCCGACTGCCTGCGTGGCAAGCGGATACACCGCAAACGCATGCTTTGAAAAAATGATTTCATCACCCGCTTGCGCAACGGCTCTGGCGGCTAATTCCAAAATATCATTACTGCCGTTACCCAGAGTGATCCAGTCGGCAGGAACACCCAGGCGATCTGATAAGACCTTCTTGAGTTCGAAGCCATTGGAATCGGGATAACGTCCAAGATCACTTGCAGCACGCAGCATCGCCTCTTGCGCTGACTTTGGCATACCGAGCGGGTTTTCATTGGAGGCAAGCTTCACAATCTTGCTCTCATCCAGGCCGTATTCACGCGCTACTTCGCTGATTGGCCTGCCGCCGACGTAAGGTGCAATTGCTTGAATGTGCTTAAGACCGAGTGGCGTGCTCATCATTAACCCAATGCACGCGGGTAGGAACCCAGTTTTTTGTAAAAGGCAGCCGTGTCTTGCAACTCAATTAATGCCTTGGCCACATTGGCATCCTCGGCATGACCAGCGACATCAATATAGAAGTGATACTCCCAGGTACCTTTGCGCGCCGGACGCGATTCAAAACGCGTCATCGAAACCCCATGCTTAGCCAAGGGTGCCAATAAAGAATGGACCGCTCCCGGCTTGTTCGCAACCGATAGGACCAGGGCAGTTTGATCATTGCCAGTAGGCTGGCATTGATAGCTTCCGACCACCACAAAACGCGTGCGATTGTGTGGGTCATCCTGAATTTGACTAGCTACTGCCTGTAAACCATATGCCACTTGCGCCGGATCACCTGCAATTGCTGCAATCGTGGGATCGGCAGCCGCCATGCGCGCAGCTTCTGCATTACTGCTAACCGCTTGGCGCTGCAACTGGGGAGCATGCACGCTGAGCCACTGTTGGCACTGAGCCAAGGCTTGTGCGTGTGCGCACACCGTCGTTACACCATCCAAGCTTCCGGATTTGGTTAGCAAGTGGTGGCGTATTGATAAAACCACTTCACCGCTAATGTGCAATGGGGAATCGAGTAATAAATCCAGTGTGCGCGAAACCGCGCCCTCACTGGAGTTTTCGACTGGCACAATTCCAAATTGCGCGGCGCCTTTTTCAACCGATTTGAATACTTCATCCAAACTGGCGCACGGCAACCCGCTAATCGAGTGCCCAAAATAACTTTGTGCCGCTAGCTCAGAAAAGGTTCCCACTGGACCCAAGTAGGCAATGGTTTGCCTAGCCTCTAATGCGCGGCAAGCCGACATCACCTCCCGCCAAATCGCTGCGATGCCATCGTTATGCAAAGGGCCTTGATTGAGTTTGACTAAATTCGCGACCACCTGACGCTCGCGCTCAGGACGGAAGACTGGCGATACAAAATCCCCTTTGATGTGACCCACCTCTTGCGCCGCTTTTGCGCGCTTGGATAAGAGCTCGAGTATTTCAGCATCGATGGCATCGATGCGCGCTCGCAAAGGAGCTAAACGCTGATCTTCGGTCGTCATTACGCTCGCCTTTCAAATTCACGCATAAATTCCACTAGGGTTTGAACACCCTCCAGTGGCATCGCATTGTAAATACTGGCACGCATTCCGCCAGCCGCTTTATGACCACGCAATGCAGCCAAGCCAGCACTACTGGATTGCGCTAAAAATGCCGCATTTAAGGTTTCGTCTTTTAAGAAGAAGGTGACGTTGGTGCGCGAACGGTAACGTGGATCGACCCGATTCTCATACAGACTACTTTGATCGATGTAGTTATACAGCAAGGTGGATTTTTCAAGGTTGATGCGCTCCATCTCCGCAACCCCACCCCGCTTCAATAGCCACTTAAAAACTAGCCCAGACAAATAGATGGCAAATGTGGGAGGCGTATTGAACATCGACTGCGTAGCCTCTTCTTTCGCCCAATCCCAAATGGACGGGGTGATTGCCATTTGATGACCCATTAAATCCCTGCGCACAATCACGAAGGTAACGCCGGCCGGACCAATGTTTTTCTGTGCCCCAGCAAACCAGACGCCGCATTGCGTCACATCCATTTTGCGCGACAAAATATTGCTGGAAATATCGGCTACTAAAATACGGTCGCCGACATCGGGCACTTCTTGAAACTCCACCCCGCCAATCGTTTCATTGGCGCAGTAATGGAAGTAAGCAGCATCATCGGATAAATGCCAGCTACTTCGCGCTGGAATGGTTGTGAAATGATCCTCTTTCGAGCTCGCAACCAAATGAGCTTGGCCGTATTTTTGTGCTTCTAAAAAGGATTTTTCAGACCAGATGCCCGTCACCAGGAAGTCGGCCTTAGGGCCCTGTTTAGCGAGTGGCATCAAGTTCATCGGCACCGCGGCATTTTGACCAATGCCGCCGCCTTGCAACATCAAAATCGCATAGCTGTCGGGTATGTTCATCAGCACGCGCATATCGTGCAGGGCTTCCTCATAGAGGGCCATGAACTCCGGACTGCGATGGCTAATTTCCATCACACTGCAACCCAAACCCCGCCAGTTGAGCATCTCTTCGGATGCCTGCTGTAAAACATCGGCCGGCAAGGTGGCAGGTCCCGCTGCGAAATTAAAAATGCGGCGGTCGAAAGTCATAATGGAGTTAAGGGGCGCGGGATCAAATAACTACATTACGCATCGGGTGTGGATTCACCACCAGCGGTATCAACTTCATCTCCAGACTCATCCGCATCGTCATCGGAGTCACTCTCTGCAATGCGCTGCAATCCAGATAAACGGGTACCCTCGTCAACGCTAATTAATGTAACGCCTTGGGTCGCCCGGCCCATCTCCCGAATTTCCGAGACGCGTGTGCGGACCAATACTCCGCCGGTCGTAATCAACATAATCTGATCTTCAGGCGAGACCAAGGCTGCAGCCACTACTTTTCCGTTACGCTCGCTGGTCTGGATTGCAATCATGCCTTTCGTGCCGCGACCATGGCGGGTGTATTCCGCAATAGGGGTGCGCTTACCAAAACCATTTTCCGTAGCGGTTAATACGCTACTCGGAGCGGCCACACCATCTTCGGTAGATGCTGCGCCATCAGCGGCTTCTGCAGGGGCGACCAGCATGGCAATCACGTTTTGCGCTGCAGCTAAATTCATGCCACGTACGCCACGTGCCGTTCTACCCATCGGACGCACATCGTTCTCATCAAAGCGGACTGCCTTACCCGCATCGGAGAACAGCATCACATCATGCTTGCCGTCAGTAATGGCAGCACCGACCAAGAAGTCGTTCTCATTTAAATCAACTGCGATGATGCCAGCCTTGCGTGGATTGGAAAAATCCGAGAGTCGGGTCTTTTTGACTGTACCGAGGCTCGTTGCCATAAAGACATATTGATCGTCTTGATAGCCTTTAATTGGCAGTATCACTGTGATCTTTTCACCATCGATGAGCGGGAACATATTGACAATCGGCTTGCCGCGCGATGTGCGACTGCCTTGCGGCACTTCCCAGACTTTGAGCCAGTACATCCGGCCACGGTCAGAGAAACACAAAATCGTGTCATGGGTGTTTGCCACAAACAGGGTGTCAATCCAATCTTCATCCTTGGTTGCAGCCGCTTGCTTGCCACGACCGCCGCGTTTTTGTGCGCGGTATTCGCTGAGGGGCTGGCTCTTCATGTAGCCTGAGTGCGATAAGGTCACCACCATGTCTTGCGGCGTAATCAGATCTTCCGTAAAGAGTTCGGTGGCATTCATTTCAATAAAGGAACGACGGCCCGTATCGCCACCCTCTTTGCCGTAATCGGCTTGCACTTCTTTCAGTTCGGCCTCAATGACTTGCGTCACGCGTTCTGGCTTAGCCAGCAAGTCAAGTAAGTCTGAAATCTCATTCATGACTTCTTTGTATTCAGAAACAATCTTGTCTTGCTCAAGTCCAGTTAAGCGCTGCAAACGCATCTGCAGAATTTCTTGTGCCTGGCTATCGGATAAGCGATAGAGGCCGGAAGCCTGCATGCCGTATTCAGGTAACAAACCTTCTGGACGGTAAGCGTTACGCCCACCCGGTGTATCGGTCTCGGCGCGCGCTAACATTTCGCGCACCATGGATGAGTCCCATGACTTGCCCATCAATTCTTGTTTTGCAACCACTGGATTTGCAGCCGCCTTGATGATGGCAATGAACTCATCAATGTTCGCCAGCGCAACTGCTAGGCCTTCTAATACATGCCCACGATCACGGGCTTTGCGTAATTCAAAAATAGTTCGGCGCGTGACGACTTCGCGGCGATGCTGCAGAAAATACTCCAGCATCTGCTTGAGGTTCAAGAGGCGCGGCTGGTTATCTACCAGCGCCACCATATTCATACCAAAGTTATCTTGGAGTTGCGTGCTCTTGTATAGATTATTCAGTACTACTTCAGGTACTTCACCGCGCTTGAGCTCAATCACTACACGCATACCGGATTTATCGGACTCATCCCGCAAATCAGAAATGCCTTCAATCTTTTTCTCATTCACCAGCTCGGCAATGCGTTCAAGCAAGTTTTTCTTATTTACTTGATATGGCAGCTCGTCGACGATGATGGACTGGCGCGAGCCTTTATCTAAATCCTCAAAATGCGTCTTGGCTCGCATGACCACACGGCCACGGCCAGTGCGATAGCCTTCGCGCACACCTTGGACGCCATAAATGATTCCGGCAGTCGGAAAATCCGGTGCCGGAATAATCTCGATCAGTTCATCAATCGTGCATTCAGGGTGGCGCAGGACATGCAGGCAAGCCTGCACAACTTCATCTAAGTTGTGTGGCGGAATATTGGTG
>CAZUMD010000037.1:0-6461 GCA_964621735.1 uncultured Polynucleobacter sp.
TCGCTTTGGCCAACGCCGACGGTTTCCACAATCACAACATCGTGTCCAGCCGCTTCAGCAACCAAAAGCGCCTCACGGGTTTTTTCAGCTACGCCGCCCAGTGTTCCGGAAGATGGGCTAGGCCGAATAAATGCACATTCATGGACCGATAGCCGTTCCATGCGGGTCTTGTCGCCCAAAATTGATCCGCCCGATACGCTGGAGGATGGATCGATAGCCAGAACAGCCACGCGGTGACCGCGCTCAATCAAATAGAGTCCTAGAGTTTCAATTAAGGTTGACTTCCCTACTCCAGGAACTCCGGAGATACCCAAACGAAATGACTTCCCCGTCTTGGGTAGCAAGGCATTGAGTAATTCATCTGCGCGCTTGCGATGATCGATGCGAGTCGATTCAAGCAAGGTAATCGCCTTGGCTAAGGCGCGGCGCTGCGCTGGCCCGGGTAGACCCGTAATCGCATCAAATAAAGCTTGGTCAGCGGTAGGCAGCATGGTGAATTAGAGCGGCTTTGCTTGTTTGCGAATTTGCTCGAGTACGTCTTTGGCGGAAGCCGGAATTGGAGTTCCTGGGCCATAAATACCCTTTACGCCTGCCTCATACAAGAATTCATAATCCTGCCTCGGTATCACGCCGCCAACGAACACAATAATGTCGTCGGCACCTTGCTTGCGTAATTCAGCAATGATCGCGGGCACCAAGGTTTTATGACCCGCTGCTAAGGTAGAAATGCCTAACGCGTGGACATCATTCTCAATTGCCTGACGCGCGCATTCTTCTGGAGTCTGAAAGAGTGGCCCAATGTCCACGTCAAAACCCAGGTCAGCAAATGCCGTTGCGACGACTTTTGCACCGCGGTCATGGCCATCTTGACCAAGCTTGGCAATCATCACTCGAGGTCTGCGTCCAAAATCGCTCGCGAATTGAGCGAGCTCCCCTTTGAGTTTTTCCCAGCCCTCGGCTGAGTCATAAGCAGCTGCATACACACCGGTCACCTTTTGCGTATCGGCGCGATGGCGCCCGTAGACTTGTTCTAAAGCGTCAGACACTTCACCGACGGTAGCGCGCAAGCGCATTGCTGCCACCGCTAACTCCAATAAATTGCCGGTTTGATCTGCCGCCGCCTTGGTTAGCGCCGCCAGTGCAGCCGCTACCTTTTTACTATCGCGCGATGCCTTAATCGAATTTAAACGCTCGATTTGATTGACGCGCACTTTGTCGTTATCAATCACCAAGACATCGACTAATTCCTCTTTATCGAGTTTGTATTTATTCACGCCCACGATGACATCAGCGCCTGAATCAATTTTGGCCTGCTTTTCAGCAGCAGCCGCTTCAATTTTGAGCTTAGCCCAACCGCTTTCAACGGCTTTGGTCATACCGCCCATGGCATCCACTTCAAGCACAATTTCCCATGCTTTATCGGCCATCTCTTGCGTTAGGTTTTCCATCATGTAGGAGCCAGCCCAAGGATCAATCACGCTAGTAATGTGGGTTTCTTCCTGGAGAATTAATTGGGTGTTGCGCGCAATCCGGCTGGAGGTTTCGGATGGCAAGGCAATCGCTTCGTCAAACGAATTGGTATGCAAGGACTGGGTGCCGCCAAAGACTGCTGCCATGGCCTCTACCGTGGTGCGTACCACATTGTTGTAGGGATCTTGTTCGGTCAAGGACCAACCCGAGGTCTGGCAATGGGTTCGCAGCATCAGTGATTTTGGATTCTGCGGATTGAACGCTTTCATAATGCGCCACCACAGCAATCGAGCAGCGCGGAGTTTTGCAACCTCCAAGTAGAAGTTCATGCCAATCGCAAAAAAGAATGAGAGGCGTCCAGCAAAGCCGTCAACATCTAAACCCTTGGCCAATGCGGTTTTAACGTACTCCTTGCCATCGGCCAAGGTGAAGGCGAGCTCCAATACTTGATTGGCGCCAGCCTCTTGCATGTGGTAGCCCGAGATCGAAATCGAGTTGAACTTGGGCATGTGCTTTGCGGTGTACTCAATGATGTCGCCAATGATGCGCATCGATGGCTCAGGCGGATAGATATAAGTATTGCGAACCATGAACTCTTTCAGAATGTCATTCTGAATCGTCCCCGAAAGCTGAGCCTGACTCACCCCCTGCTCTTCACCTGCCACGATGTAACCTGCCAGTACCGGTAATACAGCGCCATTCATGGTCATGGATACCGAGACGGTATCGAGCGGAATGCCATTGAAGAGGATTTTCATATCCTCAACGGAGTCGATCGCAACGCCAGCCTTACCCACATCACCGGTTACGCGCGGATGGTCGGAATCGTAACCCCGGTGGGTTGCTAAATCGAATGCGACCGAGACACCTTGGCCACCCGCTGCTAACGCTTTACGGTAAAACGCATTGGACTCTTCTGCAGTAGAGAAGCCGGCGTACTGGCGAATGGTCCAAGGCCTAACTGCATACATGGTGGCTTGCGGCCCACGCACAAATGGCTCAAATCCAGGCAAGGTATTGGCATAGGGCAAGGATGCAGAATCCGCTGCGGTATAGAGGGCTTTTAAATGAATGCCATCTGGCGTATTCCAGCCCAGTGCATCGGTATTGGCATTGGGGGCAGATTTTTGCGCTGCTTTTTCCCAATCGCTCAATTCCACTTTTTTGGAATCTGGCCACGGATTCGGCTTGGCACTCGATGAACTCATTCCACTTACTCCTGTTGGCATAGTTACGACATCATTTTTAATTAATCGTATTTTGCTTGACAAATCGACTTCTGTCTAGATATTGTATACATAATTATGAATACAATATCAGTAGATAAGCCATGAATTTAAGCAATAAACCGCTATACCATGACGTTGCCGAGCGCCTGCGTGCCCAGATTTTTGCGCACACCCTGCCACCAGGCAGTTGGCTAGATGAGCAAAGCTTGGCTGTCACCTTTGGTATCAGCCGTACACCGATGCGCGAAGCAATCAAGGTACTCGCCTCGGAAGGCCTGGTAACCATGAAACCAAGGCGCGGCGCCTACGTTACCGAGGTGGAGCGAGGCGATTTAGAGCAGATTTTTGCTGTTTTAGCCCAATTAGAGGGGTTTGCAGCAAAGGAAGCGGCCGTGAAAGCAAGCGAAGCGCAACTAAACCAGCTGGACAATTTGCACTTAAAGCTTGAAAAAGCCGCTGCTGACCGGGATGAAGAGCAGTTTTTTGAGATCAACGTGCGCTTTCACGAACTGATCATGGAGATTGCAGGCAATCACTGGATGAATGGGGTGGTTGACGACCTACGCAAGGTGCTAAAACTACAACGTCGGGGTTCTTTAGGCCGTTCTGGACGATTACAAAGCGCCTTAAATGAGCATCGTAACATACTGAAAGCATTAATAAAAAGAGACGGGGCAGCTGCACAAGAAGCGATGCAGGCCCATCTTGCGCGTGGGCTCGAAGCCACGCGCTAGCATTTAATCTATTACTTCTTAATTACCATCGTGCCTGGCAATGAGGCAATGTAGGCGGCCATATTACGTAAATCGGCATCGCTGTACTGGGTTACTTGAGAAACCATCACGGCATTTTTACGGCCAAATTGTGGGTTATTCGATACCTGGTAGGAACGCAAAGCGTAATACAAGTAATCAGCGTACTGTCCGGCAATCTTGGGATACGCCGGGGCAACGGGCTCATTCAAATTGGCGCCATGGCAGGCAGCGCAATTGTTCTTTTCAACCAGCTCTTTTCCTTTAGCAAGATTGGAAGCCTGAGCGATACCAATGCTGGAAAGTAAAAAAGAAATCAGGAGTGCAACTTTCATAAATAGACCTCTAAATCGAAATTACTTTAAGGGGTTTGCAGGAGAGGTCGAATTTTGTGCGGCGTAATACGCGCTCACATCGGCCATGTCTTGGGGAGTCATGCTGCCCGCAATCGAGCGCATCGTGGGGTGTTTGCGTTCCCCTGACTTGTACGCTTCTAAGGCAGCGTAAATATAGGCGGCATTTTGGCCACCAATTTTTGGTACGCGATAGACCAAGGGGTAATCAGCGCGGTACTCCGGAATGGCGTGGCAGCCCGTGCAGAGCCAAACCTTTGCTTGACCAGCGGCAGCAGAGCCTTTGACATCTTGTGCCTGTGCATTCAGAGAGAGAGCAGAAAATCCAGCGCCGACAGTGAATATCAGGGTGGACAATAAACGGGACACGGCAAGTTTTTTCATGGAAATCATCAATATATAAAAAACAGACTAAATTGCTTGCAAGAGTATAGCGGACAGCGCTCAATTCCTCTTTTTTACCGCATTTAGCGGTAAGATTCTACCCTTCCCTTTATCCCTAAAAAGCACCTTTATATATGCCTAGCAAACCCATCAGCGATCGCCTAAAAGACCTTGGAATTAAGCTCCCACCAACAGTAAGCCCTGCTGCCGCTTACGTCATGGCCGTGACCAGCGGCTCAACCGTCTTTGTTTCTGGGCATATCGCCAAGGAAGCCGGTAAGCCATGGGTTGGTAAATTGGGTCTTGATATGGATACCGCTAGCGGCAAAGCCGCGGCACGCTCGATTGCCATTGATTTAATGGCCACTCTAGAAGCACATTTAGGCTCACTGGATCGGGTTAAACGCATTGTGAAAGTGATGGGGCTGGTTAACTCGACCGACCTCTTTACTGAGCAACATCTAGTGGTGAATGGCTGCTCTGAGCTTTTATTTGAAGTCTTTGGTGAAGCCGGTAAACATGCGCGCAGTGCATTTGGTGTTGCGCAAATACCCCTTGGTGCCTGCGTTGAAATTGAACTCATCGCCGAGATTGAGTAACGCCCAGCAGAAAGCAGTAACTTAATTCGGACTCAGCTTTCCATCTTTTAAGCGTGGCTCTAAATAATGGCCCTTGCGAGCGCGATTGCCCGCAAACGACTTCAAGGTCTTACTGTCGAGGCTTAACTCGCTTGGCTTTCCGGCACGGCCTGCCCCAGAATACGTAGCGCCATCTGGACCCACAGCAATGGCTGACGCCAGGCGCTCTTTGTCATCTAAGCCCATCAGGATAACGCCCTTGCCGCCGGTTGGTAGGCGCTTGAGCTCATCGAGCGGGAACACCAACAGCCGTGCACTTTCAGATAAACAAGCGACCTGTTTCATGCCAGGACGTACCTTGCTAGCGCCCAGTGGCGCATCGCCAGTACTGAACTTGCTATCAATGCCAATAAAGGATTTACCTGCTTTATTGCGGGTGAGCATATCGGCTACATTCGCCAAGAAACCATTGCCTGCCCGCGTTGAAATCAACACTAAATCATCCAATTGGCCGGCGTAATACGCGACCATTTGCGAGCCTGCTGCTAAATTAACGAAGCTGGTTAATGGTGCACCATCACCGCGCGCACCCGGCAACTCGCTAACGGGAACGGTGTACACACGACCGTCACTACCAAAGCCTTGCATTACGTCAACGGTGCGGCACTCATAGGTGGCGTAGAGGGTATCACCCGACTTAAACGAAAACTGCTGTGTGTCATGTTCGTGGCCCTGACGAACGCGAACCCAACCCTTTTGCGACACGATGACCGTGACCGGCTCATCAATCACTTTAGCTTCTGCGATTGCGCGCTTATCTTCTTGAATTAAAGTACGGCGCTCGTCGCCAAACTCTTTTGCATCGGATTCAATTTCCTTGATGATGCGTTTACGCAAGGTGCTATCACTCTGCAAGAGGCCATCCAAATCAGCCTTCTCGGTTTGAAGCTCTTTGAGCTCTTGCTCAATTTTAATTGCCTCCAGCCGTGCTAATTGGCGCAAGCGAATTTCGAGAATATCTTCGGCTTGGCGATCGCTGAGCTTAAATGCAGTAATAAGGTCAGCCTTGGGCTCATCGCTATTGCGAATGATTTTGATGACCTTATCAATGTTGAGCAAAATAATCTGGCGACCTTCCAGAATATGAATGCGGGCATTGACTTTATCAAGGCGGTGCTCTGTGCGGCGCGTTACTGTTGCAACGCGGAATGCGATCCACTCAGAAATAATGTCTTTTAAATTCTTTTGGCGTGGCCGGCCATCATTGCCAATCATCACGAGATTAATTGGCGCATTGGACTCAAGCGAGGTGTGCGCCAGCAGCAAATTGACGAAGTCATTGACTTCCACATTTTTACTCTTGGGCTCAAACACTAAACGTACCGCAGCGTCTTTGCTGGATTCATCGCGAACGCAATCAAGCACATTCAAGATCGCTGCCTTGGTATTGCTTTGATCGGGCGTTAATGATTTTTTGCCTAATTTGATTTTGGGGTTAGTAAGCTCTTCAATCTCTTGCAATACCCGCTGCGTTGAAGTGGCTGGTGGTAACTCATTCACCACAATTTGCCATTGACCGCGTGCCAATTCTTCGACCGACCAGCGTGCCCGCACTTTTAAACTGCCACGACCACCCTCGTAAATCTGCGCAATATCATTGGCAGGCGAGATAATTTGACCGCCGCCCGGAAAGTC
>CAZUMD010000037.1:6561-13094 GCA_964621735.1 uncultured Polynucleobacter sp.
AAATCTGCGCAATATCATTGGCAGGCGAGATAATTTGACCGCCGCCCGGAAAGTCTGGGCCTGGCAGAATCGCCAACAAATCAGCACTACTCATATTGGGCGACTTCATGAGTGCTATTGCAGCTGCAGCCACCTCGCGTAAATTGTGCGATGGGATTTCCGTAGCCATACCAACCGCAATACCAGAGGCACCATTGAGTAATACAAAAGGCAAGCGCGCCGGAAGTAATTTAGGCTCCTGAAAAGAGCCATCGTAGTTTGGCGCAAATGCAACCGTACCTTCATCGATTTCACTGAGCAGCAAATGCGTCGCAATCTTGGTGAGGCGCGCTTCGGTATAGCGCATCGCTGCAGCTCCATCACCGTCGCGTGAACCAAAGTTGCCCTGGCCATCAATTAAGGGGTAACGCAATGAGAAGCTTTGAGCTAATCGAACCAGGGCATCGTAAGCGGACTGATCGCCATGCGGATGAAATTTGCCCAACACATCACCAACCACCCGAGCACTTTTCACTGGCTTTGCATCCGAGCGCAAGCCCATCTCGCTCATCGAAAATAGAATGCGCCGCTGTACTGGCTTTTGGCCGTCGGCTACCTCAGGCAAGGCGCGGCCCTTCACTACGCTGATGGCGTAGTCTAAATACGCCCTCTCCGCGTAAACGGCCAGCGTTAAGCCTTCACTTCCATCACCTCCATCGCCATCCATGCTGCCGGATGATGCGCGTGGTGGAGCGGGAGGCGAATTCGAGCCAGCGGCGTCGATCGTAAACAAATCAGCCTGCTCTTGCATGCCGGCTGCTGAACTGGGTTTGCGCGTTGCCATTAAATGTCTGCCTCTACTTCGTTGCCACGCTCTTCAAGCCAATCCCGCCTTGCACCAGATTCGGATTTACCCATCAGCATGTCCATGGTTTTAAATGTATCTTGCTCGCTGAGTGCCCCCAAAGTAACTGGCAGCAGGCGGCGAGTATCGGGATTGAGGGTGGTATCCCACAATTGCTCCGCACTCATTTCGCCAAGACCCTTAAAGCGGGAAATTTGCCAGGCATTGTCACGAACACCGTCTTTGCGTAACTTATCTTCGATCGCATTGAGTTCGCTAGCATCAAGGGCATAGATTTTTTGCGCTGGCTTCTTACCGCGCGCAGGCGCATCGACCCGAAAAAGTGGTGGCCGAGCGATATAGACATGGCCTGCATCCAGTAACTTCGGAAAGTGTTTATAGAATAAGGTGAGTAATAAAACCTGAATGTGCGAGCCATCCACATCGGCATCCGACAGAATGCAAATCTTGCCGTAGCGTAAATTGGATAGGTCAGGCGTGTCGCTCAAACCATGGGGATCAACACCAATCGCCACCGCAATGTCATGCACCTCATTGTTCGCAAACAAGCGATCGCGCTCTGCTTCCCAAGTATTAAGAACCTTACCGCGCAAGGGTAATATGGCCTGATACTCTTTGTTGCGACCCATTTTGGCTGAACCGCCTGCAGAGTCACCTTCGACTAGAAAGAGTTCGTTCAGTGCAATGTCTTGACTCTCGCAATCCGTTAACTTGCCTGGCAGCACTGCAACACCAGAGGATTTTTTCTTTTCGACTTTTTGCCCAGCACGGGTACGGGCTTGCGCTTGCTTGATCACCAGCTCCGCTAATTTACGGCCATAGTCCACATGCTGGTTTAGCCAAAGTTCGAGTGCCGATTTGGAAAAGCCAGAAACCAAACGCACCGCATCGCGTGAGTTCAGGCGTTCTTTAATTTGCCCCTGAAACTGCGGATCGAGTACTTTGGCCGACAAAATAAAGGAAGCGCGTGCAAACACATCCTCGGGCATTAACTTCACCCCCTTGGGTTGCAAAGCATGCATTTCGATAAAGCCTTTAACCGCATTAAATAGACCTTCACGCAAGCCGCTTTCGTGGGTACCGCCAGCGGGCGTCGGAATTAAATTCACATAACTTTCGCGAACGGGTGGACCATCTTCGGTCCAGGTCACTACCCAAGCAGCGCCCTCGCCTTCAGCAAAGGTATCTTCATCGGCCTTACCGGTGGCGTATTGCTCTGCCTCAAATGCCGGTATCACTTCAGCGCTGTGGCCTGCTTGCGCTAGGGCTTCATTGAGGTAGCCACGCAAACCCTGCGCGTATTGCCAGGATTGCGTCTCACCGCTTTTTTCTTGAATTAAGGTGACTTTCACGCCGGGCAGCAATACCGCTTTGGAGCGCAGCAAACGAATGAGATCTGCCATTGGTATGGTGGCACTATCAAAATATTTGCCATCGGGCCAGGCCCGGACGCGCGTACCGTGGGCTTTATCGCCCTTATCGGCCGGTCTGGTTTTGAGTTTCTCAATGAGATTGCCATCGGCAAAACCCAAGGTAGACATTTGACCCTCACGCCACACCGTGACATCAAGGCGCTTGGAAAGGGCATTGGTTACCGAAACCCCAACGCCGTGCAAGCCGCCGGAGAAGGCATACGCCCCGCCGCTGCCTTTTTCAAACTTGCCACCCGCATGCAGCTGGGTAAAGACAATTTGCACCACGGGTAACTTTTCTGTGGGGTGCATGCCTACCGGTATACCGCGGCCATCATCCTCAATGCTGACACTGCCATCGGCGTGCAAGGTCACCATGATTTGTTTACCAAAGCCTCCCAGGGCCTCGTCAGATGCGTTATCCAGTACCTCTTGGATGATATGAAGGGGGTTATCGGTCCTGGTATACATTCCAGGACGCTGACGAACAGGCTCAAGTCCTTTCAGAACTTGAATCGATGATTCGCTGTATTCGGAGGTTTTACGGGTTGCCATTCGCAGAAATTGTAGTCATGTCTGGGATTGCCCTCTTTTTTTACCGTTGCACGGGCTTTGCTCACGCATTTTGGGGCGATCTTTGACCCTTGTACGCGATTATTTGCCCATTCATGCCAAAATTGCACAATGGGTGCACTTAGTCATATTCGGGTTTTAGACCTCAGCCGGGTTCTTGCGGGTCCATGGTGTGCCCAAAATTTAGCCGACCTAGGCGCAGATGTGATTAAAGTCGAGCGCCCGGATGTTGGCGACGATACCCGCCATTGGGGACCTCCGTTTGCGCAAAATCCCCAAGGCGAAGATACGGCAGAAGCCGCTTATTTCATATCAATCAACCGCAATAAACGCTCAATTACCGTCGACATCAGCACGCCTGAGGGTCAAGACATCATTCGCAAACTAGCCTCTGAATCCGACGTCGTAATTGAGAACTACAAGGTGGGTCAGCTAAAAAAATATGGGCTTGATTACGATAGCCTCGCCTTACTCAAACCCGATCTGATTTATTGCTCCGTCACTGGCTTTGGTCAAACTGGCCCCTACGCTCAGCGTCCTGGCTATGACTTCATTATTCAAGGCTTGGGTGGCTTTATGAGCGTGACGGGTGAAGCCGATGACTTACCGGGCGGCGGACCGCAAAAGGCTGGAGTTGCGATTGTTGATTTATTTACCGGCATGTATGCCAGCTCAGCCATTCTGGCTGCGGTGATTCACCGCGATCGCACTGGCCTAGGTCAATACATCGACATGGCTTTATTGGATACCCAAATTGCGATCATGGCCAATATCTCGAGCAATTATTTGTGCACTGGAACTCCGCCGCAACGCTGGGGTAATGCCCACCCCAATATCGTTCCGTATCAAACCTTTCCGACCTCCGATGGCTGGATGATTATTGCCGTTGGTAATGACAGTCAGTTTCGTCAATTTGTAAAAGCCGGCGGACAAGAACAGCTGGCAGACGATGCGCGCTTCGCCGATAACCCATCGCGTGTGGCGTACCGCTCAATCTTAGTTCAGCTGCTAACTGAAATGACCAAGCGCAAAACCAAAGCCGATTGGATTGCTACTTTAGAAAAAGCCAATGTACCGTGTGGACCGATTAATGATTTGAAAGAAGTATTTGAAAATGAGCAAGTGGTCTCGCGTCAGGTTGAATTGCAAGTACCTCACCCCACTGCCGGCACCATGAAATTGGTTGCAAGCCCCATGAAGTTATCGGCAACCCCTGTAGAAGTTCGCATGGCACCACCGACATTGGGTCAACATACCGACGAGGTGCTGCGCGAACGGCTTGGCCTGACTGCTGAAGCGATTTCAGCGCTACGCCAAAAGCAGGCGATCTAAGCGCTCCATCGCATGGCAAGCGCCCAGTCCAAAGCCTTTATTCCGCTCAAACACCTCCTTATTTATGGTGGCCTTTTAGTCACCATGTCGATGGGCATTCGCCATGGCTTTGGCTTATTTAATCTCCCCATTACTGCCGCCAATGGTTGGGATCGCGAAACGTTTGCACTCACGATTGCCCTGCAAAATTTAGTTTGGGGTGCGCTGCAGCCTGTTACCGGCGCCCTCGCTGATCGCTTTGGCGCTTTTCGCATCATGCTAGCTGGTGGCATCCTTTATGCCTTGGGTTTGGTGGGCATGGGTCTGTCAACCGATATTCTTCCGTTCACAGTCGCGGGCGGTCTCTTGATTGGCTTAGCCCAAACCGCTACCACCTACAGCGTCGTCTACGGAATTTTAGGTCGCAATGTAGCTGCTGAAAAACGGGTTTGGGCAATGGGGGTTGCGGCGGCGGCAGGGTCCTTTGGCCAATTCCTGATGATTCCCGTCGAACAAGGCCTAATTACCCACTTTGGCGCAACCGATGCGTTGCTGTTATTGGGGCTAATGGCAACTTTGATGCTGCCCATTGCCTTTAAGTTGCGAGAGCCAGCAGGATCGACTCATTTACAACTCGGCAATCAAACCATTTCAGAGGCGCTGGGCGAAGCCATGCACAACCGCAGCTTTCAGTTGCTCACCTTGGGTTATTTTGTCTGTGGCTTTCAGGTGGTTTTTATATCGGTGCATCTGGCACCTTACCTCAGCGATCTCTCCAAGGCAGTCCCATCGGTTGGCTCGCCCGCAGTCGCCAGTACTGCTCTCGCCTTAATTGGCCTCTTTAATGTATTCGGCACCTTTTATGCAGGTGTTCTAGGTCAGCGCTTTCCGAAACGGTATTTACTCTCTGGCATCTATGCGAGCCGCGCTGTTGCTATTGCCCTCTTTGTATTGATGCCAATCACGCCATTCTCAACTTACCTCTTTGCTGCGGTTATGGGATTTCTGTGGCTCTCGACCGTACCCCTTACCAATGCCATCGTGGCGCAGATTTTTGGGGTGAAATACCTCAGCATGCTCTCCGGCCTGGTTTTCTTTTCCCATCAGCTGGGGAGTTTTTGTGGCGCCTATTTTGGCGGCCTTTTGTATGATCGCACTGGCACTTATGATTTGGTATGGATGATTGCGATTGGCCTAGGTATTTTTGCTGCGTTGATTAATTTGCCGATTCAGGAGCGTGCTATTGGGCGCCCCCAGTCGATTTAAATAGGCTTCCTGGCACGCCAGGTATAGCTGGGTACAATTCACCATGCGCTACCTATTTACGCAACCCCCTCGAAAACGACGATGGCAAGAGCTTGCTTTATTCACCCTCGCTCTTGCTGTACTTGCCCTTACATTTATGGCTTACTTTAGGCCAGATATGATGGTTGCGCTAACGAATGCAGTTTGGGCGCTGTGCGGTTTTTAAGAGCGTGCCTTTAAAGCGATTACTCGCCGTAGCACAATGGATAGTGCACATGCCTCCTAAGCGTGGGATACAGGTTCGATTCCTGTCGGCGGGACCACAAGCGTATTAATAAGTGAATGAAATTTTCACTACAAAGCGATTTTAAATGTCAATCCATTTATTTGATGCCAAGTTATCCACAGCCAATGTGGATAAATTATTAAAAGTGTTCCTAAGTATTGAATTTTTATAGGATGAGCTGGCTTGCTTAAAAAATAAGCAGCCTTTTATTCCTTCTTTTTTAGTTTATTTAGCTATTGACTTTTTATTTTTAAGTCGTGTAGTACCTTATTTTTTATTCAATCAACTGATCGATAACTACTAAAGAAGTCGCGGTTACTAGGCACTGCTATCTGCCACGTACCGTTGATTTTCTCGTACACTGAAATCCCATGAATGCACTCACACCCAGCACCTTGGCAGCTCTAGAGGAAATGCTCCAGAACACAGCACGCTCTGTACCTGCCGACTATGTGCCAATTTACCTGACGGTTCCATCTGCCAGTCAGTTGGGTCAAACAGTGGGTCACTTACAGGGCGATTTTTTTACCTTCATCAAGCAATCCCTTCAGGCCAATCCCATCGCCGGCATTTACCTTGAGGCCCAGCGCTTGCTCATTAGCTGGGAGCGTCCTGCCCTGCTCAGCCAAACCTGGAATGCCCTAGCCGAACGGATGCGTGAAGGGGGATTTATACCCGGCTGGCGCAATGAGGAATTTGCCTTTTTAGACCAGCAAGGGCACGCCCTATTTCAGCTCGAGCGGGCTGCGTTTCGGACCTTTGGTCTCAAAAGCATGGCCAGTCACATGAATGGCTTTACGGAAAGCGGTCAAATTTGGCTGGGTCGTCGCAGTCAAAACAAGCACATTGACCCGGGTAAGCT
>CAZUMD010000038.1:0-12450 GCA_964621735.1 uncultured Polynucleobacter sp.
GCCATGCAATGGCCAGACCCCAAGGACGTCGTCGATCTTCCAGCGGTTTTGCGCCAGAGTAAAGGTGTATACAAACAAAGCACCTGCAACCAGGCCAACAACTAAGGAGCCCAAGGGGTGCATTAGGTCCGAGCCAGCGCAGACTGCAACTAAGCCAGCCAAGGGGCCGTTATAGGAAAAGCCCGGATCGTTTTTACCAATCAGCCAGGCAGATAAAGTGCCACCTACCATCGCCATTAAGGAATTAAGGGCAACGAGGCCGCTGATCTTATCGATGGTTTGCGCGCTCATCACATTAAAGCCAAACCAACCTACCGCCAAAATCCAAGCACCCAGTGCTAAAAATGGAATGTTGGAAGGTGGGTGTGCAGAGACGTTGCCGTCTTTGGTGTAGCGACCACGGCGCGCGCCAAGGAGCAGAATGGCCGGTAGGGCAATCCAACCGCCCATCGCATGAACGACGATGGAGCCTGCAAAATCATGGAACTCTTCGCCCGTCAACTCTTTGATCCAAGCCTGGATGCCGTAATGTTGATTCCACGTAATGCCCTCAAAGAAAGGGTAAATAAAACCAACGAGTAAAAAAGTCGCAATCAATTGGGGATTAAACTTCGCGCGCTCAGCGATACCGCCAGAAACAATCGCCGGAATTGCCGCAGCGAAGGTGAGCAAGAAAAAGAATTTAACTAACTCGTAGCCATTTTTCTGGGCCAGGACTTCTGCGCCTGAAAAGAAGTTGACGCCGTATGCAATGCTGTAGCCAATGAAGAAATAGGCAATGGTGGAGACGGCAAAATCAACTAAGATTTTGACGAGTGCATTGACCTGGTTTTTCTTACGCACGGTACCCAGCTCTAAAAATGCAAAGCCTGCATGCATGGCGAGCACCATAATGGCACCCATCAAAATAAACAACGCATCACTGCCGGTCTTAAACGAATCCATGGTCTATCCCTTTAATTGATGCGTCATTATGGGGAATCAGGGAGGGCGTAGCTGGTAAATTTGCACCAAATAAGTGCAAAAATAAGGTCCTCTGTCACTTTACGCGCAGAGGCCTAGATAAAAAAGGGATTGCTTCGGGTTACTAGGGCTTAGGGCAATTAAAACCCAGCAGCAATGCCATCGCGACGATGATCGCTGCCGGCAATATAGCCGCTAGATGCATTCTCGCCAATCAGGGCAATGGCCTGAGCGCTTCCAAAATCAAGGCTGTCAAATGGCATTACCGTGACATCATGACCGAGTTGGCGCAGGCCATCAACCACATCGGACGGCATAGAAGACTCTACGGTGAGTTTTCCTAAGTCATCAATGCGCCAGCGTGGTGAATCGGAGCACGCTTGGGGGTTGAGTTGATCATCAACAAAATGCATAAGCATTTGCAAGTGACCTTGGGGTTGCATGTTTCCGCCCATCACGCCAAAGGCCATGACCGGCTTATCTGCTTTACTTAAAAACGCGGGAATGATGGTGTGAAATGGGCGCTTACCCGGGGCGACCTGATTGGGGTGTCCTGGCACGAGGCTAAAGCCCATGCCACGGTTATGGAGCGCAATACCGCCCGGCGCAACCACGCCCGAACCAAATCCTTTGAAGTTGGATTGGATGTAGGAGACCATCATTCCGGAATCATCCGCGGCGCACAAATACACCGTGCCACCCGAATGCGGATCGCCGCTGGCGTATTGCCCGGCTTTGTTGTGGTCAATTAATGCGGCGCGGCGAGCAAGGTATTTTGAATCTAACAGTGCGCGCGGATCCAAATGCATCGAACCCGCATCTGCAACATGCGCATAGGCATCCGCAAAGGCAAGTCGCATCGATTCAACTTGAAGATGGATGCGCTGCGCGGAATAACGTGGGTACTGCGTTGCATTTAATGCATCCAAGATTCCCAATGCCATTTGGGCAATGATGCCAGTGCCGTTGGGCGGAATCTCAGAAAGGGTATAGCCCTTGTATTTGAAATCAAGTGGCTCAACCCAATTCGCTTCATGGGAACGAAAGTCGGCGAGAGAAAAAGATCCACCCGTCTTTTTTGAAAAATCGACGATGGCCTGCGCAATCTCGCCTTGATAAAACGATTCTCCGGTGCTGTCAGCAATACTGCGTAAGGTCTTTGCCTGCTCTGGGAAGCGCCAAATTTCTCCGGCAAGTGGGGCTCGACCATTAAGCGTGAAGGACTCTAAAAATCCCGGTTGACCTTGCAGAATAGGAATGGCTTCGCGCCACTGCCGAGCAACCACGGGCGAAACGGGAAAGCCGTTCTCAGCATACGCAATAGCGCGTTTGAACAAGGATGCAAATGGCAATCGCCCAAACTTTTTAGAAAGCGCAACCCAGCCCGATACGGTGCCAGGAACAGTGACCGTATCCCAGCCGATCAACGGCATTGCCGATTTTCCTGCAAAAAAGTCGGGTGTCCATGCAGCCGGCGCTCGGCCCGATGCATTTAAGCCGTGTAATTTTTTACCGTCCCAAATCAGCGCAAATCCATCGCCACCAATTCCATTCATAGTGGGCTCAACCACAGTTAATGTCATTGCAGTAGCCAGGGCAGCATCTACCGCATTGCCGCCTTGTTGCAGTGCCTCTAAACCAGCTTGCGTCGCTAAAGGCTGCGAGCTAGCAACCGCATTGCGGGCTAAGACAGGGGTTCTTCCACGGCCGTAAGGATGCGAGATATCCATCATGAATTAATCGATTTTAATATTGGCTGCATTGACGATCTTGCTCCACTTGTCATGCTCTGCATTGGTAATCTCAGCCAGCTTACCGGCATTTTCAAACTGAAGAAGAATGCCCTGATTGGCAACACGTTGCTTTAAATCGGGGTTGGTAATAATCCGGCGTAATTCACTTTCCAATCGATTAATGATCTTGGGTGAGGTTCCTTTGGGGACATAAATAGCGAATAAATTCTCCACATCAAATTTCATCATTCCAGCCTGCGTCATGGTTGGAACCGTTGGCATTAGCGGTGAGCGTTCACTCGACGCAATTCCAAGAGGCCGCAATTTGCCACTATTGATATGGGGTAAAGATGCGGTGACACTATCGAACATCATTAATGTATTGCCCGCGATCAGATCAGGCAAAGCAAAGCTACTTCCTTTGTAAGGAACATGTACTCCAGTCGCCCCAATGCGCTGCATGAAGACCTGCGCTTCAAGGTGGGACAAGGTCCCATTTCCTTGTGAGGCATAACTAAAATTGCCATTTCGCGATTTAATAAATGCGCTTAGTTCTGCAACATTTTTTGCAGGTACTGTTGGATTAACAACGAGCACGTGGGGGACGGCGCCCACTAAAGCTACTGGAGCAAAGCTCGTTCTTAAGTCTGCAGGCGGATTTTTGTAAAGGGCTTGGGAGATTGCCTGATTGGTTAAAGCACTAAAGTGAATGGTGTAGCCATCCGGCGCTGCACTGGCAGCAGTTCCAAGCCCAATCATGCCGCCTGCGCCGGGTTTATTTTCAATCACCATGGCTTGGCCCAGGGCCTCGCCGAGCGGAACCATGATCGCCCTTGCAAACACATCCGTTGAGCCGCCCGCAGGGAAAGATAAAACAACTTTAATGGGCTTTTTTGGCCAATCACTGTCTGGGCTTGCTTGAGCAAAGCCGATGCAAAAACTGAGCAAGCCGACCGATGCAATCGTGCGTAATGAGAAAATTTTACTGAGGTTCATGATTTCGTCTTTCAGGAAAGTAGGAGTGAAATGGCAGACTAATTAGTTAAATGACTTTTGAATGACGCGGGAGAAGGTTTCAACTAAGGATTGGACTTCTTCAGCGGTCGCAACAAAGGGAGGGCCCATGGCGATGGTATCGCCGGTAATGCGCACCAATATACCGTGCTCAATACAGCTCTCTAAAACCTGCATGCCACGTAAGCCAGGTTTACCCGCAATCGGCTCAAGATCGAATGCCGCTGAGACGCCACAATTCCGAATATCCATAATCCCAGGCATGCCCTTGAGGGAGTGCACGGCATCGCCCAAGACTTGCTCCAGAACTTTCGTGCGCGCCAAAATGTCATCATCTTCAAAGATATCCAAACATGCGTGGGCTGCCGCAGTAGCAAGTGGGTGCCCTGAATAGGTAAAGCCATGAAAAAACTCGATTAACTGCTCTTGGCCGCCATTGCCAGTGATGGTCTCGTAAATATCGTTGTGCGCAATAATGCCGCCCATCGGAATGACACCATTGGTGATGGCTTTAGCGAATGTAATCATGTCGGGCTTAACCCCAAAGCGATCTGCTCCAAAGTTGGCCGCTAGGCGACCAAAGCCAGTGATGACCTCATCAAAAATGAGCAGGATGCCGTGCTTTGTGCAAATTTCACGAATTTTTTCCAGGTAACCGACTGGCGGAACAATGACCCCCGTTGATCCTTGCACCGGTTCCAAAATGACGGCAGCAATATTGCTGGCATCATGCAATAAGACTAATCGCTCCAGATCATCAGCTAGGTGAGCGCCCCAAGTAGGTTGCCCTCTTGAAAATGCCATTTGCGACAGGTTTAAGGTATGCGGTAAGTGATCGACTCCGGGCATCATCATCGGGCTAAACATTTTTCGATTCGTGGGGATGCCCCCCACTGAAATTCCACCAACGCAGCCTCCGTGATAGGCTCGCTCGCGGCCAATCATCCGAGTGCGACTCGATTCACCTCTGGCGCGATGGTAAGCAATTGCCATTTTGAGGGCAGTATCTACCGCTTCCGAGCCCGAGTTCACAAAGAACACTTTTCCTAAATCAGCGGGAGCATATTGCGTAATGCGATTGGCCAATCGAAAGGTTTCTTTACTGGCCATTTGAAATGCTGGAACGTAATCCATCGTCTGATATTGCTTCTGAATAGCCTCGATGATGCGGGGGTCGCCATGGCCCAGTGGCGAGGTCCAAAGGCCAGAAGCACCATCAAATAATTTGCGCCCATGATCATCGGTGTAATAAACGCCTTTGGCGCTTGCCATCACCTTCGGATTTTTTCTAAAGTAGCGGTTCGGGGTGTAGGGCATCCAATATGCCTGCATGTCATCTTGGCAGTGTTTTGTATTGATTTTGCTAAATTGAGAGGTTTCGATTTTCATACCAGGCTTTGAGTAAATGAATATGTGGGCAGAGATTGGTTAGTAAGTTACAAGATCGGATTTTTGGGAACCGTCGCGCCGAATGACCGACTTGAATATGCTTTGCGTTAAACCTTACGTTATCAATTTTTACAAAAGTAGAAGATTAAACACCCCGACTTTCATCAATTACATCTTACACCGCTTGCTTTGTAGATTTTGAGGGAGAAGCGATTTGGATATGGTGAAGGCGCTTACTGCGGTTAAGATCAAAATCACTACCGAACAGGCTTTATTGGTGAATTAAATGGCGCTTATGGCCTTTAATTGCATGGCAGCATTTGCACTTGGTTTATCATCGAAAGAAGATAACTCTAGGGAAAACCCGATGAAAAAAGCACTTCTCGCCATCAGCATTGTTTTTGCATTCTCAGGCGCCGCTCAGGCCCAAGAAAAAATTCCGGTGCTCAGCACCCAAGAGTTAGTTACTGTGTGCAAAACACCCGCCAGCCCAGAGTCGCGTAGTTTTTGCATTGGCTATGTCACGGCAATCTATGACACCTACTTAGCCACCCGCAATCCAAAAATGGCTAAATCGAATATTTGCATTAAGCAGCCTGCACCAAAGCGTGACGAGGTTATTTCGGGATACATGCAATGGGTTCAAGATAATCCGCCGGCAGCCAGTGCCCCTGCCTCGGGTACCTTTTTGCGCTTCTTGACTGTTCGCTTTCCGTGCGCACGTTAATCCACTCAATGCCTGTTTGAAGGAGTTCTATCCATGAAAAAAATAATCGCCATTACCTCAGTCGTATTTTTAGCTGCAGGGTGCTCGAATATGAGCAACACAGAGCAACGCACCCTCTCAGGCGCTTCAATTGGTGCTGCGGCGGGTGCGGTAGGCACTGCGATTTTCCACGGCAATCCCATTTGGGGCGCGGTTGGCGGCGCAGCAGTGGGCGCTGCATCGGGTTACGTTTACGATGCCTACGAAAAAGAAAAGCAATCACAATACAACCAAGGCTATAAGGCCGGCAAATCATCTAGCTCGGGATCAAGTTCCAGCTCAGGATCCTCAAGCACCTCCAAGTAAAGTGAGCTGCCGGGCGGTATTAAGCCCGGCTTGCGTTACTGCACAAGTTGGGTTTCGATTGCAATCGTACCGATAAGGGCTTTTTGTACCGGGCACTTATTGGCAATCTCCATCAGGCGCGCGGTTTGCTCCGCATCTAAATTACCAACGAGGGAAATTGTGCGCGTAAAGCGTTCGACCTCATCGGTGCGGTTAATATTGACCGTCACAATCGCGTTCTCAAGCCCCCAGCTTTTACGGCCAGCATACATTTTGAGGGTCATACTGGTGCAACTGGCGAGGGCTGCAGCAAGGTACTCGTGGGGCGACGGACCGATGTCAGCACCTCCTTTTGAGGAGTCGAGGTCAGACACGAGTTGATGCGTTCCAACGGTAATATTTTGAGCGTATGCGCCGCTGCCAAATTGCGTTTCTACTTTTCTCATGGTGTTTTTAGCCCAGTAACATTTTATTCATGCGTTTTACAAAACTGGCGGGATCGCTTAAGTGACCCCCTTCCGCAAGCAAGGCTTGATCAAATAGCAAATTAGCCCATTCGTCAAATGCAGCGTCATCGTACTTGAGTTTTAAAACCAAAGGATGTTCGGGGTTGATTTCTAAAATGGGTTTAGTGCTCGGTGCTTCTTGCCCGGCTGCTTTGAGCATGCGCAAGAGATTACCCGAGAGTTCGTTTTCATCGGCAACCAAGCAGGCCGGTGAATCCGTTAAGCGAAAGGTCACGCGTACGTCTTTTGCTTTTTCGCTCAGAGCCGTTTTCATCTTCTCCAGCAAGTCTTTGAATTCTTTCTCAGTGGATTCTTGCTCCTTCTTTTCGGCTTCGTCGGCGAGCTGACCTAAATCCAGTCCGCCCTTAGCAACCGAGGTCAGTTTTTTGCCTTCAAACTCGGGCATAAAGGACAGCATCCACTCATCCACTCGGTCCGAGAGTAACAAGACTTCGACGCCTTTTTTACGGAAGATCTCCAAGTGCGGGCTATTTTTGGCGGCATTGAATGTTTCGCCAGTAACGTAAAAAATCGCGTCTTGGCCTTCTTTCATGCGACCGATGTAATCCGCTAGTGAGGTTGTTTGCTCGGCAGTATCGCTGTGGGTGCTGGCAAAGCGCAAGAGCTTAGCTAAGCGCTCTTGATTGCTTTGATCCTCGCCAATGCCTTCCTTGAGCACCTGGCCAAATTCAGTCCAGAAAGTACGGTACTTTTCCAGCTTAGCAGCATCTTCGCTGTTCGCTAATTCTTCCAGCATGCTGATTACCCGCTTGGTTGAACTCTCGCGAATAACTTTAACGTCGCGTGATTCTTGCAGAATTTCACGCGAGACATTGAGCGGTAAGTCGGTCGAGTCAATCACGCCCGTCACAAAACGCAGGTAGGTTGGCATCAGCTGTTCAGCATCGTCCATGATGAACACCCGTTTGACGTAGAGCTGAATACCGCCGCGCTTATTGCGGTCCCACAAATCAAATGGTGCATGTGCTGGTACGTACAGCAGTTGGGTAAATTCGCTACGGCCCTCCACGCGGTTATGGGAGTAGCACAAAGGACCCTCATAGTCGTGCGAGAGGTGTTTATAAAACTCCGTGTATTGCTCTTCGCTGACTTCGGATTTAGAGCGAGACCATAAAGCGCTTGCTTGGTTGATGGCCTCATACTCATCCTTCATCACCTGCTCTTTTTTCTCCTCATCCCATTCTTCCTTGCGCATCTGAATTGGTAAGGAGATGTGATCGGAGTATTTGCGAATGATGGACTTGAGTTTGTGGGGCGATAGAAAGTCATCTTCGCCTTCGCGCAGGTGCAAGATGATGGAGGTGCCGCGCTCAGGCCGGTTAATAGACTCGACGGTGAATTCGCCAGAGCCATCGGACTCCCAACGAATACCATCGCTAGCTGGTAGGCCAGCTCTACGGGTTTCAACGGTAATGCGGTCGGCAACGATAAATGCGGAATAGAAGCCAACACCAAACTGACCAATCAGTGCCGCGTCTTTTTGCTCGTCACCCGAGAGCTTAGAGAAAAATTCTTTGGTACCCGATTTGGCAATTGTGCCTAAATTGCTGATGACTTCATCGCGGCTCATGCCAATGCCGTTATCGGAAATGGTGAGGGTGCGCGCCGCTTTATCGAATTCAATCTGAATCGCTAAGTCGGGATTGGATTCATACCAATCGGGGTGGGTCATGGCTTCAAAGCGCAATTTATCCGCTGCATCGGATGCATTGGAGATGAGTTCACGCAAGAAAATTTCCTTGTTGGAATACAAGGAATGAATCATGAGTTGCAGTAATTGTTTTACTTCGGCTTGAAAGCCTAAGGTTTCTTTTGTAGCAGTAGTCATTGCGAATACCCTTTTTCGAACGAGGGAAGATTAAATGGACACCCTAAGATAAGGGGGCATTGTAGGAAATTTCAAGAGGGGCTTGCCCATACGAAAACAGCCCAAGCGGATGGGCTGTTTAAGTAGGCAGGGTGATTATTAGGCCTGCTGGGACTTGCTTGGCTTTTGGGCAACGGGGAGCTCGGCTTTTTTCCAGGCCGTAAAGCCGCCCGCTACATGGCATACGTTCGGAACGCCCATGCGCACCAGAATTTCAGCTGCCAGGGCAGAGCGCCAAGCAGAGCCGCAATACAACACTAAGCGCTTGCCAGAGCCCAGCTCGGGCTTGTAATAGGGGCTATCCGGATCAACCCAAAATTCCAACATGCCGCGTGGTGCATGAAATGCATTGGGAATCATGCCTTCACGCTCGAGTTCGCGCACATCGCGTATATCCACAAAGAGTGTGTCGGGATCATCCAGCAGTGCCATTGCTTCTGCTTGATTGAGGGTGTCGATTTTGCTCATCGCATCAGCGATTAAGTCTTTGTAGCCTAGTTTGAGTGCCATGCGGTACTTTCATTCACAATTAGATGGGGCTTCGTGCCGTAATGTTGATAGGGTATTGTAAGCAGAATTAGTAAAACTTCGATATGCTTAAACGATGATCCCATTGAATACGATGCCGGTATTGCCACGGTTCCAGAATCTCCTCTGCGGGATCCTGGTTTTGCTGGCTACGCTTGTCGTCAATGGCCCGGTACATGCCAAAGAATCGCTCGATCCTTATGTTAAGGGCTTGCAATTGCAGGGCCAGGGCCGTATGACGTTTTGGGGGTTTGATGTCTACGATGCACGTCTTTACGTCGGCGATCAGCGTGGTCAAAGCGGCTTTGCGTTAGATCTCAATTACTTGCGTTCGCTCAAGGGTGCCGATATTACGAAAAGTACCATTAACGAAATGCAGCGCCTCGGTGTCAGCGAAGCGAATCGCAATGCGTGGGAAAAAAAACTAGATGGGATTTTTCCGAATGTGGTTTCGGGTAGTTCGCTGACCGCGATTCATATTCCCGGGCGCGGCACGGTCTTTTTGCACAACGGTAAACCCGCAGGCGAAATTGCAGGCGATGATTTTGCCAAGGCATTTTTTTCCATCTGGCTTGATCCCAAAACTGCTGCCCCTAAGCTGAGAACCGCTTTGATTGGCCAAGCCTGTGCCCCTTTAATTGTTGCCCCAACGTGTGAGCCCTCCCGATGAAATCCTTATTCCGTTCTGCTTTACTCTGCTTGACTACCCTTTTACTCTTGGGCGGCTGCTCTTCTCCTCAGGTATCGATGTACGCCAAAGAGAAGCCCACACTTGATCTCACCAGCTATTTCAATGGCACGATTGACGCCTATGGCATCTTTACCAATCGCAGCAATGAGGTGGTGAAACGCTTTAAGGTTGTTATGAAAGCGAGCTGGGAAGTGAAAGATGGTAAGCGCGTTGGTACTTTAGACGAAGACTTTTTCTACTCCGATGGGACCACCCAAAAACGCATTTGGACTTTGACGGAAACGGCGCCGGGAGTCTTTACTGGGACTGCAGATGATGTGGTTGGCTCGGCTGCTGGTCTCATGGCCGGCAATGCATTGAACTGGAAATACACCTTGGCCTTACCAGTGGACGGCACGATTTACAACGTGCAATTTGATGACTGGATGTATTTGATGGACGATAAAGTCATGATCAATCGCGCGCAAATGAGCAAGTTTGGCATTTACTTGGGCGAAGTTACCTTGGCCTTTTATAAGCGCTAAGCTGAACTGTTGAGTAGCGCTGTGCGTAAATTGATCAACTTTGTTTTATTCCAGCTTGGCTGGTTTGCTTGCATTTTGGGCGCGGCATATGGCTATGTGAGCTGGGCAGTTCTTTTTTGCCTGGCAGTGGCCGCCTTTCATCTCTGGCAATCCAGTGAGCCCATGCAGGAGGGCGTGTTACTGCTCAAAATCCTGGTTTTAGGCATTGCTGCCGATACCCTGCTATTGCAAACCGGTAGCCTGGTCTTTGAGTCAAAAGGACTCTTGCCGGCTTTATCACCCATTTGGATGTGGTCTTTGTGGGTCATTCTGGGGTGCACCCTCAATGAGTCGATGTCCTGGTTAAAGGGGCGTTTTGTCTTGGCGGCGGTCTTGGGCGCCATTACGGGTCCCTTGTCCTACTTCGCTGGGGTTAAATTGGGCGCCGCACAATGGGGTGATGAAACGCAAGCCCTTGTTTTAATTGGAATAATTTGGGCTATTGCCATGCCATTGCTATTTTGGTGGGCAGGAAAAGTACCCGCCAAAAGACCGCCTTTATCTGCCCAGTAGGTAAAAAAGCAAGCCGAAATAAACAGCGCTTGCAATAAGTACTGTTTTTATATACAGTAGATCCCAGATTGATCAAGGCAGCACAACAGCAGAAAAAAGAGGCGGGTTGTACCCCCAATTTACGGCAAAAGACAAAAAGGCGGAGAGCAAAAGATGGCAATGGACGATAAGAAAAAATCAGCATCATCGGAATTTGACGGCATGAGCGGCGATAAGCAAAAAGCCTTATCGGCGGCATTGGCGCAAATTGAAAAGCAGTTCGGCAAGGGTTCCATCATGCGCTTGGGCGATGCTGAAATTAACCAAGATATTCAGGTGGTTTCAAGCGGCTCTTTAGGGCTCGATATTGCCCTTGGAGTGGGCGGTCTTGCACGCGGTCGGGTGATTGAAATTTACGGCCCCGAGTCGTCGGGAAAAACCACCTTGACATTGCATGCGATTGCCGAAATGCAAAAGATTGGCGGCACCTGTGCGTTTATCGACGCAGAGCATGCGCTCGATGTGCAATACGCCTCGCGCTTGGGTGTAGATGTGAACAACTTGCTGATTTCTCAGCCAGATACTGGCGAGCAGGCACTCGAAATTGCAGACGCCTTAGTGCGTTCGGGCTCGATCGACTTAATCGTCATTGACTCGGTAGCGGCTTTGGTTCCCCGCGCTGAAATTGAAGGCGATATGGGTGATTCCTTGCCTGGCTTACAAGCGCGTTTGATGAGTCAAGCCTTGCGTAAATTAACCGGCACAATTAAGCGCACCAATTCCATGGTGATCTTTATTAACCAGATTCGCATGAAGATTGGTGTGATGTTTGGTTCCCCCGAAACAACCACAGGTGGTAATGCATTGAAATTCTATGCCACCATGCGTTTAGACATTCGCCGTATTGGTAGCATCAAAAAAGGCGATGAGGTGGTCGGCAATGAAACCCGCGTCAAGGTCGTTAAGAACAAGGTTTCTCCGCCATTCCGCGAAGCTATTTTTGACATCATGTACGGCGCAGGAATTTCACGTGAGGGTGAAATAATCGATATGGGCGTTGAAGCCGATATCGTCGAGAAGTCCGGTTCTTGGTATAGCTATAACGGTGACCGCATTGGTCAAGGTAAAGATAATGTTCGTGATTTTCTGAAGGAAAATCCTGAAATTGCGAAAGACATCGAAGCCAAGATTCGTGCCAAGCTGGGCGTTAAAGCAGGTGTTGCAATCACCAATGCAGTAGACGATACGGAGATTGAATCGGCTGATGCCTGATTCAGTAAGCTCTAAAAAACAAAGCCCGAGTCTCAAAGCTCGGGCTTTGCGCCTTTTATCGCAGCGCGAGCACAGCCGTGCCGAATTAGAAAAAAAGCTGAGCGATTACCTAAGACTTCAAGCCAAGGCAGACCGGGCGCGCAATGCGCAGGATCAGGATCAAGCGCAGAGTCAAGCAGATACGCCGGCGCTATCGCCCGAAATACAAATTGCTGATGTATTGGATGACTTTGAGAAGCGAGGTTGGTTGTCCGATACTCGCTTTGCGGAGGCCTTGGTGCGACGGCGCAGTGAGCGCTATGGGGTGCGCAAAATAAAGGACGAATTGCAGCGGGCCGGCGTCACAAGCGATGCTTCAGC
>CAZUMD010000039.1:0-8812 GCA_964621735.1 uncultured Polynucleobacter sp.
AAGTTACAGCGCTTGGGCAATGATGTCTTGCGTAAGTTTGCCACGCAGCAAACAGCCCATCCTCCTGCAACGGTAGGTAAGCCGAGCGTTAAAGAGCAGGTGATCTTCTTTGTTAACAAGAAGATGCCAGGCAATTTACCTAAGAAAACCGCTCGCGCTTTATTAGATATTGAAGACGCTAACTACGTGCCAATTATTCGGGACCCTAAAACGACTTCTGCTGATACTGAAGCAGTGTTCTATTTCCCGGGCTGCGGCTCTGAGCGTTTGTTCTCGCAAGTAGGCTTAGCTACTCAGGCCATGCTGTGGAATGTTGGCGTGCAAACCGTATTGCCGCCAGGCTATCTGTGCTGCGGCTACCCCCAGCGCGGTAACGGCGAATTCGACAAAGCAGAAAAGATGATTACGGACAATCGCGTTTTGTTCCATCGGGTTGCTAATACGCTGAACTACTTAGATATTAAAACCGTCGTCGTGTCGTGCGGCACATGCTACGACCAATTAGCCGGCTATCAGTTTGAGCAGATTTTCCCTGGATGCCGAATCATTGATATTCATGAATACTTGTTGGAGAAGGGCGTCAAATTAGAGGGCGTGACGGGCGTGCGCTACATGTACCATGATCCTTGCCATTCGCCGATGAAGTTGCAAGACCCACTCAAGACCGTGAATGAGCTGATTCAGACGGAAGACAAACAAGCCATTTTGAAGAATGAGCGTTGCTGCGGTGAGTCGGGTACCTTAGCCGTGACGCGGCCGGATATTTCCACGCAGATCCGCTTTCGTAAGCAGATTGAAATGGAAAAGGCGGCTGCCACCTTAAAAGCCGACTTTACTGGCGAGGTTAAGGTATTAACCAGCTGCCCATCCTGTCTACAAGGTTTATCGCGCTTTGATGCGGATAGCGCAACCACTGCCGATTACATCGTCGTTGAAATGGCGCAACGCATCTTAGGCGACAATTGGATGCAAGATTACGTCGCCCAAGCAAACCAGGGCGGCATTGAGAGGGTATTGGTTTAATGATTCCAACAAATGTAGTGATGCACCAGCAATCCAAGGTTTTGGAGCTGAGTTATGAGAATGGCAATGCATACCGTCTGCCGTTTGAATTCTTGCGCGTATTATCGCCCTCAGCAGAGGTCCGGGGCCACGGCCCTGGTCAAGAGACTTTACAGACTGGCAAACGCGATGTCGGGATTAATGAGCTTGAGCCAGTCGGCCATTACGCCATTCGTCCGATGTTTTCAGACGGGCATGACTCTGGTTTGTTTTCATGGGAGTACTTGTATTTCCTCTGCGAAAACCAAGATGCTTTGTGGAACGATTACCTCGATAAGTTAAAGCAAGCAGGCGCAAGCCGCGATGTCGCAGCAGCGCAAACTGGCCACGAAGGCCATTCCTGCGGAAATAAATAAACACCTCAGATACGGCAATATGAATAAAACCCATTTTGGTTATCAAACGGTAGACGAGGTAGAGAAAGCAGGCAAGGTCGCCGATGTCTTTCACTCGGTAGCGAATAAATACGATGTGATGAATGATTTGATGTCATTCGGTCTGCACCGCATTTGGAAAAAACTCACCATCGCTCGGGCGCAGGTTCGCCCGGGTCAAAAAATTCTAGATATTGCAGGCGGTACTGGCGACCTGGCCTCCGCATTTGCAAAAGCTGCTGGGTGGGCTAAAGACCCTGATGCCGAGGTTTGGCTCAGCGACATCAATGCATCGATGTTGGGGGTTGGGCGCGATCGGTTGCTCGACCAAGGTATGTCCTTGCCTTGCGTGCAATTTGATGCGGAGTCCATTCCATTTCCGGCAAATCACTTTGATGTGGTGACGGTTGCTTTTGGGCTTCGCAATATGACCCACAAAGAACGTGCCTTATCCGAAATGCTGCGAGTGATTAAACCGGGCGGACGGGTTTTAGTCTTGGAGTTTTCGAAGCCCGATGCGATGCTCCAGCCGGCATACGACGTGTACTCTTTTAAGGTATTGCCGTGGTTGGGTGAAAAAATCGCCCAAGACGCCGAAAGTTATCGGTATTTGGCTGAATCGATCCGAATGCACCCGGACGCCGAAACCTTGAAAAATATGATGCTAGAGGCCGGTTTTGACGCCGTTGATACCCATAGGTTAACTGGGGGTATCGTAGCGCTCCATATTGGTATTAAATACTAAGTGTTAGTTTTGTCGTTGTGCATTACTGGAGACCTAAATAAATGAATAAAAATGCAATCAAAGCTGTAGTACTTACCGTCGCATTGACCTTTTCTTCGGTTGGTTACGTCGATGCCAAGCGCATGGGCAGCGGAAAAAATATCGGTCAATCGGCCCCAGTACAAAAGCAAGCACAGCCTGCGCAAGCTCAAAAGCCAGCGCAGCAAGCACAACCTGCGGCACCCGCTGCTGGTAATGCAGCGGCGGCAGCGCCCAAGCGCCCTGGATTTGGCGGCATGCTCGGTGGCTTAGCGGCAGGCCTTGGTATTGCATACCTCCTTTCCCATTTTGGTTTGGGTGAAGCGGCCGCTTCGTTCTTCACTGGTCTTCTGATTGCTTTGGCAGTCGGCTTACTCCTCCTGTTTATCCTCAAGCGTTTTATGCCATCGATGTCGGGTGCAGGGCGCACAAGCCCAGCTGCTGCAGCGAACAATGGCATGCAGCGCACCGCCTATGAGCATGGCAACGCACGCAATGAGCCTGGCTTTGTACCTGTTGCCGCCTCGTTTGGTGGCGCAGCTGCAGTGGTTCCTGAAGTGGCTAAGTCCTTACCACCTGGCTTTGATGAGTATGCGTTTTTGGACAATGCAAAGCACTACTTCGTTAAATTGCAAAAAGCATGGGATGACGGTGATTTGGATTCCTTGCGTGAGTTTGCTACGCCCGAGATGTTTAGTAATCTGACGCAAGATCTGAATGCGCGTGCCGAAGCAAGCAATCAAACCGACGTGGTTACCCTCAATGCCGAGTTGCTGGGTGTTGAAACTGGCCAAGACAATTATTTAGCCAGCATTCAATTCACCGGCATGATTCGGGAGCAGGCAGGCGCTCCAGCTGAGCCATTTACCGAAATTTGGAACTTGAGCAAGCCAATTCATGGTTCTGGCGGTTGGGTTCTAGCCGGGATTCAGCAGTTGGTTTAAGCTTAGGCTTTCCCCACGGAAAAACCCGCATTCGTGCGGGTTTTTTGCACCCATGAATTCGGTATCAACATCCGCCCGGCCAGTTACCAGTGCAGCCATCTGCCACGGCATTAATCATGTCTTGGCGGGCGAGCCTTGGGCTAGCGCCGAGCTAGCAAAGCACGCCGGCAAAGCCATTGCCTTAGAAATGCCCTTTGGTCGATTTGCCGTGCAAATTACCAATAGCGGACTCTTGGAAGCGGTACGTCATGCAGATAGTACGGAAATATCCGATGGGGAAGCTGTGCCACCGATCAGAACAGCCCTCGTGCTGACGATTTCAAGCCAAGCACTTTCCACCTTGCTGACTAGCAGTGGCCCCATTCGGGAAAATGCATTTAAATCCGTGACGATTGCGGGGGATGCCGATTTGGCTCAGTTATTGGGCCGCTTAGCGGGTCAGTTGCGCTGGGAATACGAAGAGGACCTCTCCAAAATCATTGGGGATGCACCAGCCCACTTTGCTGTCGCCCAAGGAAAAAAAATAGCGAGTGCCGGAAAAGCAGCTGGCCGCGATCTGCTTGAAAATGCCGTTGAGTACCTCAGTGAAGAAAAGAAGGTTCTATTGAATCAACGTGATTTTGCAATACACAAAAACCAGCTCATGGAATTACGCGATAGCGTCGAGCGTTTGGATAAGCGTATTACATTGCTGCAGCAAAGGAGTAAATAAGCATGGCTCGCTTTGCACGACTTTGTTTTATCTTTTTTACGGCATGGCGTTTTGGTTTATTGCCCTTACTACGCGACAACCTCAAGCCCGGTATAAAACGGATCTTACTTTCGATTGCTTGCGTAGCATCTCCGAATTCATTACCGCGGGGTGTGCGGATAAGACTAACCCTAGAGGCGCTTGGCCCGATCTTTGTTAAGTTTGGCCAAGTTCTATCCACCCGCCGCGATTTATTGCCGGATGATATTTCGGATGAATTGGCTAAGTTGCAAGACCAAGTGCCACCGTTCTCCAATGCCGAGTCACGCGAGCTGATTGAAACTGCGCTGGGCAAACCGATTGAAGACGTTTTTATTCAGTTTGATGCCACGCCGGTCGCTAGCGCCTCGGTAGCCCAAGTGCATTTCGGTGTGCTGCGCGCAACCCCACAGCGCCCGGAATGGGAAGGACGTGAGGTAGCCATCAAGGTCTTACGCCCAGGCATCTTGCCTGTGATTGAGGATGACTTGGCATTGATGCACGACTTGGCGAAGATCGTGGAAAAGGTATCGGCTGATGGTCGGCGTTTAAAGCCACGCGAGGTAGTTGCGGAGTTTGATGTTTATTTGCACGATGAATTGGATTTGATGCGCGAGGCGGCCAACGCCAGTCAGTTGCGGCGCTATTTTATCAATTCAGATAAGTTGATGATTCCGGAAATGTATTGGGATCTGTGCCATACCAGCGTGATTGTGATGGAGCGCATGAATGGCATCTCGATTGGCCGCACCGACGAATTACACGCAGCTGGAGTTGATTTCAAAAAATTGGCAGCCGATGGTGTTGAAATCTTTTTTACCCAAGTATTTCAGTACGGCTTCTTTCATGCGGACATGCACCCAGGCAATATTCTGATCAGCTTAGAGCCTGAGCGTTTTGGGCGATTCATTTCCTTAGATTTTGGCATCGTCGGCGCGCTGAGTGAGTCTGATAAAAATTACCTCGCGCAAAATTTCCTGGCTTTTTTTAATCGCAATTATCGCCGCGTAGCAGAATTGCACATTGAGTCTGGCTGGGTGCCAGCGGATACGCGCGTAGAAGAATTAGAGGGCGCTGTGCGCTCCGTGTGCGAACCCTACTTTGATCGCCCCTTGAAAGAAATTTCTTTGGGCATTGTGCTGATGCGTTTGTTTCAGACCTCGCGGCGCTTTAATGTAGAAATCCAGCCGCAACTGACTTTATTGCAAAAGACCTTGCTCAATGTCGAGGGTTTGGCGCGGCAACTGGATCCGGATCTGGATTTGTGGAAAACCGCCAAACCGATCTTGGAAAAGTGGATTAGCGAGCAGTTGGGTTGGCGGGGCTTAATTGAGGGCCTCAAAACAGAGGCGCCCAATTGGGCCAAAATTTTGCCCACCTTGCCACGCCTGCTGGCAGAGAGCTTGGCGCAGTCAACGAAAGCAGAACAGGGCGCTGAACTGCTTTTACTCAAAACCCTGCTCCAGGAAGAGCGCCAGACACGGCGCCTGATTACCGGTGCTTTGCTGTTTGCGGGCGGCTTTATTGCCGGTGCAATACTGATTTCCCTCCGTATTTTTTAGGCCAGACCCCATTACGGCTCTCTAGCCGTTAAAATGCCGGCTAGGCAGATTAATTATGAAAAAATACTTTATTGCAGGCATTCTGGTTTGGGCTCCGGTGGCGGTCACGGTTTGGGTGATCTCGTGGGGTTTGGGCGTACTCGATAGCATCTTTGGTTCGGTCATGATGGCCATCATTTCCGTTTCACCTGGGGAGTTCTCCCCCGACTTAAAGCATTTCCGTGAGATTCCAGCCATTGGCGTGCTGATTGTGGTGGGCGTCATCATGGTCACCGGTTTTGTTGCAATTATTTTTGCAGGCCAGTGGTGGTTGCGTGTCTGGGATAAGCTGGTGAATCGCATTCCGATTGTGCGCTCCATCTATTCGAGCGTAAAACAGGTTTCCTCCACTTTATTTTCTGGAAGCGGCCAGGCTTTTCGAAAGGCCTTGTTAATTCGCTATCCCCATCCGAACTCGTGGGCGATTGCGTTTCAAACGGGCACGCCCGCCGCAGAAATCAGTTCCAAAGTCGGCGAAGATTACGTCAACGTATTTTTGCCTACGACCCCAAATCCCACATCGGGATTTTTCATGATTGTCCCCCGGTCTTCTGTCATTGAACTAGACATGACAGTAGAAGAGGCGCTCAAGCACATTGTTTCAATGGGCTCTGTGCCGCCAGGCGTTCGCACGAATGCCCCCACACTTACAAAAAATAGAGATTCATAGGAACATTATGTCGATGCGAAGCCATGCCTGCGGTAAGGTAACGGAAACACTGATTGGTACAGAAGTCACACTGGCTGGCTGGGTTAACCGCCGCCGCGACCATGGTGGCGTTATCTTTATTGACTTGCGCGATCGCGAGGGTTTTGTGCAAGTGGTGTGCGATCCGGATCGTGCTGCCATGTTTGCACTTGCCGAGCAGGTACGCAATGAGTTTTGCATTCAGATTAAAGGTCTGGTACGTGCGCGTCCGGCTGGTACTGAAAACGCCGATTTAGTGAGTGGCAAGGTGGAGATTTTGTGCCATGAGCTTGTGATCTTAAATGCATCGGTTACACCGCCATTCCAATTGGACGATGAGAACCTGTCTGAAACCACACGCCTGACCCACCGCGTATTGGACTTGCGTCGTCCGCAAATGCAAAAGAATTTACGCTTGCGCTACAACGTCGCAATGGAAACCCGCCGCTACTTGGACGCTGCTGGATTTATCGATATCGAAACACCGATGTTAACTAAGAGTACGCCTGAGGGTGCGCGCGATTACTTGGTGCCATCACGCGTGCATGATGGTCAGTTTTTTGCTTTGCCGCAGTCGCCACAATTATTCAAGCAGTTGCTGATGGTTGCCGGTTTTGAGCGTTACTACCAAATTACCAAATGCTTCCGCGATGAGGATTTGCGTGCCGATCGCCAGCCTGAATTCACTCAGATCGATTGCGAAACATCCTTTTTAAATGAGCTTGAGATCCGCGATCTATTTGAAAACATGGTGCGCCACATTTTCAAGACCGTGATGAATGTTGATTTACCGAATCCATTCCCAGTCATGCCTTATTCCGAGGGCATGGCACGCTTTGGTTCCGATAAGCCAGATCTGCGCGTGAACCTGGAATTTACCGAGGTAACGGACCTGATGAAGGATGTCGACTTTAAGGTCTTCTCTGGTCCAGCCAATCAAGAGGATGGCCGTGTTGTTGCCTTGCGTATTCCGGGCGGTGCTGAGATTAGCCGTAGCGAAATTGATGACTATACCCAGTTCGTTGCCATCTATGGCGCGAAGGGATTGGCTTGGATCAAGGTGAATTCAGTCAGTGAAGGTCGCAATGGCCTGCAGTCACCGATCGTCAAAAATCTGCACGATGCTGCAATTGATGGCATTTTGAAGCGCACCAATGCAAAAGATGGCGACATCATTTTCTTTGGTGCCGATAAGGTCAAAGTTGTGAATGATGCCATCGGCAACTTGCGTTTACGCATTGGTTTATCAAGCTGGGGTAAAGCGCATGGCTTATTCACGGATGCATGGAAGCCATTGTGGGTCGTTGACTTCCCGATGTTTGATTACGATGACGGCGAAGGGCGTTGGGTTGCTTGCCATCACCCATTCACTAGCCCCAAAGATGAGCACATGCAGTTTCTCGAAACCGATCCGGGTAAGTGTTTAGCCAAAGCATATGACATGGTGCTTAACGGCAGCGAAATTGGTGGCGGTTCAGTCCGGATCCACCAAGAGGTGGTGCAGAGTCAGGTTTTCCGTGCCTTAAACATCGGCCCTGAAGAGGCGCAAGCCAAGTTTGGTTTCTTATTGGATGCTTTGCAATACGGCGCTCCTCCCCACGGCGGTATTGCCTTTGGTTTGGATCGGATCGTCACGATGATGACGGGCTCGGAATCGATTCGTGATGTGATTGCCTTCCCCAAAACCCAGCGCGCGCAATGCCTTTTAACTCAGGCCCCAAGCCCAGTGGATGAGCGCCAATTGCGCGAGTTGCACATTCGTTTGCGCCAAGCCACGCCAGCTGCCTAATAGGATCGATAGCCTCTCTTGAAAATCCCCATTTCAGTATTGGTTGTGATTCACAATGCGAATGGGGATGTTTTATTAATTGAGCGTGCCGACCGCCCTGGATTTTGGCAGTCGGTAACAGGCAGCCTTGATTTTCCAGATGAGCCTACGCGGGAAGCCGCAATACGTGAGGTGTTTGAGGAGACGGGGATTGATGTCACTGCATTACCAAGCGATGCTCTTCAGGACATGCAGCACGCCGTCGATTATGTGATCTACCCCGATTGGCGTTATCGCTATGCGCCCGGTGTTACCAGTAATCGCGAGCATTGGTTCTCGCTCTCAGTCCCCACCAATACCGCAGTGCGCTTAGCGCCGCGAGAGCACACCGCTTTTGAGTGGTTGCCCTTTGCTGAGGCAGCAAAACGGTGTTTCTCGGAAAGCAACACTGCAGCGATTTTGCGTTTACAAGCGCTTGATGCAGCAAAGTAGGCCATTCATCAATAAGATAGGCTAATGAGACCCACCACCCACCACGCAACCACTGATTCTGCTGCTACCCCAAAAGCAAATGCCTTTACCCGGGGTGACTGGCGCGTCATTCGCGATTTACTACCCTACTTACTCGAGCACAAGATACGAGTGGCATTGGCGCTATCGTGTTTGATTGCGGCTAAGTTTGCCAACTTGGGTATTCCGATCCTCTTAAAGGATTTGATTGATACGCTCAATGTAAAAGTGGATTCAGCGCAGGCCTTGATGTTGATTCCCGTGGGTTTGATTTTGGCATACGGGGCTTTGCGCGTATCTGCTTCCCTGTTTAATGAATTACGCGAAGCCTTGTTTGCACGAGTGACCCAAAATGCGGTACGCAAAGTGGCG
>CAZUMD010000039.1:8912-12422 GCA_964621735.1 uncultured Polynucleobacter sp.
ATGGACTCGAAGGCAAATCAAAAAGCCATCGATTCTTTATTGAATTTTGAGACCGTGAAGTATTTTGGTAATGAGCAGTTTGAATCGCGTCGTTATGACGATAATTTAGTTCGCTATCAAACTGCAGCGATCCAGTCGCAAAAGTCATTAGCAGTTTTAAACTTAGGCCAGCAAATCATCATTGCCATTGGCCTTGTTTTGATTCTGTGGCGGGCTACGGTTGGTGTCAGTAATGGCACGATGACCTTAGGTGACCTAGTGCTAGTCAATACGCTGATGATTCAGTTGTATATCCCCCTCAATTTCTTGGGCGTGATTTACCGGGAAATCAAGCAAGCCATTACTGACATGGATCGCATGTTTAGTTTATTAAGTACCGATCGCGAGATTGCCGATAAGCCCAATGCCCCGCCGCTGCATATTGCTAATTACCAGACAGGACCAAAGGTCTGTTTTGAGCATGTGTCGTTTCACTATGAGAAGAAGCGGGAGATTTTGAGGGATATTAGTTTTACGATTCCGGCGGGCACCATTACAGCAGTCGTTGGTCAAAGTGGGGCGGGCAAGAGCACCTTAGCCCGTTTGCTGTTTCGGTTTTACGATATTCAAAGCGGCCGTATCGACATTGATGGACAAAGCATTGATGCGGTTCAGCAGGCGAGTTTGCGCAGTGCGATTGGCATCGTGCCACAAGATACGGTTTTGTTTAATGACACCATCGGCTACAACATCGCCTACGGTAAGCCCGGCTCATCGATGGAAGAAGTACAAGCCGCTGCAAGGGCGGCGCAAATTGATGGCTTCATTCAGCGATTGCCGGATGGGTACAACACCCAAGTGGGTGAGCGTGGATTGAAGTTATCGGGCGGTGAGAAGCAGCGGGTCGCCATTGCCCGAACATTGCTTAAAAAACCAGCCATGTTGATTTTTGATGAAGCCACCTCGGCCCTCGATTCCAAGACGGAGCGGGCAATTCAGGAAGAGTTGCTCAATTTAGCGCGCAATCGAACCACCTTGATTATTGCCCACCGACTCTCTACCATTACCCATGCCGATCAAATTTTGGTGATGGAGCACGGTCAGATCATTGAGCGTGGCACCCATGCCCAGTTACTGGAAGCCCATGGCCGCTATGCGGAAATGTGGCAAATGCAAGAGCGCACGGCAGTTGATTAGAATGGTACTGAAAGCATATTCATGGCCCACCCAGAAGAAAAAATACTAAAAGATACTTTTGCAGCTGCACTAGCAGTCGCAGAGCCAAAGCACATCGTCCCCGAATGCTTAGCACGTATTTTTCCAGTGGGTAGCGAGCCTAAGGGGCGCTGCTTGGTGATTGGTGCCGGAAAGGCCAGCGCTGCCATGGCTACCGCACTTGAGTCGCATGCTGCTAGCCATTGGCCTGATGCGCAGCTGGAGGGCATTGTCCTGACGCGCTATGGCCACGCCTCACCTACAAAATACATCACGATTATTGAGGCAGGTCACCCCGTGCCGGATCAGGCCGGTATGGATGGCGCTGCCCAGATGATGCGCCGCGTGGGCGAGCTCAAAACAGGGGACATCTTGATCGCGCTCGTCTCGGGCGGTGGATCCAGTTTGCTAACGCTACCGCAGGCTGGAATCACCATTGACGATATGCGCCAGACTACCGAAGCCTTATTGCGCAGCGGTGCACCGATCGAAGAAATGAATATCGTACGCAAACACCTGTCTGCTATTTTGGGCGGCAATGTCGCGCGCCTTGCGATTGCGCGCGGCGCTCGTGTTGAGGCATTGTTGATTTCTGATGTCACGGGCGACTCGCCGGCTGATATTGCGAGTGGCCCCTGCGCAGCAGACTATTCCACCTATGAAGATGCGTGTGCGATTTTGGCTAAATACAATCTGGGGTCCGATGTTATTCCAGCCAGTGTATTGGCGCACTTAGAAAAAGGGCGTAGCGGACTCATTCCAGAAACCCTAAAAGAGCTTGATTTAGTAAACCAGCCAGTTCGCAATCACGTGATTGCCACAGCCCACCGCAGCTTAGAGGCTGCTGCCGAGTGTGTGCGGCAGTTTGGTTACACCCCGTTTATTTTGGGTGACACCATTACGGGAGAAGCAAAAGACGTTGCCTTAGTGCATGCGGGATTAGCCCGGGAAGCCTTGACGCATGGGCAATGGGGCGCCTTACCCATGGCCTTGATTTCAGGGGGTGAGTGCACCGTGACTTTGCCGGCTGGCGTTAAAGGCCGCGGCGGGCGGTGCAGTGAATTCTTGCTATCGCTGTTTGCAGCTACGCCCGATCTGGGTGGTATTGCTGCCTTAGCTGCAGATACGGATGGCATCGATGGCAGCGAAAAAAATGCCGGTGCTTGGTTTACTCCAGCGACACGCAAGCGCGCTCGGGATGAACATAAGCGGGCTGGACAGTATTTAGCAGCGCACGATTGCTATGGATTTTTTAGTGAGCTGGGCGCCTTGGTGGAAACGGGCCCCACATTAACGAATGTGAATGATTTCCGCATTATTTTATTGCCCGCTGGATTGGGAGCGACACCATGACCGCAGTGACTAGCATCACCCTAACTCAGCCGGATGATTGGCATTTGCATGTACGCGATGGCGATGTATTGAAGTATGTTTTGCCCCATACCGCCAAACAGTTTGCTCGGGCAATCATCATGCCGAATTTACGTCCACCGGTGACAACAGTGGCTTTGGCCAATGCCTACCGGGGCCGCATTGAAGCGCAACTCAAAGCAAGTGGCATTACTGGTTTTACTCCGCTTATGACCTTGTATCTGACGGACAATACGCCCGCAGAGGAGGTGCGCAAGGTACGGGATGCCGGAGTAGCTGGATTTAAGCTCTATCCTGCCGGCGCAACAACCAATAGCGATGCGGGTGTAACAAATATCAAACACTGCTATACCACGCTGGAAGCCATGCAAAAAGAAGGTGTGCCTTTGTTAATACATGGTGAAGTAACCCATGCCGAGATCGACGTGTTTGATCGCGAAGCGGTCTTTATCGATACCATCCTTGAGCCTTTGCGCCGTGATTTTCCAGAGCTTAAGATCGTGTTTGAGCACATCACCACGCGGCAAGCAGCCCATTACGTGCGTGATGCACACACGAATAATAAAAATACTTTAGCGGCGACGATTACGCCGCAGCATTTACTGATGAACCGCAATGCGATTTTTGCAGGCGGCATTCGGCCACACAATTATTGTTTACCTGTTCTGAAACGCGAAGAGCATCGCTTAGCTTTAGTTGAAGCAGCTACCAGCGGTAACCCTCGCTTCTTCTTGGGAACTGACAGTGCGCCGCATGCCAAAGGCCTAAAAGAAAATAGTTGCGGTTGCGCGGGTTGTTATACGGCTTTCAATGCCCTTGGTTTGTATGCGGAGGTATTTGAAGCGGCCAATCAGTTAAGCCGCTTTGAGGCCTTTGCTAGTTTTTATGGTCCTGATTTTTATGCGATGCCGCGCAATACGAAGACCATTACCTTGCAGAAAGTGG
>CAZUMD010000040.1:0-11968 GCA_964621735.1 uncultured Polynucleobacter sp.
ATTTAATCAGGCATAGTATTGCTATGTGCCTCATTCTCTTCGCCTGGAAATCCCATCCCGACTATCCGCTAGTCGTTGCCGCGAATCGCGATGAGTTTTATGAGCGCGATACCGAAAAAATGGAGTGGTGGTCGGAGCACCCCGAGCTATTAGCCGGCCGGGATCGTGCGGATGTATTAGGCAGTCCCGGCACTTGGCTGGGCTTTACTAAATCAGGTCGCTTTGCTGCACTCACCAATGTACGGGCACCCAGTGAAAAAAATCCAGATGCGCGAACCCGTGGCGAGCTATCGCTGATGTATCTGATCGGTGAGCATAAGCCCGATCGCTTCATTCAACAGAATGCAAAACGCTTTGAGCAGTACAACGGCTTTAATATGCTCATGGCCGATCTTAGCAATCCGGGTGATGCACAGATGCATTGGGTTAGCAATCGCATGATGCTTGGCCAATCAATTCGGCCACGCAAAACCTTCCCAAAGCAAGCCTTAGATGCAGGCGTCTACGGCTTATCGAACGCGATGCTCGATACGCCCTGGCCTAAAGTTACGCATCGGGTCGCTGCTTTTGCCCAAACACTAGCAATGGACCAAGGTAATCTCAAGCACGTGGATCATTATTTGCATCTGCTCAGCGACACTCGTGTTGCGGTCGACCAAGAATTACCCAGCACCGGCGTCAGCAAGGAATGGGAAAAAGCCTTGTCCCCTGCATTTATTCAAACCCCGATGTATGGCACACGTTCAAGTACGGTATTGCGTATTCGGAAAGACGGTGCCTTTGAAATGGTTGAACGCCGTTTTGATGCCAATGGAACCATTGGCCACGACGTCATTACCGGCGCGCTTACGAGCGCATCCGGCTCAAACCTCTCGGTTTAATTCAGACGAATTTACTCGACCCGCTGATCGGGGTTAATAACGCGCTCCCCATTTGCGTTGCGTGTTGGCAAACGCCGCAAGTACTTAAACGTTCCGGTCGCCATACAACACACTCGGCCTTGATCGTCGTACAGCTTTGCCTCACAGAAGGCCATCGTCACGCTACGGTGCACGGTATCGGCTTTTACGCGCAGGATGCCATTGGCGGCTTGTAAAAAATTGGTATTAAGCTCAATCGTCACCACGCTGCGGTCGTCCGGATCACCCGAGCGAGCAGCAACCGCCATGGCGACATCCATCAGGGTTAATAACACTCCGCCATGTGCCACTTCCCAGGTATTTTTATGCTCGGGCTTAATGGCGAGCAGAATTTCCCCGCTACCCATTTCCGCGCTGAGGCAACGGATTCCGAGTAATTTTAAGAATGGGACGTCAAGTTCTTGGCCTAAATTGCTTAGCTTGGCGGCGGCAGTCAGTTCAGTTTGATTAGTCATGTTTGCAGTGGGGTAATTGACGTATTGGGTCGGCAACGGTAGGGGTTAAATAACCATAGAATAATAGCTTATGGCATTTTCCCTTATCGGCGACGACACCTGTCAATCGATCGCCCCCACCCCACTCCCAGACCCCTATTGGATTGCGGTTTCCCCTGAGGCAGCCGAACTCGTTGGCATTGCCTTAGGCTCGAACCATTTACCGCAGGATCCGGATTGGCTCGCCGTATTAGCGGGCAATCCAGCAGAATTAGGTCAGCGCCTATTTCCAAAGCCCATGGCTACCGCCTATAGCGGTCATCAATTTGGTCACTGGGCTGGTCAGTTGGGCGATGGTCGAGCCATATTGTTGGGGGAACTAAACCACCAAGAGCTGCAACTAAAGGGTGCAGGTATGACGCGCTATTCGCGTATGGGCGATGGCCGGGCTGTTTTGCGCTCATCGATTCGTGAATATCTATGCAGCGAAGCAATGCATGCCTTGGGCATTCCGACCACGCGCGCATTGTCCTTGGTGGGGTCTAAACAGCCCGTACGGCGCGAAACCATCGAAACAGCAGCGGTATGCGCTCGCCTAGCTCCGAGCTTTATTCGCATTGGCCACTTTGAGCACTATGCCGCCAATGGATTACACGAGCGATTACGGGAGCTTGCTGCGTATTTAATTGAGGCGCACTACCCCGAGTGCCAATCCAGCAGCACTCCATACCTTGCCTTATTTAAGGCAATATCGGCGCGCAGTGCGAGATGCGTTGCACAGTGGCAATCCGTCGGCTTTTGCCATGGGGTTCTGAATAGCGACAATATCAGCGCGCTCGGCTTAACAATGGATTACGGCCCTTTTGGTTTTTTAGACCACACTGCACTTGATCACATTTGCAACCACACCGATAGTGGCGGTCGCTACGCCTACCATCGCCAACCTAAAATCATGCACTGGAACATGGCTTGCCTTGCCAATGCCATGGTGCCACTCGTCGAGATAGAAAGCCCAGATGAAGATGCCGCCGATATCTTGCGTGCAGCCCTGAGCACTTTTCCACTGGAATATGAATCTAAATGGTTGGCACTATTTCGAGCAAAACTGGGTTTGCAGATTAACGCCCCAGAGGACATGGAATTAATTGAGGGGTTATTGCAACTCATGCATGCCAACCGAGCGGACTTTACGAATGTGTTTCGTAGCTTATCTGCTATAGAAAAAAAGAGTGCCGATTCGAATTGGCGCGATCAATTTGTGGATCGGGATGCAGCCGATGCTTGGCTAATCCAATACCGCACGCGTTTAATGCAGGAATCGCATTCCGATAATGAGCGCGCAGCGCTGATGAATCAGGTCAACCCTAAATTTATACTCCGTAACCATTTAGCCCAGCGTGCAATCGAAATGGCGCAACAGGATGACTTTACCGAGGTCAATCGACTGCAAGGCATTCTAAGTCGGCCTTTTGATGAGCAGCCTGAGTTTGAACGCTATGCATTGGCTCCCTTGCCAGATGAGGTGGTTTCCGATCTCAGTTGCTCATCGTAAGAAAAGAATCATGAGATAAAAAGAACAGGTAAATAAGATGAAAAAAACCAATGAAGAGTACCGCGCTGTATTAAGTGATATTGAATACCGCGTTACGCGTGAAGCCGCTACCGAGCGCCCTTTTACTGGCAAGTATTGGGACTATTGGGAAAACGGCAAGTACCAATGCGTGTGTTGCGGCACTCCCTTATTCGAGTCAGGCACCAAATTTGATGCTGGGTGTGGTTGGCCTAGTTACCATAGCCCCCTGAACCAAGAGGTGATCTCAGAGCATCAGGATGGGGCTTACGGTATGAGTCGTACCGAGGTGCGTTGCAAAAATTGCGATGCCCATTTAGGCCACGTTTTTACAGACGGCCCCAAGCCGACAGGCCTGCGCTACTGCATTAACTCCGCATCATTACGCTTTGAGCCCAGTGAAAATGTGGGGTCAGGACAATAACGGCGATAATCACACCATGAAATTTTTATTCGACCTCTTCCCTGTCATTCTGTTCTTTGTTGCGTTCAAGTTTGCTGACATCTACACTGCCACCATCGTGGCAATGATTGCCACCATCGCTCAAATTTTATGGGTCTATTACCGCCATCGCAAAATCGATGCAATGCAGTGGATGAGCCTGGTATTGATTATCGTTTTGGGCGCATTAACCATCCTCCTGCAAGACAAAACATTCATCCAACTGAAGCCAACTGCGCTCTACTGGCTATTTGCTGCTGGCCTATTTATCAGCGCCCAATTTTTTAATAAGAATTGGATTCAGGTACTGATGGGCAAGCAGGTAACCCTAAAAGAAAATACCGCACGCAATACCTGGAGCCAACTCAATCTGGCTTGGTCGATTTTTTTCTTACTCATGGGCGCACTGAATTTGTATGTCGCCTTTCAGTTTTCGGAAGATACCTGGGTTAATTTCAAGCTCTTCGGAACAACCGCCCTGCTCATCGTCTTTGTCATTGCGCAAGGATTTTGGCTCAGTAAACACATGGAAGAAGAAACGCCCTCATGAGTAAAAACCAAGAACGCATTGCTTTATTTCTGGTTGACCTCAAAGCCGCACTACCGATTGATGAGATTGCAATTGAAGACGAGAGTCATTTACATGCCGGCCATGCTGGCGCTGCTAGCGGTGGTGGTCACTTTAAGCTAACCCTGATTTCATCGGCTTTTAATGGCCTAAATCGAGTTGCGCGCCACCGCCTAATCTACGCCGCCCTAAATCGCCATATTCCCGCTGAGATACATGCACTGACCATTGAGGCCCATAGCCCGTCCGAGGGGCTTTTACTGAAATAAGCCAAGCAGAATCAAACCAAGCAAAAGAAACCCATTACTATTAGCTACTCCATTTATTACCTACCTTTACTATGAAACTACTTACCCAATTTGCCTTGTCCTCCGCTTGCGCAGCCTTCTTGATCAGCCCAATTGCTTTGGCACAAAACGCCGCGATTGTGAATGGCAAAGCAATCCCTAAAGCGCAACTAGATAGCCTAGTAAAAAAATCGGGGCAGCCTGCCAATGATCCCCAGGTTCGTGAAAAGGCACGCGAGGTATTAATTACCCGTGAATTAATTATTCAGGAGGCCAATAGCCGCGGCCTCACCCAAAAAGAGTCAGTCAAAGACAAAATTGAGCAATCCCGGGTTGGCATCTTAGTTGCCGCCGTATTTGAGGATTTTGTTGAGCGTGAAGGCGTAACCGAGGCTGAACTCAAAGCTGCCTATGCCTCCATTCAGGCTGACTATACCGGCAAGGAATATCAGGTAAAACACATCTTGGTGGAAAAAGAGTCAGATGCAAATGCCTTAATTGCCAAGATCAAGGCAGGCGCTAGCTTTGCTGACATGGCAAAACAGAACTCCAAAGACCCTGGATCTGCTCCAAATGGCGGTGAGCTCGGTTGGGTCAGTGATAAGTCATTGGTGCCCGAGTTTTCAAAAGCGATGGTTGCCTTAAACAAAGGTCAAATGACCGATAAGCCAGTCAAAAGCCAATTCGGTTGGCACATTATTCGCGTGGACGATGTTAGAGATGCCAAAGCCCCTCCCATGGATGAAATCAAAGCAGAGCTAAAGCAAATCCTGATTGCCGATGAAAACTGGCAAAAGGCCAAGTTCTCTGAAATGATGCAAAAACTGCGTGCCAAGGCAAAGGTTCAATAAGTATGATGCTATTGCATACGATGCTGCGGGTTGGTGATCTGAGTCGCTCAATTGATTTCTACACCCGTATTTTGGGCATGAATTTATTACGCACTACCGAGCGCCCTGACCAGAAATACTCCTTGGCCTTTGTTGGCTTTGGTAAAGGCAATGCGGATGGTCAAGCCGAGATCGAGCTGACCTACAACCATGGCGTGCATCAATATGAACTCGGCACGGCTTATGGTCATATTGCCTTGGGCGTAAGCGATGCCTATGCTACCTGCGCTGCAATTAAGGCTGCGGGTGGTCAGGTTACCCGTGAGGCCGGACCGGTTCTGGGAGGTGATACGATCATTGCCTTTGTCACGGACCCAGATGGATACAAGATCGAGCTGATTCAGCGCTGAGCAATGTGGCACTAAATAGTCCAATCGAACTTCGCGTTCTGGATCGCATTGATGCGATCACGGCGGAACATTGGGATGGCTTATTAGCAGCAGATTCAACTCCGTTTTTACGCCATGCCTTTCTTGCGGCACTTGAAAAGCATGGCTGCGTTGGTGGTAATACCGGCTGGCAAGTAGCCCATTTAGCCATTTATCCGACGGATTCGAATAAGCCCATTGGGCTGATGCCACTCTACTTAAAAAGCCACTCGTATGGCGAGTATGTATTCGATTGGTCTTGGGCAGAAGCCTATGCCCAGAATGGCATGCAGTACTACCCCAAAGCCTTATGCGCGATTCCTTTTACGCCAGTGCAAGGATCGCGCATGCTCCTAGATCAAGCCCATGATCCAGAACGAACCCAACAGTGGTTAATACAAGGCCTTAAGCAACTCTTGATTCAGAATAGCCTTTCTTCAGCTCATGTTTTATTTGCGGAATCAAAAACTCAAGAAGCCCTATTGATACAAGGCTTCATGGCACGCGATGCAGTCCAATTTCATTGGAACAACCAATCGTATGCCAGTATGGATGAATTTTTAGATCAACTCACCATGAAACGCCGTAAAAATATCCGGCGCGAACGCAAACAAGTAGCGGATGCAGATGTGAAATTTCGGCATATACCGGGGGCCCTTGCAAGTCAGGCAGATTGGACATTCTTTTATCAGTGCTATGCCAATACCTACCTCGAGCACCATTCATCGCCCTATTTAAATGAAGCCTTCTTTCAGGATTGGGGCAAGCAGATGCCAGAATACCTGCATTTAATCATCGCCGAAAAAGAGAATCGCCCTATAGCCGCATCCCTGTTGGTGGTCGATAAAAAAGCTCCTATTCCAACGGCATATGGCCGCTACTGGGGCTCGATTGAATACATTCCCTGCTTGCATTTTGAAACTGCCTACTATCAAGCGATTGAATACTGCATACGGGAAAAAATACAAATTTTTGAGGGTGGCGCGCAAGGTCAACACAAAATGGCGCGGGGATTTTTACCAATTACCGTGCAATCAGCCCACTGGATTAAAGACCCTGAATTTGCTAAGGCTGTCGAGCGCTTCTTGAAACGGGAGCGCGCCGGTGTTGGTGCATATGTCGATGAGCTAGCAGAGCACTCTCCGCTTAAATCGACTACATTACTGACATGAGTACTTCAAATTCCAACGACCCCATTAGCGGCGCTAACTCCTTATTGATTGGCGATGCCGAATCCGACACCCCATGCATTGGTATTTGCTCTACTTTGTATGATGAAATCTGCAAAGGCTGTGGCCGCACTTTGATCGAAGTGAGTAATTGGGTATTTATGACGCCGGAAGAGAAAGCGGCGGTCTGGAAACGCATCCAGGCAGAAGGTACGGCAATGCGTTTTCAGCGCAATAAACCTAATTAAACTTACCCTGCCAGCGACTGACTGCGCAGATACTCTTCGTAGGTACCAGAGTAGTCCACCACGCTGCCATCCATCTTGACTTCCAAAATGCGGTTGGCCAGTGCCGATACAAACTCACGGTCATGCGAAACAAATAGTAAAGTGCCTTCAAATTTCTCAAGGGCAATTTGCAAGCTTTCAATGGATTCCATGTCCATATGATTGGTGGGCTCATCCATCGCCAGCACGTTGTGCTTTTGCAGCATCAACTTACCCCAAATCATACGGCCCTTTTCGCCACCAGACAATACTTTGACTGACTTACTGATGTCATCGCCCGAGAAGAGCAATCGTCCTAATGTGCCCCGAATGACCTGGTCGTCATCACCCGTATTACGCCATTGATTCATCCAATCCATCAACAGATCATCACTCGGAAATAACTCGGAGGTGTCTTGCGGCATGACGCCCACGTTAGCGTTCTCGGCCCATTTCACATCACCGCTGTCGGCCGGCATGCCACTAAAGCGTTTGCTCAGAATAGTTTTCAGTAAAGTGGTCTTGCCAGCACCGTTCTGGCCAATGATCGCAATCTTTTCACCTGCGCGAACACCAATTTTAAAGTTCTTAAAGATTGGGCGATCAAACGCTTTGGTTAAAGCATTGCATTCCACTGCCATATTGTGCAGCTTCTTTTCATAATCAAAACGAATAAACGGATTTTGCCGTGAGGATGGCTTGATTTCGGTAATTTCAATCTTTTCCAGCTGACGCTGCCGTGAGGTTGCTTGGCGGGCCTTCGATGCGTTTGCCGAGAAGCGGCTTACAAAAGCCTGCAATTCAGCAACCTTTTCTTTGGCCTTCACATTGGAGGCTAGTTGCTGCGCCCTTGCCTGCGTCGATGCCAACATATAGGAATCGTAATTTCCCGGATAGACTTTCAACGTACCAAAGTCCATATCGGCCATGTGCGTGCAGACTTCGTTCAAAAAGTGCCGATCGTGCGAAATAATAATGATGGTGCTATTCAGTTGGTTCAGAATTTCTTCAAGCCAATGAATCGAGTGAATATCCAAGTTGTTAGTTGGCTCATCGAGTAACAAGACATCGGGATCAGAAAATAAAGCCTGTGCTAATAGCACCCGCAGCTTCCAGCCGGGGGCTACATTGCTCATAAGACCTTGGTGCTGCTCAATCGGAATACCAATGCCTAGCAGTAATTCCCCTGCTTTGGCTTCGGCGGTATATCCGCCGTATTCGGCATACTTGCCTTCTAACTCGGCGGCGCGCATGTAATCTTCGTCTGTGGCATCGGGATTAGCGTAAATGGCATCGCGCTCGGCCGCTGCCTTCCACATTTCTTCGTGGCCCATCATTACGACATCCAATACGCGCACATCCTCGAAAGCAAACTGGTCTTGGCGCAATTTACCCAGGCGAATATTGGGCTCTAGGCTCACGTTTCCGCTGCTGGGCTCTAAATCACCGCCGAGGATTTTCATGAAAGTGGATTTACCACAGCCATTCGCTCCGATGAGTCCGTAGCGATTGCCGCCGCCAAACTTAACGGAGATATTTTCAAAAAGGGGTTTTGCCCCAAACTGCATGGTGATATTAGATGCGGACAACACGGATATGTTCTTACTTTCTTAGGGTCAAAGGCGCAATGTGCGCTGCAATACAAGTTTGCCGCTATTTTAACGGGGTTGTTGCGGCAATGCTCGATTTAGCTTGCGGTAAGCCTCCCAAGGGCCATCCGCAGGCCGTTTTGGCTCACCCCATCCAAATGCCATGACACTCAAGCAAATCCTATTTTTTGATCTGAATGTACTGCCGTATGAATGGCAAGCGGAGCAACAGTAACACCACGATGACGCCTAGATAGATGGAGACCGTTTCATAATCACTCTTACCGGCTTTATGCCACCAGTAGTGAAGAATTGCCAATACGGCAATGGCGTAAATCAGGCGGTGCAGGTGGCTCCAACGCCGACCGAGCTTGCGCTGTGCCCAGCGATTGGAGGTTAATGCCAACGGAATTAAAAGGACGAAGGCAAGGAAACCGAAGGTGATGTAGGGGCGCTCCAATACATCCAGCCACATCGCCGCCAGCGAAAAGTCATGGTCCAGCCACAACCAAATCAGAAAATGCACGGTAGCATAAAAGAAGCAAAACAAACCCAGCATACGCCTGAGGTGAACAAACCCAGTCCAGCCGGTTATGATCCGCGCTGGCGTCATGGCCAAACTCAGGCATAAAAAAACCAAGGTCCAGGTGCCCATCGAGCGCGTAATGAACTCGATCGGGTTAGCACCCAAGTCTTGTGCGCTACCAAGCCAAATTAGCCTGGCCAGAGGCAGCAAGGCAAGCAAAAAAACAGTTGGCTTGACGTACTGCAATTAGTAATTCTTTTTGAGATCCATACCGGTATAGAGACTGGCTACTTGTGTGCTGTACCCATTAAACATCTCGGTTGGGATCTTGGGCGCAAAAATGCCCCGGTTATCACCGAGGCGACGCTCGGTAGCCTGACTCCAGCGCGGATGGTTCACATTGGGATTGACGTTGGAATAAAAACCGTACTCACGAGGCGCCGACCTAACCCAACTAGTTATAGGTTGCTTCTCCGTTAAACGAATCGACACAATGGACTTAGCGCTTTTGAATCCGTATTTCCAGGGCACTACGATGCGCACTGGCGCGCCATTTTGCTTGGGCAATACTTCGCCATAGAGCCCCAAGGTCAGTAAGGTAAGCGGGTTCATGGCCTCATCCAAACGCAAAGCCTCACGGTATGGCCAGTCCAAAATGGGACGGGCGAGACCGGGCATTTGCTGGGGGTCCGCCAGGGTCACAAACTCGATGAACTTGGCGGAACCCAATGGCTCCACTACATTGAGCAATTTAGAAAGCGAGTAGCCATTCCACGGAATGACCATTGACCAACCCTCGACGCAACGCATCCGGTAGATCCGCTCTTCGATTGGTGCCAATTTCAGCAAGGCATCAATATCAATCGTCATCGGCTTTTTAACCAGGCCATCGATGGTGACTGTCCATGGACTCGTTTTTAGGGATCCAGCACGGCGTGCAGGGTCTGACTTGTCCAGCCCAAACTCATAGAAATTATTGTAAGTGGTGACTTCTTTGTATTCCGAGAGGGTTTCTTTCGTGGAGTAAGGCGACTCAATCACATTCTTAAACTTCACCGCATCGGGATTATTTGCAAATGCCTTTCGCGAGAACCAGGGTGTCAATGCCAGACCCATACCCCCTGCTGCCGCAAGCTGGATTAAAGAGCGGCGCTGATCAAAAATAGACTTCGGCGTGATATCGCCCGCCTGAATCGTCGGATCATGAAATGCTTTCATCATTAAACCTTTATCTTAAATGGCGTGAAATTCGTGTGGGTGTCGTAATAATCTTCATTTTCTTTTTTCTTTAAAAATCCAACTACGGCATACGTTAGGGGTGTTGCCAAAACTTCCCACAGGGTTTTTAGAATGTATTGAACTAGCGCCACTTGAATAATCTCGCTGGTGGACCAGATGCCATAGAATGCGATCATGTAAAACAGGCTAGAGTCCACTAACTCCCCGATTGCAGTTGAGCCAATGGTGCGGGTCCACAAATGCTTGCCTTGGGTAAAAATTTTCATCTTTGCCATGACATAGCTATTGGATAAGCTACCACACCAAAATGCAATCATTGACCCCAGCGCAATCCGCCACGAATTTCCGAATACTGTCTCCAGTCCATTCTGATAGCCTGCCATATAGGATCCTGGCGCCACTGGTAAGGCAAGCACCACTTGCGCCATGAGGGCTGCAAACGCAAGGGCAGCAAAACCCGCCCATACTGCCCTGCGATCATGGGCATAACCATAGACTTCCGTCATGATGTCGCCAAAAAAATAGGCAATCGGGAAAAATAAAATCCCAGCACCAAAAATGACCGTACCAAAGACCGGTAGGTCAACGGTAGCAAGCTTTCCTGCACCAATGAAATTACTGCATAAAAGCACCACCACAAAAGCGGCGAGTAATAAATCGTAGTAGCGGTGGCGGCGATGCATGGTTTTTAGGTGGTCACTAACAGCAGGTTTAAGATAAAAGTTGGATAATCAATAGGATAGCTGGAATTAACAAAAAACACAGGAAATGCCGATATATGAGTAAGCCGATTTTTCACTGGGAAGACCCTTTAATGCTGGATACCCAGCTCAGCAGCGAAGAGCGCATGATTCGGGATGCCGCCTTTGAATATGCTCAAGGTTGCCTTGCCCCACGGGTCCACGACGCCTTTCGGAACGAAACAACCGATCCTGCTATCTTCCGTGAAATGGGTGATTTAGGCCTGCTTGGCATTACGATTCCCGAAGAATACGGTGGCGCCAACCTCAATTACGTCTCCTATGGCCTGATTGCCCGCGAAATCGAGCGGGTCGACTCCGGTTACCGCTCCATGATGAGCGTGCAATCTTCCCTAGTGATGGTGCCAATCAATGAATTTGGTAGCAAGGCCCAAAAAGAAAAGTTTTTGCCTAAACTAGCCAGCGGCGAGTGGATTGGTTGCTTTGGCCTAACCGAACCCAACTATGGCTCCGATGCGGGCGCCATGATTACCCGAGCGCGCACCGTACCCGGCGGGTTTGAGCTGACCGGCTCGAAAATGTGGATTTCCAACTCACCGATTGCCGATGTATTTGTGGTCTGGGCCAAAAACGATGCAGGCGTGATTCGGGGTTACATCTTAGAAAAAGGCATGAAGGGTTTATCAGCCCCAAAAATATCCGGCAAGATGAGCCTTCGAGCCTCCATTACCGGCGAGATCGTCATGGACAACGTTTTTGTTCCTACCGAGAATGAGTTTCCCGAAATCACCGGCCTCAAAGGCCCCTTCACTTGCCTAAATTCAGCGCGCTATGGTATTTCATGGGGCGTCCTTGGCGCTGCCGAAGATTGCTGGTTTAAAGCACGGCAGTACACCATGGACCGCCAGCAATTTGGTCGCCCACTGGCCGCCAATCAACTGATCCAGAAAAAATTAGCCGATATGCAAACCGACATCGCCTTGGCACTCCAGGGTTGCT
>CAZUMD010000041.1:0-11914 GCA_964621735.1 uncultured Polynucleobacter sp.
CTTTAGAGGCTTGCTGCGCTGTTTGCATGCCGAGCGCACTCGAAGTTATCTTCCATGCAGAAAAATCGCGTATAGCCCCTTCTGCGCAGCCGAATGACTCACACAGCAATTGATCAACGCGAAGTAATGCAGTAAATGTTTTCAAATGCAACGCCGATGCTGTGTGATCCACCCGCGGTGCAGCAAATGGTAGCAAGCGATCACGCGCGATGTGCAGGGCGAGAAGGCCAAGGACACATACCAGAACAAAAATCAACGCCAACATGTAAGGCCGGGCAAAACCCACAACCGTGTTGCTTACAGGTGGCCTAAGCAAACTTGCTACATCAGCGCTATTTTTTTTTACTTCATGTACGCCCGGTAGGGAATCCCGGGAAGGATCTTCTAATGTTCCAGAAAGGCAGACCCAGCCCTCACTCTCTTTCCAGATCGAAAGGGTTAGCCACTGGCTATAGGTGGCAATCACTTCATCGGCCTGACGGCTCAGCACCCCAGAGAGCACGATCTGACCCCCAGGGCGGATGCGCTGCACCAAGGCTGGTGCTAACACTTGCAAGGGATTTGCCAAAATATTGGCCATGACGATGTCATAGCGTGCCTCTGCACCCAGCATCGGCACTGCATCGTCAGGCAGGGCAAAGGTGATATCGACGCCATTGATTTCGGCATTGCTGCGTGCAGCCACCATGGCTTGGGGATCAATGTCCGTACCTACTACGGGGTTGCAGCCTAATTTTTTTGCGGCTATGGCCAAAATGCCGGAGCCGCAGCCGTAATCGAGCAGACTTTTATTCTGCAAATGACTTTGTTGCTCGAGCCATAAGAGGCAAAGGTGGGTAGTGGGATGACTACCAGTTCCAAAGGCCAGTCCCGGATCGACTGCCAAACAAATGGCGTTTGGATCGGTGGGGGTTTCATGCCAAGAGGGCACGACCCAAATACGCTCACCAATCTGAATCGGTGCAAATTGACTTTGCGTTAAACGGACCCAGTCCTGCTCGGCCACGATTTTTTCTTCAGGGCGCCCTAGGAAAAAGCCAGCATCACTTAAGGACTGAAGCAGCTCTGGAATGAAGCCGGCATCATCCGAATGATCTACATCGGGATTAAACAGGGCGGTGACGGTCGAGCGATCCCATGCTTGAACATCCGGAGAAAGTCCGGGCTCGCCATACAGGGGGTTTTCATCATAGCCGCCGGCAGCAGCATCTTCGACCGTAATCGAGAGGGCGCCGAGCTCCATCAAGGCATCACCTAAGGGCTCTGCTATTTCAGCATGAACCGTAAAAATCAGTTCACGGTACGGCATGGCCCTGCGCTTTCAAGAAAAACTATCCCTTCACTCGGCTGGCGGCTTGCTCTTCCAGTCGATGTTCGAGGTAATGAATGCTCGTACCACCTTCTTCAAAGTTGGGGTCGAGCATGAGTTCGCGGTGCAGCGGAATATTGGTGGTGATGCCATCGATGACGATTTCCGAGAGGGCGATGCGCATGCGACGGATTGCCTGTTCGCGGGTCTTGCCATAGGAAATCAATTTACCAATCATGGAATCGTAGTTGGGCGGCACCATGTAGCCACCATAGGCATGGGAATCAACCCGGATGCCAGGACCGCCGGGCATATGCCACGACAAAATGCGACCCGGACTGGGAGTGAATTTGAAGGGATCTTCGGCATTGATGCGGCACTCGATGGCATGCCCTTGAAACACGATGTCTTTTTGGCGAAACCCGAGCTTGAGTCCCGCTGCAATCCGAATTTGCTCTTGCACAATATCAACGCCGGTAATCATTTCAGTGACGGGATGCTCGACTTGAACGCGGGTATTCATCTCAATGAAGAAAAATTCACCACCTTCGTAGAGGAACTCAAAGGTACCTGCACCGCGATAGCCCATTTTGCGACAGGCTTCTGCACAGCGCTCACCAATTTTGGCAATTGCACGGCGATCGATGCCTGGCGCTGGCGCTTCCTCGATGATCTTTTGGTGGCGGCGCTGCATTGAGCAGTCGCGTTCACCGAGCCAGACGGCATTGCCATGGGTATCGGCCAGAACCTGAATTTCCACATGGCGAGGCTTTTCTAAAAACTTCTCCATGTAGACCTCGGGGTTACCGAAAGCACGGCCTGCCTCTTCCCGCGTCATATTGACTGCGTTGACTAAAGCCGCTTCGGTATGCACGACGCGCATGCCGCGACCACCACCACCACCAGCTGCTTTGATGATGACGGGGTAACCTACTTTTTTAGCAATCGCAATAATTTCTTTTGGGTTGTCGGGCAGTGCGCCGTCGGAACCGGGAACGCAGGGAACCCCCGCTTTAATCATGGCGCGTTTGGCTGAAACCTTGTCGCCCATCAGGCGAATGGTCTCTGGACGGGGGCCAATAAAGGCAAAGCCCGATTTTTCAACGCGCTCGGCAAAATCGGCATTCTCGGATAAAAAACCATAGCCTGGATGAATGGCTTCCGCGTCGGTGACTTCCGCCGCAGAAATGATGGCTGGCATATTGAGGTAGCTCAGCGGCGAAGGCGCAGGCCCAATGCACACCGCCTCATCAGCGAGCTTGACGTATTTGGCTTCTTTATCGGCAACGGAATACACCACCACCGTTTTAATGCCGAGTTCGCGGCACGCGCGCTGGATGCGAAGAGCAATTTCTCCGCGGTTGGCAATCAGAATCTTATCGAACATGGGGCCTTGGCTTGAAAGAATGTGGAGAAATTAGGCAATCACAAACAAAGGTTGATCGTATTCAACGCCCTGACCGTTCTCACACAAAATTTGTTTAACGACGCCCGCCTTTTCTGATTCGATTTCATTGAGGAGTTTCATCGCCTCAATGATGCAGAGGGTTTGGCCCACCGTAACGATGTCGCCAACATTGACGAAGTTGGGCGACTCTGGATTGGCAGCACGGTAAAACGTCCCAACCATGGGGGACTTTGCAATAAATCCTGCGGCTGCAAGGGCACTTTCTTCGGCAGCAGCGTGATCTGCCGCGCTTGGCGCTGCGGGCGCAGGCGTGCTTACTGCGATCGGCGCTGGCGCAGCCGCTGCATAGGTCGTTGGCGCTGTGCTTTGTTGTCCTTGCCCTAACTTCGCATTCACAATGCGAACCCGGTCTTCGCCTTCGTTGACTTCAAGCTCAGAAATGCCTGATTCAGAAACCAAGTCGATCAGTGTTTTTAGTTTTCTCAGATCCATGGAGGTGTGTCCTTCTGGTAAAAATGACAGGAAAGAAAAATGACGATTATTTGAGTTGCTGACTGGCTGCTTGCAATGCCAATGCATAGCCGATTGGGCCTAGTCCACAAATGACACCTTTCGCAATATCGGACAAATACGAGTGCTTACGAAATTCTTCGCGTTGGTGAATATTGGATAAATGCACTTCAATGAAGGGAATGGCTACACCGGCTAAGGCATCGCGCAGGGCAACGCTGGTATGGGTAAAGCCACCGGGATTAATGATGATGAAATCAATCCCATCCTGTTTAGCCTTCTGAATGCAGTCAATTAACTCGCCTTCATGGTTGCTTTGATAGGTACTCAGCAGGATTCCAGCGTCTTTTGCCTGGGTTTCCAGACCTTGGTGGATGTCGCTGAGGGTGGTGTGACCATAAACTTGGGGTTCGCGGCTGCCCAACAAATTGAGGTTAGGGCCTTGAATAACTAAAACTGACGGTTTTTTTGACATAGATCGCTAATTTTAGAAACAGTTAAGAACGGATGATGTCAGGCTTTTTAAATCCCCCTGCGACGCTTTTTGCCGGATAACGGGGCACGCAAACGCGGGATTGGATCGATGCAGCATGAGGTGAAGTATACCCTTTAGGCTGGTTGCTAAAAAGCGAAATGCTGAAAAAATGATCTATTTTTTACAAAATGAGGGAAATTAAGCAATTTTAGGCACCTAAAATCGCCTGAAAGTCCACTTTATTCTTGCGCTAAAAGAAGATAATTTTAATTAAAGAGCAGCTTTAATCTGCTTTCTGAGCTCATCTTCGTTTATCTTCCCCAATTTGGTATTGGTCACCTTGCCTTTGGCATTGATGATGACGGTATAGGGAAGGGCGCCTTGGGTGTTACCTAAGGCCTTACCAATTTTGCTACCCTGCAATCCACCCATGACAATGGGGTAAGAAACTAGGGTAGTTTCCAGAAATTGACGTATGTTCGATGGTGTATCGATGCCGATACCGACAAATAAGACATTTTTAGAGGCAAATTCATCCTGCAGATCACTCAATGCAGGCATTTCTTCGACGCAGGGCGGGCACCAGGACGCCCAAAAGTTGACCACCAACACCCGGTTTTGCCATTCGGCGGTGTTGACCACCGTGTTATCTGGTTTGGTCCAGGGATTGGCGAGTAATGCAGCAACCGACTCTTCGCTCGCAGTGCCATCGCGGTAAATCCAGCTGGCGGTGATGAGGCCCGCAGCAAGTCCAATCAGACTCATTCCAGTGATGATTAGCATTTGTCTTCGGTTCATGCGCACTCCTTCGCTAAAATTCAATCATGCATATACACATCTTGGGCATTTGCGGCACCTTTATGGGCGGCATCGCTGCCATCGCACGGCAAGCCGGTCACCGCGTAACGGGATGCGATGCCAACGTGTATCCACCGATGAGTACCCAGCTCGAAGCCCAAGGCATTAAGCTTATCGAAGGATACTCCAGCGACCAATTATCGCAACTCGGCAACAAGCCCGATTTGTTTGTGATCGGCAATGTGGTCTCGCGCGGCAATCCATTAATGGAGGCGATTCTCAACCAAGGCTTGCCTTATGTCTCTGGCCCGCAGTGGTTGGGTGAGCAAGTGCTCTACGGTAGACATGTGTTGGCGGTTGCCGGAACCCATGGAAAAACTACCACCTCAGCAATGCTGGCATGGATTTTGGAATTCAATGGCAAAGAGCCAGGTTATTTAATCGGCGGTGTGCCACTGAATTTCACGGTCTCAGCCCGGCTGGGCAATAGTCCCTACTTTGTAATAGAGGCCGATGAATACGACACTGCCTTTTTTGATAAGCGCAGTAAGTTTGTGCACTACCGGCCACGTACTGCCTTACTGAATAATTTGGAATTTGATCACGCCGACATTTTTACTGATCTCGCTGCCATCGAAACCCAGTTTCATCACCTGGTACGAACGGTACCGAGCGAAGGATGTTTGGTGGTGAATGGTGCAGAAGCATCGCTAGAGCGGGTGCTCGAGCGTGGTGTCTGGTCTCCCGTGGCTCGATTTGGCATGGATAGCAATAACACGTGGTCAATGCAGCCCCATCCTAATGATGATTTCACCGTAGTGCACGAGGGCAAGGAAGTGGCTACGGTTTGCTGGGCCCCGGACTCGGGCGTGATGGGTCGCCACAATCAACTCAATGCCCTGGCCGCCATTGCAGCAGCCCAGCACATTGGTATTAGTCCACGCGATGCAGCCAGCGCATTAGCCCAATTTAAAAATGTAAAACGCCGCTTAGAAACCGTTGGCCAGCATAATGGCATCACGATTTACGATGACTTTGCCCACCACCCCACAGCAATTACCACCACGCTCGATGGCTTGCGCCGCCGGGTAGGCAATGGCCGGATTTTGGCAGTGCTCGAGCCGAGATCGAACACCATGAAGCTGGGCATCATGAAGGCTCAGTTACCTGCAAGCTTAGAGGCAGCTGATCGCATTTATGCCTATGGCGCTGCCAGCGGCAAAGAGGCTTTGGGTTGGAATTTGGCGGAAGTGCTCAGCCCCTTAAATCAGAATAAGCCGGGCCGTGCAAATGCATTTGATAATTTAGATGCACTGGTGAGTGCTGTCACAAAGGAAGCCAGGCCAGGTGATCACATATTGGTGATGAGTAATGGCGGCTTTGGTGGCGTGCATCAAAAATTACTGCAGGCCATGATGGCAGCAGCAAACTAAAACAACAGAGAAAGTATTTTTATGCCAGCACGATTACAAGACAAGATTGCCATCATTACAGGCGCAGCTAAAGGCATTGGTTTGGCTACTGCAATGCGCTTTGCCCAGGAGGGTGCCAAAGTCATGCTGGCCGACATCAATTTAGCCGCACTGGAAAAATGTGCTGCGCAGATTCCGAATGCGGAGGCCTATGCCATGAATGTGACCGATCGGGATAGCATTCAGGCGGCAGTTGATGCCATCATGAAAAAGCATGGGCGGATTGATATCTTAATTAATAACGCGGGCATTACGCAGGATGCGCGCCTCGTGAAGATGACCGAAATGCAATTTGATGCAGTGATTGATGTCAACCTCAAAGGCGTGTTTAATTGCACCCAATTGGTTGTGCCGCACATGCTCGAAGCCAAGCGTGGCGCCATCGTGAATGCGTCCAGCGTGGTCGGTTTGTATGGCAACTTTGGTCAGACCAATTACTCTGCAACCAAGTTTGGCGTGATTGGCTTTACCAAAACCTGGGCGCGTGAGCTGGGCCCTAAAGGCATTCGAGTCAATGCCGTTTGCCCTGGTTTTGTGGGCACTGAAATGGTGATGGCAATGCCAAGCGCCATTTTGGAAGACATTGCGAAACGCACGTGGATGGGACGCCTTGGTACTCCTGATGAAATCGCTAATGTGTATGTATTTTTAGCCAGCGATGAGGCTAGCTACATCAATGGCAGTACCCTCGAAGTTAGCGGCGGGATCTCCCTTTAATATGCACCTTCTTTATGAGGAAGGCGGCGACATTAAAGCCGCTACTGTGCAATCGACCACTGGCGAGGGCGACGCCCAGTCATGGCAGGCAACGGGTCTGTCTGGCAAGAAACTCAAACTGAAGGCCAAAGAAGTTTGGCTGCGTTTTGAAAAGCCGGATGCACAAAGCATGATGGATGAAGCCAATGCCTTGGCTACCGAGATTGATTTGCAGCTGCTCTGGGATTGCGCCCCCGAAGGGGAGTTTGCGTTTACCGACATCGCTTCAGAGTATTTTGGTGGCCAGGCTAGTGCGTCACAACAGGCTGCATTAGCCATTGCCTTGCAATCGGCGCCGGTGTATTTTCGGCGCAAGCAGCGCGGCCGATTTATGCGCGCGCCCAAAGAACAGCTCGATGCAGGCATTGCCGCTCTCGAGCGCAAGCAGCGTGAACAAGAACAGCAGGGGCAATGGCAAGCAGAATTGGTTGCAGGGCGCTTTCCGGAAGGCTTGGTATCGCAAGCTAAACAACTACTCTTCAATCCCGATAAAAATACCCTAGCCTATAAAGCATTTTTAGCAGCCTGCAATGAGACCGGTGAGTCACCCCCGCAACTCATGATGCGTTGCGGTGCCTTGGAGTCGCCACTGGCCTACCACCAAGGGATGTTTTTAAAAGCGAACTTTCCGAACGGTGCAGGCCACCATGCGGATGCAATGATTACAGATGCAGTCTATGACGCAGCGATTGCAACATTACCGACCGCTGAAGTGCAGGCCTTTTCGATTGATGATGCTGGCACCACTGAAATTGATGATGCCTTGTCAGTCACGGCCTTGCCAGAGGGAGGCCACCGCATTGGTGTGCACATCTCTGCTCCGGGTTTAGTGATCAACAAGGATGATTCATTGGATCAGGTAGCGCGGGCGCGTATGTCAACGGTCTATATGCCGGGCGACAAGATTACGATGCTACCCGATGCGGTGATTGCGCGTTTTTCCTTGGATGCCGGTAGTGCCAGGCCGGCGGTATCGATTTACGTGGATGTCGATGCGCAAGGCGATTTAATTGATCAATCAGCGCAAACCCGAATTGAATTGGTGCCGATTGCCGCCAACTTACGTTTAGAGCATTTGGAAGAGGCCGTTAATCAGTTTGCCGATCCAGAATATGTTGCCAAGACGGGCAATGCCTTTGCGTTTCAAAATGAGTTACTGATTCTATGGCGCGCAGCACAAAAATTGCATGCGAAGCGCCAGGAGCAGCGCACAAAAAATGGCTTGCGTGCTGAGCAGCTTGGTGTTGTTGATCCCAATGCCCTGCAACGCGATTTTCAGTTTCAGATAAGTCAAACAAATGGCGTAGAGCAGGTTGAGATCCAGCCGCGATCACGGGGCTCCGTACTCGATACCATCGTCGCCGAGTGGATGATTTATTGCAACAGTACCTGGGGGCAGTGGCTGGCAGATCAAGGCTTGCCGGCTTTATTTCGAACGCAGAAAGGCTGGGGTCCACAACGCACGCGCATGCAAACTACACCAGCACCGCACGAAGGTTTGGGTTTGGAGTATTACGCCTGGTGCACTTCCCCTTTGCGGCGCTACTCGGATTTAGTGAACCAGTGGCAATTGATTGCCTTGGCCAAGCATGGCGTCACGGCAAAAATGGTGGCGCCGTTTCAGCCGCGCGATGCCAGCCTTATGGGGATTGCTGCTGATTTTGAAACCTGCTATCAGTCCTATGCCGAGTACCAAGATCGCATGGAGAAATACTGGTGTTTGCGGTGGTTAGCGCAGGAGCCGCTACCGCGCACCGTCTTTGCGCGCCATCTCAAAGAGGGAATGAGTCGGCTAGAGGATATTCCTCTGCATTTGCCAATACCTGAACTCGCATCGCATCCCCGTATGACCCGGGCTGAGATTGCTATTTTAGAAACCGATCTACTGCAACTCAGCGCTAGCGTACGCGTCAATCAGATTGAAAAATCGGAGACTGTCCCGACAGAATTGGATGCGCCAGAAGCCGAGCTACCATCGGCAGATCCAGCCCCGGTAGGCGATACGCCAATTTTGTGAGAGTGGCTACGTGCAAATGCGCTTGAACGATCGTTTGCATTGGTGGTGGCGCCATCATCCATTTTGGTTTGCCCTGATCTTATCGCTGGCCTTGCATGCGATTTTCTTATCCATCCGTTGGAGTTATGGCGAAATCCAAGAGCGCAGACTCAATACACCGTTGAGTGTGGTGCTGGTGAACTCCAGCAGTCAAACGCCACCTAAAAAAGCAGTCAAACTAGCGCAGGCCGATTTACAAGGCGGCGGAGTTACCTTGGATCAAGATGCCAGCGCGATTCACCGGGCGCGTTTGAGTTCCGAAGCACAGCTCGAGGTCTTGGAAAAGAATCAAAAGCAAATGCTCTCGCGCATGCAGGCTGAAAAAGATGCTGCCGCAGGTCGGCGTAGCGGCGAAGAGCAACGGGTCGTCTCGCAGCTCAATGCCTTAGAGGCAGAGCTAGCCAAACGCATTCAGGCCAATGGCAAAGAGCCACGTAGGGCAGTATTGACGGCCAGCAGCACAAAAGCCGTTGTCTTTGCCAGCTATTACGATGCGATGCGGCAAAAGATTGAGGCATACGGCAGTACATTTTTTCCGCGGGTCAACGGCAGGCCGTTGTATGGCAGTGTGGTACTGGTTGTGAGTGTCGATGCCCAAGGAAAAATTGCTAACAGTACGAGCGGCAAGGAGGGCGTTGAGGTGCGGCGCTCCTCGGGTATCGCCGACTTAGATCGCCAAGCAGTCGCCATTGTGCGAGCCGCCGCCCCGTATGGCCCTTTCCCGCCCGAGATGCGCAAGCAAATCGATGTGCTCGACTGGGTATCTACGTTTGAGTTCACGCGGGATGGGGCGATAAACCGTTCTGAAGGTAATCGTTTGGAACTGCGTCCATAGGTGGGCACGCGTGCCGCTTTATTCGCTACACTCATAGCATGCATCTAATTTACCAACACATCCCATGGAGCCGCAGGTGAGTAAGTCATCTGAGCTACAAACGAATCCCGCTGATTTTTCAGGAGTGGAGGTCTATGCGGTTGCGGGCAACCCCATTGCCCACAGCAAGTCACCTGCGATTCATCGGCGTTTTGCGCAGCAAACGGCGCAAGCCATGTATTACGGCACGCTGATGCCAGATCTGGGTGAGTTTGCCAAGGTAGCAAAGACTTTTTTTGCTGCGGGCGGTAAAGGCATGAATGTCACCGTGCCGTTTAAGCTCGATGCGCAAGCCTTGGCTGATGTCTTGACGCCGCGCGCAGAACTGGCTGGCGCAGTGAATACCCTATGGCAACGAGAGGGTGTCCTCTATGGCGATAACACCGATGGCGCTGGGCTCGTGCGCGACTTGCGCGCTCAAGGCATTACGCTAACCAATGCATCCATTTGCATCTTGGGCGCAGGCGGAGCAGCGCGCGGGGTGCTGGGCCCATTACTCGAGCAAAAACCCCAATCCATTGTGATTGCCAATCGATCGATCGATAAAGCACATGATCTACAAACGGCATTTCAGGGGCTAGCAGATAGGCATGGCGTGCAACTCACGGTATGTGCAGTCGATGCATTAGGGAGCCAGCCCAGTCATGCTGAAATTGATCTGATCATTAATGCGACTGCGGCTGGCCTCAGTAATGACTCGCCCATCAGCGATGCAATTGCAAAACGGATTTTTAGACCCACGGCATTTGCCTATGACATGGTCTATGGAAAAATCACCCACTTTATGCAGCAGGCTATCAATCAGGGTTGCCGCGTGAGTGATGGATTGGGTATGTTGGTGGAGCAAGCAGCCGATGCGTTTTTACTCTGGCGCGGAGCAGAGCTTGCTCAGCAATTAAATGCGCGGGCGGTTTTAGATGAACTGCGTAACGAGCTTGCTGCTAAAGCACCTTAATTCCAGTAACGCTATGCGCGCTGCATTATTTTTATAGAAACCAACACATGCGCTGGATCGCCTATCCGCTGAAATGCTTCCTCTTAGGCATCATTGCAATGCAGATTTATTTTGCTGTACAAATTGCGATGTGGGCTTTTGTTGACCCCAGTACCACAGCATTTCAGCGAGCCGAGCGCTGGCGTTTATGTACCTGGCATTGGTCTTGCCCGATCGAATCGCGTTGGGTACCGTATGAAAATATTGCATCGAGTCTGAAGCGCGCTGTGCTGGTGAGTGAAGACGATATCTTTTTTCAGCACCCAGGTGTACGCGTGAGCGACATGCAAAAAGCATGGGAGAAAAACCAAAAGCAGGCCAAGAATAAAAAAGCCCCGGCACTGCGGGGCGGATCCACCATCACGCAGCAACTGGGTAAGAATCTCTTTTTATCGTCTGAGCAGCATTACGTGCGCAAGGCTCAAGAGCTGGTGATTACGGGCCTATTGGAGTTAATCCTGAGCAAAGAGCGCCTATTGGAGATTTACCTAAACTCAGTGGAGTGGGGTGAAGGGATCTTTGGTGTGGGCGCTGCGGCAAAACATTATTTTGTGACGACACCCCAGCTACTTAGCCGTGAACAAGCAGCGAGTTTGGCTTCAGCGCTGCCCGCGCCCAAGTGTTTTGATAAGGCGCAGTATTGCCGCAGGGGCCGAATTGATTATGGCGCCCGCCAAGAATTTATTCTCGCCAATATGGATCGCATTACGCTACCAAAGGAAGCAAAGCAAACAAAGCAAACAAACTAAGCAGTTTTTATTGAGCGCTTGCAGCGCGCAGTGCATCGCGCGTTTCAATCGCAACCGCGCGCGCTGCTTTTGCAAAATCAGCCCCACTGCTTGCATACAAAATGGCTCTTGATGAATTAATCATCATCCCGGTGCCCGGCTTTGATGGAATATGACCGGCCTTAACAGTGGCCTTGAGATCACCGCCTTGCGCACCAATCCCCGGAATGAGCAGTGGCATCTCACCCACGATGGCACGAACCTTGGCGATTTCATCGGGGAAGGTAGCGCCCACCACGAGGCTAACTTGACCCGCACTATTCCATTCTTTGGCTGCCAGGGTAGCAACGTGCAAATACAGCGGCCGACCATCGCTTGCAATATTTAAAAACTGCAAATCGGAGCCTCCTGGATTGGAGGTACGGCACAGGATAATCACACCTTTGCCTTGGTGTTTGAGGTAGGGCTCAATCGAATCCCGCCCCATGTAGGGGTTGACGGTAACCGCATCAGCGCCATAGCGCTCAAACGCTT
>CAZUMD010000042.1:0-11862 GCA_964621735.1 uncultured Polynucleobacter sp.
GACGCTCATCCCGAATCGATTGATCCAATGCGCCAGCAAGTGCATTGGCTGTGGCACCCGCCACTGGCGAATAGGCAAAGCAGCCAGCCCGATCAATTTGCGCTTGATCTAAAAAATCCAATAGGTAACCAAATTCTTCTTCGGTTTCCCCCGGAAATCCTGCAATGAAGGTGCTGCGGATGACTAACTCGGGGCAAGCAGCCCGCCATGCCTGAATCCGATCTAAATTGCGTTCGCCACTAGCAGGACGCTTCATGCGTTTGAGCACATCGGGATGGGCATGCTGCAATGGAATATCAAGGTACGGTAAGAGTCCATAGCCATGCTCTTTAAACTCAGCCATGATCGGCAATACATCATCGACATGCGGATAGGGATAGACATAATGCAAGCGAACCCACGCTTGATGTTCACGCGCAATTTGATTGAGGGCACTGACTAAATCGAGCATCTTGGTTTTAACTGGCTTACCATCCCAAAATCCCGTACGGTATTGCACATCAACACCATAGGCGCTGGTATCTTGGGAAACAACGAGCAGTTCCTTGACGCCAGACTCAAACAGGCGCTTTGCTTCGATCAGCACTTCGCCAATCGGCCTTGAGACTAAATCGCCACGCATACTCGGAATGATGCAAAACGTACAGCGGTGGTTGCAGCCTTCGGATATCTTTAAATAGGCGTAATGTTTGGGTGTGAGCTTGACGCCGATGGGCGGCAGTAAATCGGTAAATGGATCATGGGGCTTGGGTAAATGCAAATGAATGGCTTGCATCACTTCGGCCGTGGCATGGGGCCCGGTCACTGCAAGCACTTTGGGATGAATGCTTTTAATTAAGTCGGAGCCATCGTCATTTTTACGCGCGCCAAGGCAACCCGTCACAATCACTTTGCCGTTTGCAGATAAGGCCTCACCAATGGCCGCCAGCGATTCTTCGACGGCAGAATCAATAAAGCCACAGGTATTGACAACGACTAGATCGGCGCCCGAATAATCTTTTGCAGTCTCATAGCCCTCCGCACTCAATTGCGTGAGTATGAGCTCTGAATCAACTAGCGCCTTAGGGCAACCTAAGGAAACAAAACCAACCTTGCCCGCCACAACTAATCGTTTTCTTTTTTAGGCACGGGGGGTGTGAAAGGAAATCCCTTAAACAAGCCTTGAGAGCCTTGCATTTGTTCTTGCATCTTCATAAATAATTCTTTACTTTGCTCCATGTAATTACCCATTAAGCCCTGCATCATGGGATTCTGCATGTTCATTACTTGTGCCCAGGCGTCAGCACCACCCGTCACATTTTTGGACTGATCATTGAGTGTGCCGTGAATATCAACAAAAGATTGCATGGTCTTTTCCAGGTAATTCCCCATCAGGCCTTGCATCGAGTTTCCATAAAAGCGAATAATTTGCGAGAGCATTTGCGAAGAAAAGACCGGGGAGCCACAGGCCTCTTCTTCCAAAATAATCTGCATCAAAATATTGCGCGTGAGATCGTCTTCGGTTTTGGCATCCACCACCTTGAATGCTTCGCTCGCCATCACCAAGCCTTTGATGTCAACTAAGGTCACATACGTACTGGTTTGCGTATCGTAAAGACGGCGATTAGGATACTTCTTAATCAGCCGCTCTTCACCCGCTCGTTTTGTTCTGGTTGCCATATCCCCAATCCTCCGCACTACATAAATGCCATAACCGACAGTTTAGCTCCGGAATTATCCCGTATGGATGCCGCCGTTGAGCGAAAAATCAGCACCAGTAGCAAATGCAGCATCATCCGAGGCAATGTAGGCGCACATGGAGGCGATTTCATCGGGGGTTCCCAGGCGTTTCACTGGGATGGCAGACACAATCTTTTCGAGCACATCGGGCCGAATGGCTTTCACCATATCGGTTGCAATGTAGCCAGGGGAGACGGTATTGATCGTGACCCCTTTTCCGGCCACTTCTTGAGCCAGGGCCATCGTAAAGCCATGCAAACCGGCTTTCGCGGTGGAGTAGTTAGTCTGCCCAAACTGCCCTTTTTGACCATTGACGGAGGAAATATTGATGACCCGGCCCCAGTTATTGTCGATCATGCCTTCAATTACCTGCTTGGTGACGTTAAACAAGGAGTTCAGGTTGGTATCGATGACTGCCTTCCAATCCTCTGGTGTCATTTTACGAAAGACACTGTCCCGGGTAATGCCGGCATTGTTGACCAAAATATCGACGCGGCCCACTTCGGCCCTTACTTTTTCAAACGCTGCTACGGTCGATGCCCAGTCCGACACATTGCCTTCAGAGGCGATGAAGTTATAGCCCAGGTCTTTTTGCTCACCAAGCCAACGATCGCGGCGCGGTGAATTCGGTCCGCAGCCCGCAATAACCAAATGCCCTTTTTTGGAAAGCCGTTGGCAAATCGCAGTACCAATTCCGCCCATACCACCTGTAACGTAAGCAATTCGTTGTGTCATCGTATTACCCTCTTCTCTCTATATGTGTTGCGTCTAAAAGATATTGCATTGATTAATACTGGTTTATTAACTTGATTCGTCCACTTTTTCTTTGACATACTTACCTGGGGCAGCTATCCCTTTTTTATACTTTGCGCTACCAAAGGTGCTACTCGCCTTAACTTGCTTACCACCAAATTGGGCAAGCCATTCGGTGTAGTCTGGCCACCAACTGCCGCGAACATCCTTGGCTCCGGCGAGCCAATCATCCGCCTTTGCAGGTAAATTGGGATTGACCCAGTAGTGGCGTTTATTTTTTGCGGGCGGATTAATCACGCCAGCAATATGACCGGATGCGCCCAGAACAAAACGGTTCTTGCCTTTGAGAATTTGAGTCGACCGATAGCCGCTATGCCACGGAACAATATGGTCATCGTGCGATGCATAAATGTAAGCGGGGCAATCAATTAATGAAAGGTCGATTTTTTCGCCGCACACCTTGAGCTTACCCGGCTTCACCAATTCATTTTGCAGATAGGTGTGGCGTAGATACCAGCAATACATGGCGCCAGGTAGATTGGTGGAGTCGCCGTTCCAATACAGTAAATCAAATGGTGGTGGTGAATTTCCCTTAAGGTAATTTTCAACTACGTAGTTCCACACCAAATCATTGGGGCGCAAAAAGGAGAAGGTGTTACCGAGATCTAGGCCAGACATCAAACCAAATTGACCTTGCTCACCGCCGATGGTATTTTCTCGAAGCTTAACTGTGTCTTCATCAATAAAAATATCTAAGATCCCGGTATCACTAAAGTCGAGCAAGGTAGTTAACAAGGTTAGGCTTGCGACCGGCTTTTGCTTGCGCGCCGCTAATACGGCTAACGCATTGCTCACCAAGGTTCCGCCGACACAAAAGCCCAGTAAATTAATTTGATCTAGACCGCCGATCTCTTTAGTGACTTCAATGGCTTTAATGACGCCATCGCCAATGTAATCATCCCAAGTCACTTTGGCCATCGATTTATCGGGGTTTTTCCATGACACTAAAAAAACCGTGTGGCCTTGGCTCACCATATAGCGCACTACCGAGTTATCGGGCTGCAAATCGAGGATGTAGTATTTATTAATGCACGGTGGCACCATTAAAAATGGGCGCTCAAATACGGTTTCAGTAAGTGGCTTGTATTGAATCAGTTCAAACAAGTGATTGCGAAAGACTACCGCGCCTTCGGTGGTGGCTAAATTCTTACCAATCTCAAAAGCCGTTTCATCGGTTTGCGAGACTTTGCCTTTTTTTAGATCGCTCAGTAAATTCAGAATGCCGTTTTGAATCGATTGCCCCTGCGAGCTAATGATGTGCTCGAGCACTTCTGGATTCGTTGCCATGAAATTCGATGGCGAAAGTGCATCGACCATTTGCAGAGTGCTGAATAAAATGCGCTGCTTACTTTTTGGATCGGTCTCTACTGCCTCAGCCAATTCCATTAAATGCTTGGAGTTCAGCAAATACATTCCTGCAATGGCCTTACTCCAAGGAGATTGCCATGCATTGCCAGAAAAACGCCGATCTTTAATCTCAAGGGCGCCCGGATTACTAACATAGGCAGCCAATTCCGTCATGTAATGCTGCTGAATTTCGGACAAACGCTCGGGCGGTATCAATGCCATATGTTGCGGTGCCAAACTTGGCGACTTCCCAGACGGTATTCCAGTAAACATGCTTTTCTCTATTCTTAACGTGGCAAGCCGTACAGGCTTGCTGCATCTGCCCATTCTCGTTTGAATGGGTCACAAGGGTTATAAGCACTAACCCTAGCCCTATGGCTTACGCTCTATCTTAGCTGCGCCAGATAAAAGCCGCAAATCGCCCAGACAATCCATCGCGGCGGTGGGAAAAAAAGTCGGCTTGGTCACGAACCGTACAAAATTCCCCGCCATTAATACGGGTCAGGCCCTTGTTCTGAAGGCGCTGCCGCGCCAGTTGGTAAAGATTGGCCCAATACTTGCCCGGCTTTCCGTCGATCGCCATAAATGCCTCGGCAGCCACTGGAAGGCTGTGTTCTTTGCCATACGCCTCAAACGCGACCCGTACCTCCTCGCCCACCTCAAATGCCCTTGGGCCTATGGCCGGACCAAGCCAGGCAAGATATCGACTTGCATTGCCGAGCCCTGTTTTGGCTTGCATCGCATCCACGGTATTTTCGAGAACGCCCCCCAATAAACCCCGCCAACCAGCATGAGCTGCCCCAATGACCTTGCCTTCCGGGTCACTGATTAAGACCGGTAAGCAATCGGCCGCCATCACCGTGAGAACCGTATTGGATTTAGTGGTCACGGCTGCATCGGCCTCAATGATCTCTTCAGTTGGAGTCAAATCCGCATCCCAAACCCGGGTGCCATGGACCTGCTTGAGCCATACTGGCTCAGCCGGGAGCAAAGTCCGGACACGGGCGCGATTTTCGCTCACGGCCAAGGGCTCATCGTTGACATAACGACCTAAGTTGAGGCTATCAAAGGGTGCTTTGCTGATGCCCCCAGCTCGGGTAGTACAGAATGCCCCGATCTGAGGTAAAGCTGGCCAATTCGGAACAAGCACCCGCAAGCCATTGATGGTTTGAAATTGACTGCCTTGCTCGCTCATGATGACAGGGGCGCCTCTAACTTTGGCTCACCGGGTAAATCGGCAGCAGTCATGCCGACCTCTAGCAATAAAGCCAGTAAATCATCTGGCGGCAAACGGTACCACTGAACCAGTTGATTGCTTTCGGGGTGAATTAAGCTTAAGGCATAGGCATGCAAGGCCTGCCGATGCAATGGCAAGTCTTTGGCTATGTTCGGCGCCTTCTTGCGATATACCGGATCGCCCAAGAGGGGAAATCCCAGGGACTCCAAATGCACACGAATTTGATGGGTGCGCCCTGTTTCAAGGCGGCACTCCAAAAGCGATACTGGCAGTTGTGCAAAGTGACCATTGGCCAATCGACGGTAGAGCGTAACTGCAGGCTTACCTTGAATCGAATGCACTGCCATTTTGAGACGGTCGCGTTGATCACGCGCCACCATGGCTTGTATTTTTCCTTGCGCCGCTGGCGTTCCCCATACCCAAGCCAAATAGCGCCGGCCGACTGTGCGCTCTTGTAATTGGCGCACTAATGCCGTTTGCGCAATATCGGTTCGCGCCACCACCATGAGGCCTGATGTTTCTTTATCGAGGCGATGCACAATGCCAGCACGAGGCAATTGTTTAAGCTCAGGGTAGCGGAATAACAAACCATTTAAGAGTGTGCCGGACCAATTGCCAGCAGCAGGATGGACCACTAAGCCTGCGGGCTTATTAATCACAATCAAGCTGGTATCTTCATGCACCACATCGAGGGGAATGTCCTCTGCCTGAAAGGCAAATTGCTCGGGCATTTCTTGTGGATAGACTTTGACGCTCTCGCCGCCCCGCAAAAGGTAACGGGCTCGTGTGACCTTGCCATCAACGGTCACCGCCCCTGCTTCAACCCAGGTTTTTAAGCGATTTCGGGAATAATCAGGCAAAGCGCCAGCCAAAACCTTATCTAGGCGCTCGCCAGATGCCTCCCACGGAATTTCTAGGGCAATGAAATCCTCTTCATCGATATAATCAATTGGATTCGAATCAGGAGTTTTCGGCAATGCCACGCTTGAAGTACCCATATGTAGTCACAGCCGACAGTGTAAGGCCTACCCAGGTAAGCCCGAATGGTTCGCCTTTCACGTCCCGCATCAATTCCTTGCTGCTGGGACTTGCCTTGCTTGCCACGGTATTAATTAGTGGTTGTGCCAGCGATGGCAATAAAGACGAGACCGACGGCTGGTCTGAGACCAAGTTGTACAGCGAGGCCACTGAAAAACTCAAAGACAATGATTTTGCAAAATGCGGAACGTATTTTGAAAAGCTCGAGGCCCGTTTTCCGTTTGGTCCCTATTCGCAGCAAGCTCAAATCAATGCCGCCTATTGTTATTGGAAAGCCAGTGAGCAGGCCCAAGCCTTGGTTGCGGTTGATCGCTTCATCAAGCTCCACCAGGGCAGTCCTAATCTTGACTACGCCTACTACCTCAAAGGCTTGATTACCTTTAATGATGACCTCGGCTTCTTAGGCAAGTTCACTGGTCAAGATTTAAGCGAGCGTGATCCCAAGGCTGCGCGTGAAGCATTCGAGGCATTTAAGGTAGTGGTGGATCGTTTTCCAAACAGTAAATACGCGCCCGATGCGCTTGACCGGATGCGCTACATCGTCAACTCCTTGGCAGAGGCCGACGTCATCGTCGCTCGCTACTACTTTCAGCGTGGCGCTTATCTTGCCGCAGCAAACCGTGCCCAGCTTGTACTCAAAGATTATGACCGCGCACCCGCAGTGGAAGAAGCGCTTTACATTCTGATCAAGTCATATGAGCGATTGGGCATGACTGACTTAAGTACAGACGCCATTCGGGTCTTTAATCTGAATTTTCCCGACAGCCAAATGCTCGCTACTGGGCAGCGAGCCAAAAAACAGCGCTCGTGGTGGCAAATCTGGAATAGATAACGTTTAGTTATTGCTTCAAGATTTGCGAATCAACTCCACTGGCACTCGGGGTGCTAGCGCGCAGATGAGCTCGTAACCAATCGTACCGGCAGCGGCAGCAACGGTGTCTGCAGGTACTTTCTGACCCCATAGTTCCACCCTACTGCCGATTTGTGCATTGGGTGCATTACGTAAATCAACGGTAATCATGTCCATCGACACGCGTCCCGCAATCGGACAGATCACACCAGCGCCATCGCTCTCAACCCATACCGGAGTTCCATCCGGCGCATGACGTGGATAGCCATCCGCATAACCACAGGCAATCACCCCGATCCGCATTGCTTCCGGTGCAGTGAAGCGACCGCCATAACCCACATGCTCACCGGCAGCCAAATGCTGGATATCGATGATTTCACTGGTCAGGGACATCACGGGCTCAAGGTGTGCATGTTCAATGTCCCCATAGATTCCGGTCGGCGAAAGTCCGTACAACATGATTCCAGGGCGCACCCAATCGCCCAAGGCGGTTCGGTGCCACAGAATGGCGGCTGAATTAGCAAGGCAAGTTTTACCAGAGAGGCCATCGGTTACTTTAGAAAAGCAGTCCATCTGCTCGCCTACGGTTGGCTTCTGATTCATTGCGTCGGCATTGGCAAAGTGGGTCATGTGGTGCACCTGATGCCCTAATGAATGAAGCCGGTGGTACATATCCCGATAAGTCGTAGGGGAAAAGCCCAGCCGGTTCATTCCAGAATTGAGCTTGAGAAAAACCTGAAAAACGTGACTTGAGTGCTGCGCTAGGTGCTCAAGCAGTCTCACTTGTTCTTGGCAATGGACCACTAAATCACAGTCGAGCAAGACTGCTTCTGCAAGCTCTTCCGCCTCAAATAGACCCTCCAGCAATAGGATACGGCCTTGCCACCCTTGATTTCGGAGCCACTGTGCATCCCGCAGATCAAGCAACGCAAATCCATCGGTCTGGTTTAAGCCCTCCAGGATGGACTCTAGGCGATGGCCATACCCAGCGGCTTTGACAACCGACCAGATCCTCGCCTCAGGGGCAAGCGCACGTACCCTGGCCAAATTATGGCGAAAGGCCTCAATGTGAATGGATGCCAAGATAGGCCGATTCATATCTGAAACCCCTTTCATGTTTTAATGCTGTAAATGACTCGATTGTACGAATGAACCGTAGTTTTTACACCATTATGGCGGCGCAATTTTTTTCGTCGCTGGCCGATAACGCACTCCTCATTGCGGCTATTGCACTCCTAATCCAGCTAGACGCGCCGGATTGGATGACCCCATTGCTCAAGCTATTTTTTGTCTTGTCTTACGTCCTTTTGGCCGCCTTTGTGGGTGCATTTGCAGACTCCAGGCCCAAGGGCAACGTCATGTTCATCACCAACACCATTAAGTTTGTGGGCTGTGCTGTCATGTTATTTGGCAGCCATCCCTTGCTATCGTACGCCATTGTGGGCCTCGGTGCTGCTGCGTATTCCCCTGCTAAATACGGCATCCTCACCGAATTACTTCCCCCGGAGCGCTTGGTCGCTGCCAATGGCTGGATAGAGGGCTTGACCGTCGGCTCTATTATCTTGGGTACAGTGTTGGGCGGGGTGCTCATTAGTGTTGGTGTTTCATCGCGCTTATTGGGCTTTGATCTGCCCGTGATTGAAACGGGCATCGATACACCGGCCGAAGCCGCTATTTTGATCATCATGATGATTTACATCATCGCTGCACTGATTAATCTCAAAATCCCCGATACCGGCGCACGCTACGTCGCTCAAAAAACCAATCCCATTGAGTTAATTGCCGATTTTGCACATTGCTTTAGAACCCTATGGAATGACCGTTTGGGTCAGGTCTCCTTGGCGGTAACCACGCTCTTTTGGGGCGCTGGCGCCACCTTACAATTTATTGTGCTCAAGTGGGCTGAAGTCGCGCTCAATATGAGTCTCTCGCAGGGCGCTATTTTGCAAGCCATCTCTGCGGTTGGCGTGGCCGGAGGTGCAGTCTGGGCTGCTAGTCGCATCCCCCTAAAGCAATCCCTGAAGGTTTTACCGTATGGCGTTGTGATGGGTCTTGTGGTTTGCGTCATGGCCATCTATCACATCGACATGATTCCGCCAATTGTGCTCGTCGAGTTTGACAAAATGAAACTCACACTCAATCTCATTCCGCCGTATGCGCTGCTGATCTTGGTCGGCTGGCTCGCAGGCTACTTTGTAGTGCCGATGAATGCCCTCTTACAGCATCGTGGCCACGTCTTGCTCTCCGCAGGCCATTCCATCGCAGTGCAAAACTTCAATGAAAATCTGTCTGTTCTCAGTATGTTGTTGTTATACGCCTTACTCATCTGGCTTGATGTACCAATCGCCTATGTGATTACTGGATTCGGTTTATCGGTCAGCATCATCATGATCCTCATCATGCGCCGCCATGCCCGCAACCAAGCGGAGTATGACTCCCTGCACCTCATCGGCGAAAGCAAGCACTAGTCAGTCAGCTTGTTGGCTAGGCGTTTAAAGGCTTTGCAGCACAGAGCGGGCAAGTAGCAAATCTTCCCAAAGTAAAGACTTCTCTTGTGGCCTTGCCAAGACTTGCGCCAGTTCCAGCGTTGCAATCAAAGGTACATCTGCTTCGCCGTGCATTAGAGAATGGATGGCGCCACGTAACTCCGTTAAGGGGGCACGTTCACCGGTCAAGCGTTGCGCGCTCGCTGCGCCAAATGCAATCGCAACCAGCGGTACTGTGCTTGATTCGATCAGCGCATCGATGCTGGCCTTTTGGTCTTGCCAGACCCAAGCGCCATTCGGCAAACCGAGCGCCCGCACGATATTTTGGAACAGCGTTAAGGCATCGCCCTGCGGTTTAGTGCCGATAAAAATCCAGCGGCCGCTAATCTCAGCTACGTGCTCCGATGGGTTTGCTGTGGGCTCAGTAGATGCTTGAGGAATGCCTTGAGGTGCTGCAGGCGCATTCAGAGGGGCGATGCTACTGGATCGATCGACCCATTCTGTGATGCCCATTTCTTTTAGAAAAGAGGAGCGCATGTTCGCGTTATTGGGTTGAGTGGGATTCATGGTGCCTCAAGGGTAATCGATTTTGCCATGACACCGGCATCTTCGCGCTCACCAGTCACTGCATCAGCTGGGTAATACGCTCTCCGCACACCAATGATGTTGTAGCCCATGTGCTCATACAATTTCACTGCGGGAATATTGGAGGGGCGCACTTCAAGAATAATGCGACTCATTTTCTGCCGAATTGCTATGCCCTCAATGGCTTGCATCACGCGACTACCAATGCCATTGCGTCGCAATGCGGGATCAATGGTGATATTGAGTAAATGCAATTCGTCAACGGCCGGATACAAAATACAGTATCCCCATAATCCAGGCAAATGCGGTGCTAGCTCTGCATTAGCCGCCATTTCCGGCCGAATGCAATAGGCCCAATGCCCCGCAGTCAGTGAATCCAAAAAATTACCTTGTGTCCAGGGATGGCTATGCGACATTGCTTCCAAAGACATGACCGCTCGCATATCCGATGGCTGCATCGGCATGAAAGTTAATTGGGTATCCTGGGTGCTTGTCATTTAAGGCATTAATTAAAAAAAGGGTGCTGCAATCCGAAATAGAAGCTGCTATTTTGCACCACGTTCAGCGCTCGTCAGCGCTACTTTATTGCGGACATATAAGGGCTCCAATTGATCCACGGCAATGAGCTGCCCTTTAGCCAACATCGCCTTTGCACAGCGCAATACGCCGCTCGCACTGACCCCGAAAGCTCCATCCAATTGACTGGATGGCATATGCTGCTCAAAAAAGTTGGGGTATTGCGTAACGGCGCTGCCAAACACGCATTCGCTCAAGCTCATTTGAATGTCCTCTGGCTTACTCAGTTGAATATCACCGATACGCTCTGGCAATACCGTATTGTCACTATCTGTTTGCGCAGCCTTCATAACGCTGTAATTAGCCCAATACACCTCACCCATGCGGGCATCAATCGCGACTGTGAATTGGTGTTTACCGTCATCCATCGCCTGTATCAATGGGTGGTCGATTGCACTGGCTGCGATGGCATCCAGACTCGCAACTGGCGCTACTGGTAGATGGGTAGCAAGGGCCAAGCCTTGCACTACCGCAACCGCCAAGCGCACTCCCGTAAAGGCGCCTGGACCGATGCCTACGGCAATCGCATCCAAGTCACGCAACGTCGTTCCTTCTTGCTGTAGTAATTCAGTAATCCATGGCAAGAGATGCTGGCTGGCTCCGGGTCCTAGTAATTCATGACGCTGCACCATGCCTTTGGCCGAAGGATCAAGCGAGAGCGCAACTGAACACCAAGCCGATGAAGTGTCGATCGCCAGAATGCGTTTCAAGAATAGGGCCTTAAGACGACAGTGCTTGAATGATGTCCGGCGGCGCCTGGACCAGCTCAATCAAAACGCCCTCACCCCCGAATGGAAATTCATCATTGCCTTTGGGGTGGATAAAAATAATATCGTGACCGGCAGCCCCTTTACGAATTCCGCCAGGAGCAAAGCGCAGGCCTTTACTGCTGAGCCAGTCATGGGCTATCTGTAAATCATCGACCCATAGACCAATGTGATTCAGCGGAGTCTGGTGAACTGCGGGCTTTTTGGCCATATCCACGGGCTGCATCAAATCAATCTCAACCTCATGCGCACCTTGACCAATCGCGCAGATGTCTTCGTTGACGTTTTCCCGTTCGGATACATAGGTATCTTTGAAGGTAAAGCCAAGCAAATCGACCCACAAGGAACGCAAACGCTCTTTATCTTCGCCACCAATGGCAATTTGCTGAATGCCTAAAATACGAAATGGCCTTGCGTCAGTCATGCGTTGTCCTTTACTCAAAG
>CAZUMD010000043.1:0-6837 GCA_964621735.1 uncultured Polynucleobacter sp.
GTGAACTTGGCCGCAGCCTACGGTCTTTCCGTTACATCAACGATGCTGATTACGACGATCTTATTGTCGGTTGTAATGCGTCGTGAATGGCGCATTAATCCTATTTTGATTGCCTTACTGATTGTCTTTTTCTTTGCGTTCGACTTGGCTTTTTGGACCGCAACACTGATCAAAATTAAGGATGGCGGTTGGTACCCATTGCTGCTAGGACTAATTTGCTTTACCTGCCTAATTACCTGGTACAAAGGCCGCAAATTACTCCGCGATAAATTGGTGAGTAACTCCATTCCGATGGAGGCTTTTGTAAGCAGCCTACTGGCGCATCCGCCACATCGTGTGGAAGGTACTGCGATCTTCTTAACTGCGCATATTGATTATGTTCCAGTAGCTATGTTGCACAATCTGAAGCACAACCGCGTGATGCACGAGCGGATTTTCTTTTTAAAGCTAAGTACGTGGGATGTGCCCTATGTGAATGACAGCGAGCGCATCACCATGCGCGACTTGGGCGGTCAGGTGTACTTGGTACGCGCGGTCTATGGCTTTAAAGAAACGCCCGATATTAATTCGATCCTAACCCTGCTGGAGAAACAAGAAAATCTGACATTTGATTTGATGGACACTTCTTTCTTTATCTCGAAAGACACTATCATTCCATCAGCATCCCCCGGAATGGCGCTGTGGCAGGAAAGCTTATTTTCTTGGATGATGCAAAACGCGGCAAAGCCATCGGATTTTTTCAAGATTCCAACCAATCGTTTGGTTGAGCTGGGCGCAAAGGTCGAAATTTGATTCACTCCTTTTTTCTGCGCGCTTGTCTTTTTGCTGCGATGCTAATTGGCCTTGCACTTGGGGTAGGTGCTGCACAAGCAACGCCCGCGCAAGAGGCTGAACTCGCTAAGCTAGATTTAATCGAGGCCGAGCTGACCCTACAGCGTGAATGGGCAGATTACCGCTGGAAAAAAGCATCTTCCGAGTGTTACCAAAAGTATTTAGTGAATCGCTGCCTCAGCCAATCGCGCGCCCAATACCGCAAAGAGATTGATCCGATTCGGGCGCAAGAGGTAGAGCTCAATACCGCACAGCGGGAGCTACGCAAGCTGCTCAAAGACGAGCGTGATGCCAAGCGTGCAGCAGAGAAAGCAGATCCAAAGAAAGCAACAGAGCGCGCTGAAAATGTCCGCGCTTTTGAAGAAAAACAGCAAGACGCTGCTAAGCGCGCGGCAGACTTAGAGGAGCGACGTAAAGATGCACCGCGTCGCGCACAAGAAAATAAAGCAGGTACCCAGTTACAGTAAAGAGCACTATTTTGGCCAAAGCAAAAACCATTTATGTTTGTAATGCCTGCGGCGGTAATACGCCGCGTTGGCAGGGGCAGTGCCCCGCATGCCAAGCTTGGAACACGCTAGAGGAAAGTCTTTCGGAATCGACCTCGAGCAATGCCCGCTTTCAGGGTTTAGCGCAGGCCGTGCCCCGTCAAAAGTTATCTGCCATCAAGGCAGAAGACATGCCGCGGCTGCCAACCGGCGTAGACGAGTTTGATCGCGTTCTTGGTGGTGGTTTAGTGCCGGGTGGCGTTGTGCTCATTGGCGGCGATCCAGGCATTGGTAAATCGACACTATTGTTGCAAGCTTTAGCAGAAATGAGTGCTGCTGGCGTTTCCGTTTTATACAGCAGCGGCGAAGAATCGGCTGCGCAGATCGCGCTGCGAGCCAAGCGCATTGCCTTGGCTGCGCCGCAGCTCGAAGTTCTTGCTGAGATCCAGCTTGAAAAATTATTAACTACGATTGATGCTGCCCGCCCCCAAGTAGTCGTAGTGGATTCGATTCAGACGGTCTACTCCGATGCCTTAACCTCCGCACCAGGCTCAGTTGCTCAAGTGCGCGAGTGTGCTGCGCAGCTCACCCGTTACGCTAAATCGACTGGTATTTGCATGCTGATGGTGGGGCATGTGACCAAAGACGGTCATCTTGCTGGTCCGCGGGTGCTCGAGCACATTGTTGATACCGTACTGTATTTTGAGGGCGATACCCACTCCTCCTTTCGTTTAGTGCGCTCGATTAAAAATCGCTTTGGCGCAGTCAATGAGCTTGGTGTATTTGCCATGACCGAAAAAGGTCTAAAGGGCGTCTCCAATCCATCGGCCATCTTTTTATCGCAGCATGCGGAGATGGTGCCGGGTGCTTGCGTACTCGTTACACAAGAAGGCAGCCGCCCTTTATTGGTTGAAATTCAGGCTTTAGTGGATACGGCGCATATTCCCAATCCAAGGCGCTTGGCAGTTGGCCTCGAGCAGCATCGCTTAGCCATGCTATTGGCGGTATTGCATCGCCATGCGGGCATTGCCTGCTTTGATCAGGATGTATTTCTCAATGCCGTTGGTGGCGTGAAGATCTCTGAGCCAGCGGCTGACTTAGCAGTTCTTCTGGCAATTCAATCGTCGATTCGAAATCGCGCCTTGCCGAAAGAGTTGATTGTCTTTGGTGAGGTGGGTTTGGCTGGAGAAATCCGTCCTTGCCCGCGCGGGCAAGAGCGCTTAAAAGAAGCCGCTAAACTCGGCTTTACGATTGCCATCATTCCGAAAGCCAATCTACCCAAGAGCAAAATCCCCGGTTTGCGGGTGATTCCAGTAGAGCGCATCGATGAGGCCATCTCTGCAGCCAACGAACTCAGTTAACGCCCTTTAGCGCAAGTCTTCTGCTTGGATTAATAGAACTTGCTCGTTCCCTGCAGAGACGTCCATCCAAATCACTGGAATCTGCGGGAAGGCTTTGTGAAAGTGCTCCACTTCATTGCCAATCTCTAGTACGAGCGCACCACGCTCGCTCAGGTAGTCGGGTGCATTCGCAATAATCTTGCGAATCAAGTCCATGCCATCTTCGCCGCCAGCCAAAGCAATGACTGGTTCAGCGTGGTACTCAGCGGGGAGGGTGCGCATACTGGCTGCATTGACGTAGGGCGGGTTGCAGATAATTAAATCAAAGCGATTACCGTCAGTGGGATCTGGCAAAGGACTCCAAAGATCACCATGAAACAATTCAATTTGATTGCTTAAGCCATGGCGATCCAAGTTACGTGCCGCCACCGCCAAGGCAGGCGAACTGATATCGCAAGCACTCACATGAATGTCCGGACATGACAGGGCCAGTAAGACTGCAAGCGAGCCATTGCCGGTACATAAATCCAGGGCACGGCCATCGGCAGGTAGCCAAGCCTCAAGCGCTCCTTCGGTAATCAGCTCCGCAATCCACGAGCGGGGAACAATGCTCTGTTCATTGCAATAGAAGGGCACACCCATCAGCCAGGCCTCTTCTAAAATATAGGCTAATGGTTTGCGCGTTTGGATGCGCTCATTGGCAATTGCAAGCGCAGCGTCATAAAGAGGTTGATCGAGTGGTGCCTGCAGTTGATCTAAAGTATCGCTTGGACTGATCTGAAGTTGTTTACTAATAATCCACAATGCCTCACTCCGGGCATCAATTGCACCGTGCCCGTAGCTCAGTTTGGCTTGATCCAGGTGATCAGCAAGCCGATCAATCGATTGTTCTACGGTGGCGATGGTATTGCCTTGCGACGGAGGCTCTGGATCCATGACTTTAGGCGATCAACTGCTCAAGCACGCGCTTGTAAATGTTCTTGAGCGGCACAATGTCTTCGGCGCAAACGGACTCATTCACTTTATGGCTCGTCGCATTAATGGGTCCAAACTCCACCACCTGAGAACAGATTTTGGCAATAAAACGGCCATCGCTCGTGCCGCCAGTAGTAGAGAGTTCGGTAACAACACCGGTTTCATCTTGAATCGCTTTGCGTAGCGCGCTCGCCAATGCCTCATCTCCGGTGATGAAGGGGCTACCACCCAAAACCCAATCAATCGAAAACGTCAGGCCCACTTCAGTCAGAATGGCCTCGACCCGCTGACGCAATTGTTCGGGGGTACTCTCGGTTGAAAAGCGGAAGTTAAAGTCGATGGTGAGCTCGCCCGGAATGACGTTATTGGCGCCAGTGCCCGCATGAATATTGGAAATCTGAAAACTCGTCGGCTGAAAGTAGCGATTGCCTTGATCCCATTCGGTACTCACCAGCGCCTGAATGGCAGGGGCAGCTAAATGAATGGGGTTCTCACCGAGGTGAGGGTAGGCTATGTGCGCTTGAATACCCTTGATGTGCAATTTGCCAGACAGGGAGCCACGCCTGCCATTCTTAATCATGTCGCCCAATTGATTAACCGAGGTAGGTTCGCCAATCACACAGTAGTCCAGTCGCTGACCCTGCTTTTTAAGTCGTTCGCACATTACTACGGTGCCATCGTTGGCTGGACCTTCTTCATCGCTGGTGATTAAAAAAGCAATCGTGCCGGCGTGCTCTGGATTGGCGATGATGAACTCTTCGGTGGCCACTACAAAACCGGCAAGGGAGGTTTTCATATCGGCCGCGCCGCGCCCATACAAATAATCACCGCGGATCGTGGGGGTAAACGGATCGCTTTCCCACTTTTCCAAAGGGCCAGTAGGGACCACATCGGTATGACCGGCAAACATCAATACTTTGCCAGCATCACCCTGCGTGCCTTTTTTGATGGCCCACAGATTGGTCACCTGAAAGTCACTGGGACCACCTACCACGCTCTCCGTATGAAAGCCCAATTCTTTTAAACGCTCAGCGATTAAATCCTGACAGCCGCCATCGGCTGGTGTTACCGAACGGCAGGCAATCAGGGCTTTGGTTAATTCAATCGCTGCGCTCATATTAATCGCGCAAGAGCTCGTTAATGGCAGTCTTTGCTCGGGTTTGAGCGTCTACTTTCTTGACGATGATGGCGGCGTAGAGGCTGTATTTTCCATCTGCGGAGGGCAGTGACCCAGGCACTACCACTGAACCGGCAGGCACGCGACCATAATGAATTTGACCGGTTTCGCGATCGTAAATTTTGGTGCTTTGGCCAATAAAGACGCCCATCGACAAGACGCTGTTTTCTTCAATCACAACGCCCTCGACTACCTCGGAGCGTGCGCCAATGAAGCAGTTGTCTTCAATGATGACGGGGCCGGCCTGAATTGGCTCTAAAACACCGCCAATACCAACGCCGCCGGATAAGTGCACATTCTTACCAATTTGAGCGCAGGAACCAACGGTTGCCCAGGTGTCGACCATAGTGCCCTCACCGACGTATGCGCCGATGTTGACGTACGAGGGCATCAAAACGGCATTCTTGCCGATAAAGGAACCGCGGCGCGCGATGGCTGGGGGTACGACCCGAAAGCCGCCCTCGATGAAATCGGCCTCAGTCCAGTTCTCAAACTTACTGGGTACTTTGTCGTAAAACTGGGTAAAGCCACCGGCTGGCATGACTTTATTGTCTTCCAGGCGGAAGGACAACAAGACTGCCTTTTTAACCCACTGGTTGACTTCCCATTGCCCAACGGAACGGCGCTCAGCAACGCGAATACGTCCTCGATTGAGGCCGTCAATGACGGCACTGACGGCATTGCGGATTTCGCTGGAAATGTCCCCTGCAGACAGGTTGGCTCGGTTGTCCCAGGCTTGTTCGATAACGCTTTGTGGTGATTGGCTCATGCTTTTTAGATAACTATCAGATTGTTAAGGGGTTTTGGCCCTAAATGGCGAAACTTCATTATATCGGTGGAGAAAATTCCGGTGTGAGGCTTTGTTAACTTGCTATCATCTTAATCACGGAATTTACCCCTTTTTTCTTGAACCAGTCAGACTTTTTTACCCCGCAAAGCGCCCTGTGCAACTCAAATCAATCAAACTTTCTGGCTTTAAGTCATTCGTCGATCCAACCCATTTTGAGCTACCAGGCCAATTGATTGGTGTAGTGGGCCCCAATGGATGCGGAAAGTCCAATATTATCGATGCCGTTCGCTGGGTTTTGGGCGAATCGCGGGCCAGCGAATTGCGCGGCGAATCGATGCAGGATGTGATTTTTAATGGCTCTGGATTACGTAAACCATCCGGCCGTGCCAGCGTTGAATTGCTGTTTGATAACGCCGATGGCCGCGCACACGGACAATGGAGCGCGTTTGCCGAGCTGGCGGTGAAACGGGTACTCACCCGCGATGGCAATTCCAGCTATTACGTCAATAACCAAGTGGTGCGTCGTAAGGACGTCCAGGATATTTTCCTGGGTACCGGCATGGGTCCACGTGGTTACGCGATTATTGGCCAAGGTACGATTAATCGCATTTTGGAATCCAAACCAGAAGAGCTGCGGGTGTTTTTGGAGGAGGCTGCTGGCGTTTCAAAATACAAAGAGCGCCGCAAAGAGACCGCATCACGCCTTGAAGATACACAAGAGAATTTAGTACGCGTACAAGACATCTTGCGCGAGCTGGAAAAGCAACTCGAGCGCCTAGAGAGCCAGGCTACGGTAGCAGAGCGGCACAACCTATTGCAAGTGGAAATGAAATCACAGCAGCAATTGCTGTGGTTCGTGCGCCAAACGGAAGCGGGTAAAGAACAAGAGCGCCATGCCAACGGCATCCGCGACACACAAGTCCAGCTCGAAGAGCAGACCGCCAAATTACGCCATGCCGAAGCTGAGCTTGAGGCAATGCGTACACAGCAGTACGCCTTGCAAGATAAAGTATCCGAAGCGCAAGGGGAGCTCTATCAAACGAATGCCGATGTCACTCAGGTTGAAGCGGAGATTCGGTATGTGCAGGAGGCGCGTTTGCGTCTGCAACAGCAAACCCAGGACCTGCAGTCGCAATTGCAACGATGGACCGTTCAAGAAACCGACGCAGCCCAAGCACAGCGTTCTGCCGAGCAGGAGTTAAGCCTCGCCGCAGAACAAGAACGCAATTTACAAACCCA
>CAZUMD010000043.1:6937-11660 GCA_964621735.1 uncultured Polynucleobacter sp.
CAAGTAATGGCGCAGCGTAAGGTAGAAGAAACGAAATCCCGCGCTTTAGAGATGCAACAACGCGTGCCAGCAGCCGATGAGGCGCGCAACCGGGCGCAGCAGCAAATACAGTCAGCCAATCAGGATCTGGCTCAAACCGAAGCCAAATTAACTGCCTTAGCCGCGCTACAAGCCAGCGTGCAGGCACAAGGAAAAATTGGACCATGGCTTGAAAGTAAAGGCCTAAAAGAAAGCAAGCGCTTATGGCAAGACCTCAAGGTCGAGAGTGGTTGGGAAACCGCCCTTGAATCGGTTTTGCGTGAGCGGCTTGCTGCGGTCACAGGCAAAAACGCAGAAGAGGCAGTTGCTTTAGCAAAGGATGCGCCGCCTAGTCGTCTGGCTATCTTATTGGCCGACGAATTGCCTGCATCGCAGATCAATGCGCCTGCGGAATTCACCTTATTACTGTCGCGGATTCAGAGTGCGGGCGCGCCGCGCGTGATGCAAGTATTGCAAGAGTGGCTCGGTACCGTCTTTATTGCCAATAATTTAGAAGATGCATTGCGCCGCCGGGACAAGTTGCCTGCAGGCGCAACCTTAGTAACTCAAGAAGGCCATTTAATTAGCCGGGTAGGTGTGCAGCTCTATGCTGCCGACTCAGAGCAGTCGGGTATGCTGGCACGCGCCCAAGAAATGGAGAGCCTGGAGAAGCAGCTTAAGGCGCAGCGTTTAATTCAGAGTGAGTTGCAAGGCGAGCTCGATCAATGCGCTGCTAACTACCAAGCTGCTCACCAAGCTGCAGAGCAGTCGCGCATCAATGCCGAGCATGCTGTTCAAGAGGCGCATGGATTTGAAGTCGAGCAGATGCAGCTCACACAAGCCGAAGAGCAATACAGCCAGCGCGCCGCACAAATTCAGTCGGAATTGGCTGAAATTAGCGGGCAGCAGCAGCAGTTCAATAGTAATAGCGCGCAATCGCAGGCAGATTTGGGTCAAGCACAGGCTGACAAAGAACGGCTGCATCTCGAATTAGAGAATGCGCAATCGAATTTAGCCCTTACCAGTGACGAGCGCGAGACTTTACGTACAAACTTACGCACTGCGGAGATGGCAGCGCAGGAAGCCGCCTTCGCTACCCGTTCATTGCAGCAGCGCATTGCGGATCTGCAGCGCGATCAAAGTACCGCGCGCGATCAAATCATCGAGATTCAGGATAAGTACGCTGCATGCGAGCAAGAGCTTGCTGGACTTAGTGATGAAGCAGCCCAAGAGAAGTTGCAAGGACTGCTGGTGGTTCGCGCCGAGCGCGAAGCAGCCTTAGCAAATGCACGTACTGAACAAGACGCGATGCTGCACCAATTGCGCGAGGCGGATGAAGGACGGCTCTTAATTGAGCGTGGCTTGCAGCCGATGCGTGACAAAGTCATGGACCTGCAACTGCGTGAGCAAGCTGCTCGCCTTAACTTTGAGCAGTTTGCAACCTTGCTTACGGATGCAGAAGCCGATCTCATTAGTCTCGAAACCCGTTTTAGTAGCGATCTTAAAGTAGGGCATTTGCAAAGCGAGGTTAATCGCTTAAATAGCGAAATTCAGTCGCTCGGTCCAGTCAACATGGCTGCGCTGGATGAGTTAGCCAGTTCGCGCGAGCGTAAATCATTCCTGGATGCGCAATCAGCTGACTTGAATGAGGCGATGCAAACCTTGACCGATGCGATTGCGAAGATCGATGCAGAGACGCGTGATTTATTGCAGGGCACCTTCGATCAAGTGAATGGCCATTTTGGGCGCCTCTTCCCCGAGTTGTTTGGCGGCGGCCACGCCGAGCTGGTGATGACCGGCGAAGAAATCTTGGATTCAGGCGTACAAGTGATGGCACAACCACCGGGTAAGAAAAATAGCTCGATTTACTTACTTTCGGGTGGGGAAAAGGCCTTAACTGCTATTGCCCTCGTGTTCTCCTTGTTCTTACTGAACCCAGCACCATTTTGCTTGCTGGATGAGGTCGATGCGCCGCTCGATGATGCCAACACATTGCGCTACTCCGAGATGGTTGCTAGGATGTCTGCTAAGACGCAGTTTGTCTTTATCTCGCACAATAAGATCACTATGGAAATTGCCCATCAATTAATTGGTGTCACCATGCAGGAGCAGGGTGTATCGCGCATTGTGGCAGTGGATATTGCATCTGCGGTATCCATGGTCGAGGCCGCCTAAATGGGATTAGAGCAAATCGCAGCCAAGCTGGGTTTGTCAGAATTGCAATTCGCCCTAGGCCTCATTGGCATTTTGCTTTTGGTCTTGGTGGCAATCCTTAATTTGCGCAGCGCACGCGCGAAGCGCCAAGTGCACAGACCAGTTGAGCCCGGATTCGCCGATGCGGCTGGGCAAAAGCATACCGGTGATCGTCTAGAGCCTGGATTTTCTGAGCCCATGAATGCGGCTCCTGCCGAAACACTTCGCTTTGCAATCGATCCACGCATTGATTGTGTGATTACCTTACGTTTTGAGAATCCCATCAAGGGAAGTGAAATTATCAGTGAGATAGCAGACTGGCCTCGTTTCGGTGCGCATTGGATATACGAGGGCTTGCGGGCGGATGATCACGAGGGCGACTGGGAGCCTATTGAGATGGATGCCAATTACGCGGAACTGCAACTCGCAATCCAGCTGGCCAGCCGCAAGGGTCCGATCGGTGTGCTGGAGCTCTCGGATTTCTGCTCCCGCAGCCAGACCTTAGCCGAAGTATTGGGCGCGCAAATTGACATGCCCAGTGTCAGCACCATGATCGAGAGCGCTAAGGAGCTTGATGCCATTGCGGCAGAAAGCGATATTCAGCTCAGCATTAATGTGGCCTTTGATGGCAAAGCAAAAACACGCGCTGAACTGGATACGCTGATGCTTGAACGTCATTTTGTTCTATCCAGCAATAATCGGTCTTATGTGTTTTATTCAAACAATCACGTTTTGTTTGTGAGTAATGGATTGGACCCCGATCAACCCATTACTGGAATCTCATTGTTATTGGAGGTTCCTTTGGTGGCGCAGGAGCACATGGGATTTGAGCGCATGCTGGCAGAAGGTGTCGCTGTGGCTGAGTCGATGCAGGGCCGCATTGTTGACGACAATGGCGTCAACCTGACCGAGAATGCCGTGATCGCGATTCGCCAACACTTGGATGGCCTTTACAGCCGCCTCGAGCAAAGCGGCATCGCAGCTGGCTCAGCGACTGCTGCGCGCTTATTCAATTAAGGATAGGGCATGCCGCATTCGGATCCGATGCAGTCAGCGGAGCGATATGCTTGGCTCCAGTCCGAGCTGGCGCGTTTGGATCATGCCTACTATGTGCTGGATACCCCCTTATTACCCGATAGTGAATACGATCGCCTGTATCGCGAGTTAATTGCGCTGGAGCAGGCTCATCCCGATTGGGTGACACCAGACTCACTCTCGCAACGGGTTGGTGGCGCCGCATTAAAAGAATTCATGAGCGTGAAGCACGCCGTCCCCATGCTCTCTCTCAATAACGCCTTTGATGATGCAGAGGTAATGAATTTTGATCGCCGCTGCCGTGAAGGCTTGCAACAGGCCCACGTGGTTTATGCCGGTGAGTTGAAGTTTGATGGCTTAGCCATATCCCTGCGTTATGAAAATGGTGTATTGGTGCAAGCGGCTACCCGTGGCGATGGTAGTAGCGGTGAAGACGTTACGGCCAACATTAAAACCATTCGAGCAATACCTCTTCGCCTTCAAGGCAATGCTATTCCAGCCGTACTTGAGGTCCGTGGCGAAGTCTTTATGCACCTCGCTGATTTTGCCAAGATGAATCAAGAAGCAGCCCGTTTAGGTGAAAAAGAATTTGCCAATCCACGCAATGCCGCTGCAGGCAGTCTGCGCCAGCTGGATTCGAAAATTACCGCAAAACGGCCCTTATCCTTTTTTGCCTATGGCGTAGGAGCGTGTGAGCCACAAAGTTGGCTACCAAAATCCCATAGCGCATTACTCGATCAATACCTCAGCCTGGGTTTACCCGTTTGTGCAGAACGCAAAATTTTGTCATCGGTGGACGATATCCTGAATTTCTATCAGGAGATCGGCAGCAAGCGCGATCGTTTGCCTTATGACATCGATGGCGTTGTCTATAAAGTGAATTCCTTTGCAGAGCAAGCCGAGCTTGGCTTTGTTTCCAGAGCCCCCCGCTTTGCCTTGGCTCACAAGTACCCTGCCCAAGAAGCGCTCACGACAGTCTTAGGAATCGATGTCCAAGTGGGACGTACTGGCGCCATTACCCCAGTGGCAAGACTTTCTCCAGTGGAGGTCGGCGGCGTCACCGTGACCAATGCCACGCTACACAACGAAGATGAAGTGAAGCGTAAAGATGTGCGTATTGGCGATACCGTAGTAGTGCGGCGTGCGGGCGATGTGATACCCGAAGTGGTATCAGTGGTGCTCGAGCGTCGACCGAATGACACCAAGGCATTTGAGATGCCAAGCCGCTGCCCAGTATGCGACTCGCACATTGAGCGCGTAGCAGATGAGGCTATTGCCCGCTGCAGTGGCGGCTTGTTTTGCGGTGCGCAGCGTAAGCAGGCTTTAGTGCATTTTGCGCATCGCCGCGCCATGGATATTGAGGGCCTTGGAGAAAAGATTGTCGATCAGCTCGTAGACAACAATCTCGTTCGTACCCCAGCCGATTTATACCGCCTAGGATTTACAGCGGTGGCCAATCTAGAGCGCATGGGCGAGA
>CAZUMD010000044.1:0-11649 GCA_964621735.1 uncultured Polynucleobacter sp.
ACTGCAGAGCCCGCTTTCTTCTTGGCAGCAGGCTTACTTACTTTTTTTTTGCAGCTGGCTTGCGCTTTGCAGCTTTTTTAGCAGCAGGCTTTTTAGCAGCAGCTTTTTTCTTAGCAGCAGGCTTACGCTTTGCAGCTTTTTTAGCAGCAGGCTTCTTCTTTGCTACTTTCTTTGCAGCAGGCTTCTTAGCAGCTACTTTTTTCTTTGCAGCAGGTTTCTTTGCAGCTGGTTTCTTTTTGGCGATTGCCATAGTGATACTCCTTCACGTGAGGATTAGTACGAACTACCGATTAAGAAGACCCGACCATTCAGATCTACCGTGCCATAAGGCCTGGCGGACTGAGCGAGCGAGCCATTCATCGGCGCGCGGCTTGATGCTAATTGCTGCACGCTAATGAATCCTGGAAAAAAAGCCGCGACCCCAAGGGGTGACGGCTTCTTAAAAATGCTGGAAAAAAAGGAGAATAAAGAGCAAACGCCTCGTTTGAGGTGTTTTTTAAACTGTGTCTGCTTTAGATTACTAAAACTATCCAACCGTTTACTCTCCTGTTAACCAGTGAGGCGCTTATTAGGTAAAACATTACTCCCAGTTCAGCGCACCACCCGTTTGATACTCAATAACGCGTGTCTCAAAAAAGTTTCGTTCTTTCTTCAGATCGATCATTTCTGACATCCATGGAAATGGATTCTCTTCATTTGGGAACATCGCGTCAAGTCCTATTTGCATACACCGACGATTACAGATGTATCGGAGGTAGCCTTTGAACATCGGCGCGTTCAATCCAAGTACCCCTCGAGGCATCGTATCTTCGGCATAACGGTACTCCAATTCGACTGCTTGTTCGAAGATGCCGCGGATCTCTTCTTTGAACGCGGAAGTCCATAACTGCGGGTTCTCCAGCTTGATTTGATTAATCAAATCGATACCAAAATTGCAGTGCATTGACTCGTCACGCAAGATGTATTGGTACTGCTCAGCAGCACCCGTCATTTTGTTCTGGCGACCCATTGCAAGGATTTGCGTAAAACCAACATAAAAGAATAAACCTTCCATTACGCAGGCAAAAACAATCAAGGAACGGAGTAATTTTTGATCGTTTTCTAGTGTGCCGGTCTTAAAGTTGGGGTCGGTAAGCACATCAATGTACGGAATTAAGAACTGGTCTTTAGCGCGAATTGACTCAATCTCGTTGTAGGCATTAAAGATTTCAGACTGGTCTAAACCTAACGATTCCACAATATATTGATAGGCGTGGGTATGAATTGCCTCCTCGAAAGCCTGACGCAATAGGTATTGGCGGCATTCTGGAGCAGTAATGTGCCGATATGTGCCCAAAACAATATTGTTTGCGGCCAACGAATCTGCCGTTGTGAAGAAACCCAAATTACGCTTAATGATGCGACGCTCGTCTTCCGTTAAGCCATTGGGATCTTTCCAAAGCGCGATATCGCGGTTCATATTGATCTCTTGTGGCATCCAGTGGTTTGCACAACCCGCCAAATACTTCTCCCAGGCCCACTTATATTTAAATGGAACCAACTGATTTACGTCCGTCTTCGCATTAATCACGCGCTTATCAGCGGCATTGACACGCATGGCTGCGCCACCCGATAAATTAGCGGCCTGTGCTGGCGCAGGCGCGGCCGTTTGGGGCGCAATTGCAACCTGATCTGGCTGCGGTGCTTTCTGCGGCTGTACTGCTGGCTGCGGCGCTAAACCGACTTTAGCCAGTGCTGGCGCCACTTCTTCTTCCCAATTCAACATAGTATTCTCCAAAATTCCATCGTTTCACTACCCGTAAGCAAATGGCTTACTGGCACGCTTCGCATTCATCAAATCCAGCATCACCTGGGCGCATCGTGCAAACAGGGCCATCTGCTGCCACTGCCGCTGCCGCTGCATCGGTACCGTTCACGCCACCGCCGCTCGAAACCGAGTTGAGCTGACCACTTGCCACGGTGGACTTCTCCACGTGGGTTGCTGCCATCGTGCGCAGGTAATACGTGGTTTTTAATCCACGCAACCAAGCCAACTTATAGGTGTCATCCAGCTTCTTGCCGGAAGCGCCAGCCATGTAAATATTCAAGGACTGGGCTTGATCGATCCATTTTTGGCGGCGCGAAGCGGCTTCCACTAGCCAAGTTGGCTCTACTTCAAAGGCGGTCGCGTAAATATCCCGTAAATCCTGCGGTACGCGATCAATCTTCGACAAGGTACCGTCAAAGTACTTCAAATCGGCAATCATCACTTCATCCCAGAGGCCGCGGTCTTTAAGGTCGCGCACCAAATACTCATTCACTACCGTGAACTCACCCGATAAATTGGATTTCACAAATAGGTTCTGGAAAGTTGGCTCGATACAGGCCGATACGCCAATAATGTTAGAAATCGTCGCTGTCGGTGCGATGGCAACGCAGTTGGAATTGCGCATACCAGACTGCTTAATCCGCGCGCGCAGACTGTCCCAATCTAATTTCGAAGACATATCGACTTCTAGATAGCCGCCGCGCTCTTCCGCCAGCAAACGCACCGAGTCTTGCGGGAGAATGCCGCGATCCCATAGCGAGCCTTTGTAGCTGCTGTAGGTGCCACGCTCTTCTGCGAGGGCATTCGATGCCTGGTAGGCGTAATAGCAGACTGCCTCCATCGATGCATCGGCAAACTGGACCGCCTCATCACTTGCATAGGGAATACGCTGCATATGCAAGCAATCCTGGAAGCCCATGATGCCAAGACCGACTGGACGGTGCTTCAAGTTTGAATTCCGTGCCTTAGCAACCGCATAGTAATTGATGTCAATCACATTATCGAGCATGCGCATTGCGGTGCGAATAGTCTTTTGTAATTTGTCGTGATCGAGCACCAAACGGCCGTTTGCATCGGTTGTCATGTGGGCAGTCAAGTTCACCGAACCCAAGTTACAAACCGCGATTTCATCGTCATTGGTGTTGAGGGTGATCTCAGTGCACAAATTGGAAGAGTGGACTACGCCAACGTGCTGTTGTGGGCTACGGATGTTGCAAGGATCTTTAAAGGTGATCCAAGGGTGGCCGGTTTCAAACAGCATGCCCAGCATCTTGCGCCATAACTGCTGTGCAGGGATAGTGCGGGATGGCTTCAAGACGCCGCTTTCAGCTTGCTTTTCATAGGCAACATAGGCCTCTTCAAATGCCTTGCCGAATTTGTCGTGCAAATCGGGGGTATTGGATGGCGAGAACAAGGTCCAGTTACCGTTTTCCATTACGCGCTTCATGAACAAATCTGGAATCCAGTTGGAGGTATTCATGTCATGCGTACGACGGCGATCGTCGCCCGTGTTCTTGCGCAGCTCCAAGAATTCTTCGATATCCAAGTGCCATGTTTCCAAATAGGCGCAAACTGCGCCCTTGCGCTTACCGCCTTGGTTTACAGCAACGGCAGTATCGTTCACTACTTTTAAGAATGGCACTACGCCCTGTGATTTGCCATTGGTACCTTTGATGTGGCTGCCGAGGGCGCGCACATTGGTCCAGTCATTGCCAAGGCCGCCAGCGAACTTGGAAAGCAAGGCATTCTCTTTCAAGGCCTCATAAATACCATCGAGGTCATCTGCCACGGTGGTCAAGTAGCAGCTCGAGAGCTGTGGACGTGTTGTAGCGGAATTAAAGAGGGTTGGCGTGCTGGACATAAAGTCAAATGTCGAGAGCACTTCATAAAACTCAATGGCACGGGCTTCACGGTCAAGCTCATTCAGAGAAAGGCCCATGGCTACGCGCATAAAGAACGCCTGTGGCATTTCAATGCGGCGGTCTTCAATGTGCAAGAAATAACGGTCATACAAGGTTTGCAGGCCGAGGTAATTGAATTGCAAGTCACGATCCGCATTAAGGGCAGCAGCAAGGCGTACCAAATCAAATTCGCGCATGCGGGGATCCAGCAACTCAGCGCCGATACCCTCATTAATGTATTTAGCAAAGTAGGTGCTGTATTCCGCTTGCATATTGCCCTGCAATACCTCGTGACCCAAAATCTCTTTGCGGATCACGTGCATCAGGATCCGTGCGGTTACCTGGCTGTACGCGGGGTCTTTTTCAATCAAGGTACGGGAGGCGAGGATGGAAGAGTCATACAACTGGGCCATCGGTACGACATCGTACAAATTCTTGATGGTTTCAGTAATGATTGGGGTGGCATCAATTGCATTGCCTAAACCTTCGCATGCCGCCTGAATCACCGTACGCAATGCAGCCATATCGAGGGGCTTACTTATACCGTTATCCAGTACGGTAATGCCAGACTCTGCCTGCTGTGCTGCAGTTTGCGCCTCTGGTGTTGTTGCTTGCTGGCTTGCGCGTTCTTGATTGCGCTTTTCGCGGTACAAAACATAGGCACGGGCGACGTTGTGCTCGCCGCTGCGCATGAGCACCAACTCAACCTGATCTTGAATATCTTCAATGTGAAAGGTGCCGCCATTAGGGCGACTACGCAGTAAAGCGCGAACAACTGCATGGGTTAATTGCTCAACCTGCTCACGCACCCGTGCTGAGGCAGCGCCTTGTCCGCCATTGACTGCTAAAAATGCTTTTGTCACTGCAATGGCAATTTTGGAGGGCTCAAATGCCACTACCGAGCCATTGCGTCGAATAATTTTGTAATCGGATAACTGGGTTGCTTGGGTGCCACCAACGCCGCCAGCCACAAATCCAGCAGATGGGTTTTGGGTCATATTCGCAGTGGGGTTGCCGCCGGAAGGAAGCCCTAATTGTGTCTCTGCTGCGGATTGGTTGGTGTATGTCATAGCGCCCTTGCGTTTACCTAAGTTCGTGTAAAAAATATCTTTTTAAAACAAGGATTTAACCTTATTTTGTAATTGTGTTTTTTGGCAACAAAACACTACATCTAGTGTTTTTTTTGCTCCAAGGCACTAAGTATAGGTAATTATTTCGAATTGCGTATGCTTTTTATGACAAAAAATACCTAGGATTTGCCCTTATTTTTATAGGCAATATGAGGGTCAATTTTGGTGCAAATTCAGAGGGTGTTTTACTTGTTGGGTACTAATGTAAGCGAATGCTTACATACATAAAAATAAGCCTCAAGCAACTAGCGCGAAGCGATCCCAAATGGTAATTTTTCGAGAGGCAATCTGTTGTCTTTTTGAAACCGTGCCCAATCAAACTGAATCCCAGGATCGGTTTTTCGTTCTGGCGCAATATCACTGTGGCCGGCAAAACGGAAATGTGGATTTTGGGATTGCAACTGCGTAATGAGCTGCTGCAAGGCCTGGTACTGCGCTTCTTCAAAAACGGTATCGCCGTCGCCCTCAAGTTCAATCCCAATCGAAAAATCATTGCACCGTGCGCGCCCCTCAAACTCGGATTCGCCGGCATGCCAAGCCCGATTCTGCGTCGATACAAATTGAATAATGCGTCCTGAGCGGGCGATCAAAAAATGGCTCGAGACGCGTCGCTCTGCAATGTCCGCAAAGTAGGGGTGGGCCTGTGGATCAAGTTGATTCTGAAAAAAATCAACGATGTATTGAGTGCTGTTCTGGGTTCTAAATTGGCCTGGCGGCAAACTAATGTGGTGCAACACCACCAGATCCGTTGCAGCTTCCTTGGGTCGCGCATCAAAATTAGGGGAGACTCGCCATAGCGCCGATCCCAGCCAGCCCTTTGAATCCATCGCATCGCGGTGCGCACTAGAGCAGTAAAAACGGTCTTCCTGCATTACCCCTTCCGAGCTGGGTAAATGCACACCGCAGTGGCGGCAAGGCCTGATTTCTTCTGACTCGGCGATGACTGGCGGGGGAGTTTGGGCTTTTGCTTTTGCTTTTTCTACCTCGGCAGCGCGGCCTTTGTTTTTAAACCAAAAGTAAATGAGGCCAACGCCGACCAGCAGCAAAATCCATTTCAGCACAATTAGGTTCGCTGCAAAATAACTTCAAGCACAAAGCGGCTGCCCACATAAGCCAGAATGAGCGCAACATAGGCGCCCAAGACCCAGCGAATGGCCACTAAGCCGCGCAAACCCACGCGCCAACGCGCCACAATCAGTCCGGCAAATAAGAACCAGGAGATCAAGGCAAAAATCGTTTTGTGATCAAAAACCAGTGGTCGACCAAACAGCGCCTGCGAAAAAAAGAGTCCAGAAAAAACGGTCAGGCTCAGTAATGCAAAGCCGACGTAAATAAAGCTAAAGAGCAGGCTCTCCATTGCCATCAAGGGTGGCAAGGACTCTAGCCAGTGGCCAATGCGGCTATCTTGAGTATAGGTAAATTGACGGCGCAAAGCCCGGTCCTGAATGCTCATCAAAATGGCATGCATCACGGCGAGGCTTAATAAACCAACGGCGCTGGTTGCCACAATGAAATGCCCTTTGAACCAGGCATCGGAGACCGTGCGGGCCGACAGCAACGTGCCCGGAAAAATATCGGGCAGGGCTGCGCATACCATTGCCAAGGCAAGGGCCATTAAACGCATGCTGGAAATCGGCAGCATCCAGCTCTGAAACCAATAAAACGCCAGTCCAACCCAGGCGATTAAGGAGAGATTTTGCGCAAACCCAAAGACAAAGCCTGCGGGCGTAAAAATGGAATCGTGCAAGACCGCGCCATGCACCAATAGAATGAGGAAAATGAGGCCTTGCACCAGAAAAATGAAGGACTTGGTCTCGGGCCGATTGCGCGGCCGCACGCTCAATGTGATGAGCAAAAGCAGATAAAGTGCGGAGGGAAGCCAGTCGAAGCTGGAGTAACCTAAAATTGTCATTTGGAAAGTCTAATCGATAAATGCTAGAGAACCTCACAGACCGTCTTTCTCGTGTTGTTAAAACCATGCGGGGTGAAGCAAGGCTCACCGAGCGCAACACCGCAGACATGCTGCGCGAGATCCGTTTGGCCTTACTCGAAGCCGACGTAGCGCTCCCCGTAGTCAAGTCCCTACTCGAGCAGGTTAAATTCAAAGCCCTTGGTGAGGATGTGGTTGGCAGCCTCAGTCCAGGGCAAGCCTTGGTTGGGGTAGTGCAGCGGGAATTAACCAGTGTGATGGCCGGAGACGGCAGTCAAAGCAGTGAACTCAACCTCGCCACCCAGCCCCCTGCGGTGATTTTGATGGCTGGCTTACAAGGTGCAGGTAAAACCACTTCGGTCGGCAAGCTCGCCAAATGGCTGCGCGAAACCAAAAAGAAAAAAGTTTTAACCGTCTCCTGCGACGTCTATCGCCCTGCTGCGATCGAACAGCTCGAAACCGTCAGTAAATTGGTTGGGGTGGAGTGCTTCCCCAGCAATACCAATCAAAAGCCAGTAGAAATTGCTACCAATGCATTGGACTGGGCGCGCCGCCATTACTTTGATGTACTGATTGTCGATACCGCGGGTCGCTTGGGTATTGATGAAGCCCTGATGCAGGAGATTGCGCAATTGCACAGCGCCGTCAAACCGATTGAGACCCTCTTTGTGGTCGATGCGATGCTCGGTCAAGATGCTGTCAACACTGCCAAGGCATTCCATGAGGCGCTGCCCTTAAGCGGTGTAGTGCTCACCAAACTCGATGGTGATTCACGCGGTGGTGCCGCCCTATCGGTACGCCACGTCACTGGGGTACCGCTGAAGTTCATCGGCGTGGCCGAGAAGATGGATGGCCTGGAACCATTTGATGCCGAGCGCATGGCCAATCGCATTTTGGGCATGGGCGATATTCTGGCTTTGGTTGAACAGGCTCATCAAAACATCGATGTTGCCAAAGCCGAGAAGCTAGCCGTCAAGATGCAAAAAGGTGGCTTTGATCTAGCCGACTTTCGGGATCAAATTACCCAGATGCAGCAAATGGGTGGCATGGCCAATATGCTGGATAAATTACCTAGCCACATGACGCAAAATGCGGGCAAGGTCAATATGAGTCAAGCGGATCTGCAAATCAAACGCATGCGCGGCATCATCGACAGCATGACGGCGCAAGAGCGGAGCAAGCCTGAGCTACTAAAAGCAAGTCGTAAACGCCGCATTGCTGCAGGCGCTGGCGTTCAAGTTCAAGAAGTCAATCGCATGCTCGCGCAGTTTGAGCAAATGCAAACCATGATGAAGCAATTTAAGGGTGGCAAGATGGCCCGCATGATGGGCTCGATGGCAGCCCGTGGGGCGGCTAAAGGACTTGGCGGCTTATTTAAAAAATAAGCCGTACTGCCCACGCACTGACCATCAACGAATTAGGCGATCGCTTGCTTGGCTGCTTGAACAGCAGCTATGACGTGATCCTTGATCGAGGCAAGCGGAATATTCTGCGCAACACTTTCAGTGCGCCCCTGAAACTCCACCTGACCCTCTTTAAGTCCACGCTCGCCAATCACCACGCGATACGGCACACCAATTAATTCCCAATCGGCAAACATCGCGCCCGGACGCTCGCCCCGGTTATCCAGCACCACGTCAATGCCTGCAGCCAGGAGTGCGTCGTGCAAAGCATCGGCTTCTGCCTTAACAGACTCGGACTTGTCGTAGCCCACCGGGCAAATGACGACCTCAAATGGCGCCATCGAAATCGGCCAGACGATACCGCGATCATCGTGGCCCTGTTCAATCGCTGCGCCGAGTAAGCGCGTTACGCCAATGCCATAACAGCCCATCACCATCGGCTGGGCTTTACCGTTCTCATCCAAATACGTGCAACGCATGGCTTCCGAGTAGCGCGTGCCTAATTGGAAGACGTGCCCCACTTCAATACCGCGGCAAATTTCGACAACACCTTTGCCATCGGGCGAGGGATCACCGGCCACGGCATTACGGATGTCAGCAACCTGCGGCAAAGGCAAGTCACGCTCCCAGTTCACACCAGTCAAATGAAATCCAGTAGCATTAGCGCCGCAGACAAAATCACGCATATTGGCCACCGTACGATCGGCAATGACGACGACATCGGAGCCAACGCCCACTGGGCCTAAAGAGCCCGGACTCGCATTGCATGCAGCGGCGATTTCTGCCTCGCTGGCAAAACGGGATTCGGCTAGGCCCGGAATTTTGCTGAGCTTGATTTCATTTAACTCATGGTCTCCACGGAGCAAAAGCATAAAGAGTTTGGCAGGGCCCTTCTCTTGGTCTACTGCGAAAACCAGGGTCTTCACGGTTTGCTCGAGTGGAAGGGACAAATACTGCGCCACTTGATCACAGCGGGTTTGATCGGGTGTTGCCACTTTTTGCATAGCGACGGTTGGCGCAGCGCGCGCTGATATCAATGCGAGTGACTCAGCTGCTTCTAAATTAGCAGCGTAATCGGAATTGGGGCAATAGACAATTGCATCTTCACCGGTATCGGCAATGACATGAAACTCTTGGCTACCTGAACCGCCAATCGCGCCGTTGTCGGCGGTAACAGCCCTGAACACCAAACCCATGCGCTCAAAAATGCGGGTGTAGGCATCGAACATCAACTGATACGATTGTTTCAGGCCAGCAGCATCCCGATCAAACGAATAGGCATCCTTCATGCTGAACTCACGGCCGCGCATGATGCCAAAACGGGGGCGGCGCTCATCGCGAAACTTCGTCTGAATTTGATAGAAGTTCACTGGCAACTGCTTATAGCTTCGGATTTCATTCCGAGCTAAATCAGTCACAACTTCTTCGGAGGTAGGCTGAATTAAAAAATCGCGCTCATGTCGGTCTTTAATGCGGAGCAGCTCAGGCCCCATCTTCTCCCAACGGCCCGTTTCTTGCCAAAGCTCTGCTGGCTGAATCATGGGCATTAAGAGTTCAATCGCACCTGCCCGATTCATTTCTTCGCGAATGATGTTTTCCACCTTGCGAATCACCTTTAAGCCCAGTGGCAAGTAGTTATAAATTCCGGCACTTAACTTACGGATTAAGCCAGCGCGCACCATGAGCTGATGCGAAACCACCTCCGCGTCAGAGGGGGCTTCCTTGAGGGTCGCGAGAAAGGTTTGTGTGGCTTTCATGTATAGATATAATCAAATCACTGATTTTAATAGATTTGGAGCGCGATTATGCTCGACCGCGAAGGGTATCGACCCAATGTCGGCATTGTCCTCCTTAACGGCGCTAACGAGGTTTTCTGGGGAAAACGCGTTGGACAGCATTCGTGGCAGTTCCCGCAAGGCGGGATTCAGCATGGTGAAAGCCCAGAAGAGGCCATGTACCGCGAATTGCACGAAGAGGTTGGCTTGCTGCCAGAACATGTCCAGATCGTTGGACGCACTAGGGACTGGCTTCGTTATGATGTCCCAGAGGAGTTCTTGCGCCGTCAAACTGCCAACCGAATGCAACGTGCCAGCTACCGAGGTCAAAAGCAAATTTGGTTTTTATTGCGCCTGACTGGGCAAGACAGCGATATTCACCTGCGCGCAACCGAGCACCCTGAATTCGATGCCTGGCGCTGGCATCCCTATTGGATTGAGCTCGATTCTGTAGTGGATTTTAAGCGCGAGGTCTATGAATTGGCCTTATCGGAGCTGGCACGCTACCTGACCCGCAATCTGAAATTGCAGCAACTGGTTTGGGGTGCACCGCTCGACCTCACACAACACATTCGGCGCCATGACTCAGACGCCCCACCCAACTAAAGCAGCGCCCCTCTCACAGGCTGATCATGCATACACCCTCTTCCGCGCGCCCCCGATTGTTTGCCTATGCAAGCTGCGTGCTCGTTTCGGCAAGCTTAATTGGATGCTATGGCGACCCCATGATCAGCGGCGTTGATCCTTTTGCTCCCACGGTGTTTAAAGAGGGCAACACCAGCATGCCGCTGGTCCCGCCAAACCCCAAAACCCTTCTGCCTTTTTACGTTTCACAAACCACCATCTTCAAGTTTGCGATCGATACCCAATCGATCTTGATTGGTAATGATGGCGTAACACGCTATATGGTGCAAATTACCAGTCCGAGTGGATCAAAGCAAACCCAATACGAAGGCATTCGCTGTGATTCGTATCAAGCTCGTCTTTATGGCACGTATGAGACAAACGGGAGCTGGCGAGAAAACCCCCTCGGTGGCTGGTCTGCGATCAAAGACAATATCCCCAATCGCTATCAAGCTGCTCTAGCGCAGGGCGCGCTCTGTAATTTTTCTAGCCAAGAAAAAAGTTTAAAAACAGTACTTCAATCACTCGATCCCAATGGCTTTATTGGCGGCATAAAGCCAACCAACTCATTTGGTCTTGTTAATTAAAACCGTACATGATCGCTATTTAGGCTGGACTGAGGCAAGTACCAATTTGTTCACCGGCAAACAGCCTAGTTAGCACTCCCGGCTCATGACCAGAGGCAATAACGGTACTTGCACCGGTAGCCCTAGCTGTCTTCGCAGCCAAGACTTTAGTTAACATGCCGCCTTTACTTAGCGCGCTTCCAGCCCCGCCCGCCATCGTTTCTAAATTGGGATCGCCAGCAATGGCATTGGCAACCAAGCTTGCACTTGTGTCTTTTCTGGGGTCAGCTGTATAGAGACCGCCTTGATCCGTCAAAATCACTAGGGCATCTGCGCTCACTAAGTTGGCGACAAGAGCCGCGAGGTGATCGTTATCACCAAACTTAATTTCATCGGTCACGACCGTATCGTTTTCATTAATGATCGGAACCACGCCCAATTGCAGCAAGGTAGTTAGGGTTGCCTTGGCGTTGGCGTTGCGCTCGCTATTGGCTAAGTCAGCATTAGTGAGCA
>CAZUMD010000045.1:0-11549 GCA_964621735.1 uncultured Polynucleobacter sp.
CCGATTGTGCGGGAAATGGTCCGTTTAATGGGATTTCCATTTACGGTCTCGATTGAGCGGGCAAAGCGCGAATTGGGGTATCTGGGAGATCATTCGATCGAGGCGGGAATGTCCAATATCGCCTCCTTGATGAAGGCCCAGCAGGGCAGTGCTCAGCAATAATTGCCTGAAATTACTATAATTTGAATCTTGTGAGGGGCGGTATCCGTCCTTCGGTTTACCTCGGCTAGGAATGACGATGCGCATTGAAGATAAGGATCCGGCACGGCATGCGGGAATTGAGTACCCGATGGAAGTGGGCGCTCCTGTTTTTGCGCCCATCAAGGTAACCGAAGAAAAAGACAAGGCAGTCAATGTCGCCCGTCAAAATGCCAAGCAAGAGTACGACCGCATTATGGAGCAGGCTACGGTTCTGATGAAGCAGGCAAAAGCTTTGCAGGCTCGCCTAGACGCTACCGAAATGGTACATGCCGCTAAATTTGGTTTTAATCCCATTCATGGAAAAACCTATTTTTTGTATTACGACCAGCGCAATCAAACCAATTTACTACTGCAAAACGGACCACACGATTGGACCTGCGGTATCCCGGCAAACTGGAACTACCTGATGACGGTCAAAAAACTGGGCGATAGCACCTGGGAACAAATCGAAGAAACAGTGGAATAGTTTTTTATTTCCACAGCGACCGAAGCCGCAGTGAATACAGCCCTTTATTGGTTTCGGTCCGACCTGCGGCTGGAAGATAACCCCAACTTTATATCCGCATGCAAGGCTTCGGATAATCTACTGCCGATCTATGTGCATGCACCCCAAGAATCCCTCATTTGGGGATTTGAGCGGATTGGTGAACACCGCCAACAGTTTTTGGATGATGCCCTGCGCGATTTACGGCAGCAGCTAGAGCGGCTTGGATCGGATCTACTGGAATTCAAAAGTCCTCTGGATAGCTCCAGCAGTATTGTTGATCTCGTCATCAACGCAGCGCATCACCATGGCATTAAAACGATCTACTGTGAAGTAATTCAGGCGCCCGAAGAAATGCAGGATTTGTCTGCATTAAGGCAGGCGGGGCTGACAGTACATGCCGAGTTCGAGTCAACCATGATTGCCCTGCGTGATTTGCCATTTGCGCCAGATGCAATGCCGGATCAGTTCACGCAGTTTCGGAACACAATTGAAAAAGCAAAGCACCTGTTTACCGAGCCAGTTTCAGCCCCAAACCATATACCCCCGCTGCCAGCCAATTTCAAGCAATCAGACTTGATTCCAGGTGCGCAGACACCAATTCCAGCTGAGTCTCTAATTCAGCCCACGGGCCATCCACACAGTTCCTTCCCACATTATCGAGAAGCCTACTGTGGTGGTACACGGGCTGCAGTAGCCCATCTACAGCAATACCTAGAGCGCGCACTACCCCACTCGTATAAGGCAACCCGCAATCAATTACACGGCCTTGATTATTCGAGCAAGCTGTCTCCATGGCTTGCCTTAGGTAGTATTTCAGCGCGTAGCGTAATGCAAAAGCTTAAGCAGTTTGAGTTAGAGCAGGGCGCCAATGAAGGAAGTTATTGGCTTTGGTTTGAGCTCCTTTGGCGTGATTATTTCCGTGTACTCCATCTCAAATATGGACAACAGTTGTATTGCGGAAGCGGTCTAAATCAGTCGGAGAAGCCGATACATAATGGCCGCGGTTTTGAGCATTGGTGCTCTGGCACAACGGGAGAGTCGATTGTGGATGCTGGAATGCGTGAGCTCAAAGCGACAGGTTATCTATCGAATCGATTGCGCCAAGTAGCAGCCAGCTATCTTATTTATGATTTACATTCTGACTGGCGTGCAGGCGCTGCTTGGTTTGAGTCGCAACTGCTGGATTACGATGTGTATAGCAATCAAGGCAATTGGCTCTATATTGCTGGTAGGGGCACTGATCCGCGGGGTGGCCGTCGCTTCAATCCCCAGAAACAAGCCCAAGACCACGACGCCAATGGCAGCTACCGCGCGTTGTGGTTAAGCGACTGATCAAGGCACAAAGCAGAGACGATGGTTTGGGCATGAATCTCGACCGTAAGGCTAATGTCTTTGCCATAACCGCCTGCCATCGCAATAGCCACTGGTAGGGCACTCGCTGCAGCCCAGTTATAGACCTGTTGATCACGCTTTCGCATTCCTTCCTTAGTCAGACTGAGCTTTCCTAGGCGGTCATTTTCATGAGGATCTGCGCCAGCAAGGTAGATGATAAATTGGGGATCAAATTTAGTCTTAACAAGGTGAAGCGCATTACTTAAAGCATCTAAGTACACGGTATCGCCGCATCCATCGGGTAGCGCCACATCCAAATTGCTTTCCTCTTTCTGAAACGGAAAATTATTTTCGCCGTGCAGGGACAAGGTAAAAATGCGTTCATCGTTTTTTAGAATAGCGGCAGTGCCATTGCCTTGGTGCACATCCAAATCTACGATGGCTACTCGAAAATCACTGCCTTGGGTTTTTTGCAGTACGCGCGCAGCAACAGCGGCATCGTTAAACACACAAAAACCACCGCCATGGTCTCGGTAAGCATGGTGCGTGCCGCCGGCCAAATTAACTGCCACCCCATCGATGAGTGCCGACTGACATGCCGCAATGGTGGCGCCAACCGATCGCTTGGAGCGCTCGACCATACGCTGGCTCCACGGAAATCCAATGGCACTCTGCTCTTGAGAGCTGAGCTCACCGGCAACTACTCTTTGAATATAGCTTGGTGTGTGCGCGTAGAGTAATTGGGTATCGCTTGCAACGGGCGCTTCGACTAAATTAATCTGGGGGTGCATCGCAATGGCTTCCCGCAATAAGCGGTACTTCTGCATGGGAAAGCGATGGCCTTCTGGCAGTGGCAAGACAAAATGGTCGGTGTAAAAAGCCTTCACAGAAGTAGCAATCTAATATGCGGCAATGATGGTTTTTGCCAATGCGTGGCCGCTTAGCCATGCGCCTTCGACACGGCCGCCATGCAACCAATCACCGCAATACCCAATGCCGCGTTCGAAATCGCAATGAAAACGATCTTGGTAGCTAGTGTCACTGCTGGCGTAGCGCCAACGATGGATCGCATATTCTGCTGGAGCCATGCCACCAATCGCAATAAACGCTGCAATCATTTGTGGGGCTATGGTCTGCGGGTCGGCGTCAATGTGATCTTGGCTCCACTGCGATTGACCATGAATCACCCATACTTCCTCGCCAGTACGCTCGGGTTTGGCATTATTGCGCGCAACCCAACTGAGAATGCCGTCATTAATGAAAGCGGCTTCAAACGGCATCGTGATCATTTCATGAAAGCGCAGCATCATGGTCCAGCACCCTTCGGTTTTTGCTCTTTCGTGCAACCCGGTAATGGCAGGATCAATTGCTTTAGTGAGGGCAAGGGCTTGGGGTGCTGGTATCGCCAAAATCACCCAATCGGGTTTGTACTCCAGCAGACCATGTTCCGCGGTATGCAATTGCCACTGGTCTTGTGCTCGGTTAATTTGCGTGATGGTGTGGCTGTGATGGATTTCAAGAGACTGTGCCAAATGGTGGGCGGGTGAGGTCATCCACGGCGTACCAACATAGCGGGGATCACTGGGCTTGCTGCTTTGCCAGGTTTGGTTTTCATAAACCCCAATTGGGGTATGCCATTGTGCAGCTACCCCTTGGCGAAGCCAGATTGCCAGTTGATTCTGAAAGGCAGGATCGCGCGCCGTAAAGTAGCGCGCACCATGGTCGCATTGCCAGCCATCACCCTTGCGCGTGCTCATGCGTCCAGCAAGGCCCCGACTCTTTTCAAAAACCTGAACCTGCATTCCGGCATGGACTAAAGCACTCGCGCAGCTGAGGCCAGCTAGGCCAGCGCCGATAACGGCAACCTGACTTTTTTCCGCTATCCTAGGTAGAATCAATGCCATGGTGTATTTTTATGAGCGGGGTCTGAAATGAGTAATGTAGATAAGCGGTGTTGTGGTTCCGGCGTTTGCATTATCAACGAAGCAGGGGAGTGTTGGTGTGGCCAACGTTGGGATGGAACGAAGATGAGTTTTGTGCCACTGAATAGCACTTCAACAACCGAAGCAAACCGTGATGGCCAAGCAGCCACTCCCAATCAAGCGAATAATAAGGCTAGCCCGAAGACCTAGACTTGTAGCTTTGGTTCAGATGGAATGCATGAGCGGCCCGCTTGCTGCTCTGCTTGTTTTAGCCAGGCTGGTTTTGCACCCTTAGCGCTATTACCCATTTCACGAAATTGCTCTGGAGTCAGCCTTTTCTCTAAGGCGCCTACAACACAACTGCAATACGGAATAAAGTCCGCATCACTCACCTTATCGCTTAACCGTTGATGGACAGTGCGTTGTTGCGCAACGCACTGTTGGGTATAGAGCTCTTTTTGTTTTGAGCTGGCTTGCGCAAGCAATGGACTTGCATTAAGTAAGCAAACACTTACTAAGATTACCCCAACGTGTTTAAAAATAGAGTGCATGCGGTATTCCAATTAATCCCACTGTGAGGAAGCTTCATCCCTGACGATAGTAGGTTAATTAGCGAATTCGTGCTGCTTGATAGCGCAGAAAGGCTTTTCTGCCGGCCAGTAGGGCGCTGAAAATCAGAACGAGGTTGGCAAAAAATGATTTCATGGAGGCTCTTTCTAGTTAAATTAAACGGCTTTTAAGGGAAAACCCTTATAACGACTATACGCCTTTAATTTCCATTGTGCAGAGCAGCATATAACCACAATTTTAGTAATCTTATTCTGGGCTTTGCAGGGCCTTTTGAATGTCGTTTGCGATGCTGGCGGGATCGTCTGCAGAGCCATAACGGCGTAGCACCTGCCCCTTGCGATCCACTAAAAACTTGGTGAAGTTCCACTTGATGGCTTCTGTGCCCAAAATGCCCGGAGCCGCATGCTTTAGGTATTTGAATAAGGGGTGGGCATTGTCGCCATTGACATCGGTTTTTTCAAATAGCGGGAAGGTAGCTTGATAGCGCGTGCTACAAAATTGCTCGATTTCGGTTGCGCTACCCGGTTCCTGTCCGCCGAACTGATTACACGGAAAAGCAAGTACTTCAAATCCGCGATCCTGAAACTGCGCGTAGATACTTTGTAGGCCAGCGTACTGACTAGTGAAGCCACAGTGACTGGCCACATTAACGATCAGCAAGACTTTACCCGCGTAATCGCTCATCTGTTCGGTATCACCATTTAATCGAGCAAGGCTAATGTTGGGCAGCATGGGATTTTCCTTTGTTTGAATTGAGTCCATAAATACGGCGGTAGGAGTGGGCGGCTACCCCGTTCTGTAGTGCCTTGCGCACGGGTTTTGCGATTAGGTTAATGGCAGATTGAACAGCGCTTCGTTCGAACGCGGACGGGACTTTGCGGCCGATGAGTGGATACGCCCAGTCGGGTAAATTGAGAAAACCCGCTTTGCTAACGAGCCGCACAAATGGCCGCGAATGCAGGCTACTGGGGTATTCGTCCAGCAGCGTGACGATTGCGCGAGCCCGCTCACCGTAGTGCAGCTCGGGTACATAAGCGGCAATCGCCTTTTCTGTATCGAGCGCCGTATCAGGCAGGTCAACTGCGCCGAGTCGATTTCCAATCAAGCGCATTTCAGTAAAGTAGCGATCGATCTCTGCACTTGCTAAATGCGGATTACGGTAGCGCAGGTAGGCACGCATAAAACTGCTGGTTTCGGTCAGGTGAACCCAATTTAACAAATGCGGATCGTTGGCACTGTAGGGCTTGCCAAATTCATCGGTGCCGGTAATGTGCCCATGAATGCGATTCACTTTATCAATCATCTGATTGGCCATTGCAGTCGGGCCATAGGTAGTGGCAGCAATAAAAAATGCGGTGCGACCAAGGCGCCCCTGCAAGTCGGTACGAAAACTCGAATGGTCCCAGACCCCGGCGAGGGCGCCGGGATGCAGTGCCTGTAACACCAGTGATGAAATGCCGCCGATCATCATGGCCATGAAATCAGCATGCACTTCCCATGGCATGGAGTCCGGACCAAGCAGGCCAGGATCGCCAGCAGGCGTAAGGAAAGCAGTAGGCGGACCACTTCCACCCACCAGTTGGCGCACCATTTGCTGAATAAAGAGATCTACCATCTCGATCCTTGATCCAAGTTAACCGTAGAAGATCACTGGAGCGTTGAATTTAAATCAACGCCGTCCTCGAGTAGCTCATGAATTAAATCAAGGCGTAATCGCGGATTATCTTGCATCAGCAGGTGATTTTTTTGGGAGACTGATAGCGGCAGGATCTCCGCTAAGCGGTTGGAGACCCAGGCGCAATCATCTAGGCGATAGGGTTCCTGAAAAGGCAGCTGACTCTCGCTGAGCCCTTGTTTTTGTACTGAAGTAATGATTTCTGAAAGCAGGAGGGCGGTGTCATTCAATTCATCCGGAACTGCGGTGTCTGGATCGGCGGCAACGCACTGTACTTCACCCATCCATAAACCATTTTTTTCGCGCCTAGACTGCAGCAGTGAAAATCGCGCGTGCCCTACAGAGCGCGTCATATAGAGGGCGGGCTGGATTGGATCAAATTCAATAATTTTAGCGAGCGTGCCAAACTCAGATAAAAGGATGTCGGGCTTTGCCGGATCTTGTATTTCGGCACCCTCTTCGATGCCAACAATCCCGAAGAATTCCTGATTTTTAAAGCAGGCTTTCATCATATCGAGGTAGCGCACCTCAAATATCTTGAGCGCAATAATGCCATCGGGAAATAAAACCGTTTGCAGCGGAAACAAGGGGATCCAAAAGGGTTTTGTTAGATCAGTCATAACTGCAATGTACAGGATCTAATGCAATTCTGCAGTGGGACAGTGGGCGCCACTTAGGAAATCACTTTCGATAGAATCGCCTCGTGGCGCATGGCCCATGATGGGATACCGGACTCTTGGTTATTTAAAACCTGCGCTATAAAGTCAAGACTGAGCTCCTGGGTTGCCTCTTTGACTTGGTGGTTTAAAACGGCACCGCCACTTCGGGTGCGGTCTGTAAACATACTGTGTGAGCCACCCTCAAAAACAGCCAAGGCTTTGCGTTCGCTCCCAATAGCCTCAAAAATAGCGAGGCGATCGGGGTAACCGCTAAAGTAACCTGGGATTTGGATATTGTCCTCGGTGGCCGTAATGTGCAGGGTAGGTAAGCGTACCGGCTGCAAAATAGAATCTACCGATTTTTGACCATAAAAGCGCGGTGCTGAAATCACGATGGCAGCCTTGATGCGAAAATCACTCAGCTCAACCGGGATGTTGTCGCGATTGACGCGCGCACCCGAGGCAAGCAGCGTGGTATTAGCCCCATACGAGTGCCCGGCAGCAATAATTTGATTTGGATTGATTGCTTGACCCAGTGGATCACGCAGTATCTGCGTCAATGCAAAGCGTAAATCAAATACCCGAGCAAGCGCTTCTTTTTCTTGAGCCGCCTCTTGCAGCCTAGAAACTAAGTTAAAGGGATTACCAAACCAGATCGAGCGATCACTGCCTACGTGCTGGACATGCAAGCTGGCTAGCCCATGACTTGCCCAGTAGCTTCCCAGGTAGCTATAGCCCAAGCGCGATCCGCCAATGCCATGGGAAAAAATAATCAGGGGCGCGGGAGTAGCAAAAGAGGATATCCTTGGCTGGTAAAGCCGAATCGGTACAGGGCGCTCACGCTCATCATCAAACCAATCGAGATCGTGGACCTGAAATTCAGCAGCCGAGGCAAATCCGTACAGTGGAAAAAAAGCGAGCGAGGGCGCGGCTACTGCTAGTGCGGCAGCTGGGAGCTGTTTTAGAAATTGCCTTCTAGAAAAATGAGCCATAGTGCATTCTATTTTGCTTTTGCAAATCAAGTAGCAGGGCTACTGATTAAGCTAACTATGGCCCTATTGCTTGCTGCGTCGACGCCTTGCCAGGAACTGCACCAAACGAAAATGACCATAGCCCAGAACCAGTGCAAATACAGCAATTGAGTACTTAATCTCAATTCCAGTAAGGGAATGCGTAATGGTAGAAAACAGCGCAGACCACAGCATGATGCTGAGGTAAGAAACCACAATCAAGGGCTCCTTGATGCGCGTGCCATCAAATGCTTTGGTGTATGCAACTGCGATGGGGGCCAATGAGAGAAGTAGGTAGAGGAATATCTTCATGAATAAGGGTAATGGTATTGCATTTAATCGATTGGATGCGCTGATTACTTATTACTATCCAAAATCCACTCGGCGAGCTTTTTGGCATCGGCTTCACTTATCTTGGTATTGGCAGGCATCACCACCACACCCCATGCACCACCACCGCCTAGCCGGATTTTCGTTGCCAGCGTATCCACCATCTGAGCCCGCGGTTGACTCTGATACCGAGTTGCGATTGCCTTATAAGATGGGCCAACCACTTTACGATCCATAGCATGGCAACCCATGCAGGTATTCTGTTTGGCTAAATCAGGAGATGCATTGGTTTCAGCCGAAAAAAAGACAGAGGCGATCAGGCCGATTCCAACAATACCGTAATTTAAATTGAACATAATGAGCCTTATATTACGCATAAAGTCATTATTCTGTTGGCGATCCACCCAAAGCAAGGTAGAGGTTTACGCGCTGGGCTAAGGCATCCACTTGACCTTGCCGCCAATTCATTTCAATGGCGTTAGTGCGAATAATTTCCTGTTGAACCTGACGTTGGTCAACTCGGCCAATCCGAAACTCCGCACGGCGATTGTCCATTAAGCGCCGCTGCTCAGTCAGTTGGCCTTGCAGGAGAGTGCTGCGTTCCCGCCACGTTGCTTCGCCATTGAGTGCATTTTCCACATCGTTAAACGCATTCAATGCAACTTTGCCGTAATTGGCAATGGCTGCCTGTGCTTCTGCATTTTGATAGGCGATTTGGGCCTCGATGGCACCACCTTGAAAGAGGGGAATAAACACATTGGCGCCCGTACCCAAGCTGGTACTTGGACCCCTGGTTAAGGCAAAGACTTCGCTATTAATGTATCCAAATCCAGCCGTAAGGCTAATTTTAGGTAGGCGCGCTAAGCGCTTTTCTTCGGTGGCGTAAAAGGCGCTATTCACCCGTGCTTCGGCGGCAATAATATCGGGCCTGCGTTCCAACAAATCCGTTGGCAGCCCTGGCGCCACTGGCGCAGGCAATAGAGGTAGGCGCGTTGTGTTTAAGGGTTTTGCGTCGGGGTATCGACCAAGTAATACCTCTACTGCACGCAACGCTTGATCCCGGGCGAGTGCACTGCTGAGCGCCAGCTCTTTTGCTTGCGAAGCATTGAGTTTACTAGCGGAAACATCAGCTTGGGAGGATGCACCTATCTTTTCTCGAATTGCAGTCAGATCGGAAACCGTTTGAGCCGCAGCTGCACTTTCATTGGTGAGGCGCGCTTGCTCTTGGAGCACTCTAGCAAGCCAAGCAGTTTTCGTTAATGTCGCAATTAAAGATAAGCGCGCCGCATCTTGATCTGCATTAATTGACCGAGCATTTTGATTTGCACCTGCAATCGAGGTCCGCACGCGACCCCATAAGTCCAGCTCCCAGCCCGCACCAATGTAATAGCCGGTCAGCCCCGTTCCGCTAGAACCCACTTGTCCGCCGGTATTGCCAAATGCATTTACACCCGGATACTGGACGCCACTGGCAGCATTAATCAAGGATTCTGCCTGCAATCGCCTAGCTGCAATCACTTGAATATCGGGGCTATTGCGTAGTGCTTCAGCGACCAGTTGATTGAGTTCTTCATCTTGAAACTGTTTGAGCCATGCGTCATCGACTTTGACAAGGCTTGTAGCGCTACTACTTTGCTTACCTTGCATTGCAAATTGACCGGGTACTTTTACGGCCGGCAGTGCTTTGCTTCTGAGATCCTCGCCCTGTATCGGCGGCTTGATGGCGCAGCTGGTCAATAGTAAGCCGCTGATCAGAGCCGATATTGCTAATGGCAGACGAAGGCAGGATGAATTGAAACGGCTGAGCATACGTTTAATGCAGCTTTGGAATGATGTAGTTCAGTTTTGTGCTGACCCGCAACATGACCTTGCGAATAATATGTAGGAACGCGAGGTGGTCGGTATAGACCGCTCCATCGCCTACTGCGCCTGCAGGCAGAAGCAATTGACTGTTGCTGTCATCTAAACTCAGTTTCACTGCAAACCGGTTTGCCGCAATCTCACGAATACCAGTATTGGGTAGATTACCGCTAACGCCAAGCTGGCCCTGGCCTTCAGCCAAAATCACGGACTCTACTTTTGCTTTTAGAATTTGACCGGGTAAGCTCGGTATATAAAACTCCGCCTCATTACCAACTGCAATTTGGTGCAATTCATTTTGATTGAATAGCGCATAGATCTGGGGCGTATCTTCTAAAAAAGTCATAACGGATGCGATCGGGAAAGCGGCAACATAAGCTCCTGGTCTGAGCTGAACATGCACTACGGTGCCATCGCTCGGAGCGAGCATGGTGGTTTGTGCCAAGTCATATTCTGCGCTAATCAACTGTTCTTTGAGTTCTGCGTAATCTGCCTCGGCTTTTTCAAGGTCAAACCGATTACCCGCGCCACTTTGTACTAATGCTTGATTTTCCGCAAGGCGTAGTTTGGCTAAATTCAGTTTCGCTCTAACTGCATTAGCAGTAGCTTGGTATTGGGTCGAATCAATCTTAAAAAGAACATCTCCCTTTTTTACCTGCTGATTAATCTTGACTGGCACTTCGATGACACGTCCCTTGACCTGACTAACGATGCCAATCGAATTACGCACAACCAATACATTACTTGATGAAGGTGAAAATACATTGAGTAGCAAAATCAGGGTAATCATTCCGACTACCGGAATAGTAAAAACAATGACCTTAGATACGGTGTTCCAGGGTAGTAGTTTGAATTTAAAAAAGATCAACCAAACAATGCATGCGTACAAACCGAGAATAATGGCTTCCATGATTATTTCTCGCTACCTTCATCATCCACGCTATCGAGCGGCTTGTATTTATCGGTTCCGTATGCCAGCTTGTACATGGTTGGTTTGGTATAGGCCCATAAATACGCAAACGGCCAAAGTAGGCCGCCAAAGAATAAAGAAAGCACGCACAGGGCATGAATGGCGTCGCGCTGGGGGTGTTGGCGCTTCTTTGCAACGGTATCTGGCCAAATGTGCACAAACCAAAATAATGCAATTGCACCTACCGGGATCACAATCAACACAACCCACGAAATAACATTAGCAACCCCATCAATTAAATCAGGCGGCAAAAATGAGGCGTGAGCCAATGTGGGTAAAAGTATTACGATGCCAATAAGCAATTTCAAAGTGATGGGTGGCATTGGAGTCCGCTCCTTGAACTGAAAAGCCTTAGGTTGTCTACCGTAATTTGTTTGCGTAATCATATAAAAGTAGCTGTAAGGGTAATACAAAAATCAGGATATAGCCATTGACCCAAAGGCTAGTGATTAATTCTTTAAATTAGTCGGAGAAGGTAACGACGTGATCTGCGCCCAAGCGAATGCCAATTTTCTCGCCAATGTGGTGATCGT
>CAZUMD010000046.1:0-4867 GCA_964621735.1 uncultured Polynucleobacter sp.
ATCATTGTGATCTGCGCCGCCCTGATTGGCGTTTGGGGCGGAAAAAAATACCCCGCCATCTTTAGTCCGAAGTCGCACAGCGTTGACCCAGTCAGTACGCAGGGAAGTAGCGAAGCCATCATTGGCGATAACACACCAACGCCGGAGCACGCTATTTTTAGTATTCAAAGCACGGTGAAAAAAGGTGTGGTGGGTGCGCTCTTATGGATTCTGCCGATTGCAGCGCTGATTGTCTTTTTTGGCTGGAAGACCCTCTACCCCCAGCTGGCTTGGTTTTTCACTAAAGCCGCCTTACTCACCTTTGGTGGCGCTTATGCCGTGCTGCCCTATGTCTATCAGGGCGCAGTCGAACATTACCAGTGGGTCACCGCCAGCCAAATGATCGATGGACTTGCATTAGGAGAGGCCACGCCAGGGCCACTTATCATGGTGCTTGCCTTTGTTGCTTATATTGCCGGGCACGTTCAAGCAACACTCGGACCCGATACGGCTTTTTGGAGTGGCGCGGTAGCGGCGTGCATTGCCACCTGGTTTACTTTTTTACCGTCCTTTTTGTTCATCCTCATTGGCGGGCCATTGATTGAGTCCACGCATGGCAAGTTAGGCTTTACGGCGCCCCTCACCGCGATCACCGCTGCTGTGGTCGGCGTGATTGTGAACCTGGGTCTATTTTTTGCGTACCACGTGTTCTTTCCAGCTGGCTTTGCTGGATCGGTATCCATACCGTCGGTATTCATTTGCGCGGCAGCGGCACTTGCCCTGATTCGCTTTCAGCTGGGGATTATGACTGTCCTAGCTGGCGCCGCATTGACTGGGCTTTTCTTGGGCTGGTTGGGGTAAAAGCACATCCCACCTGAATCGCCCATTGCATAATAGGGTGATGCGAATCGAAGATCAAACTATTCAACACCTGCAGGAGTGGATTGGTAAATCCGAATCCATCTCGGATGCGGTTACTGCTGCGCCAGTTAGAGCGCTCTCGGCCACACTCGATCGATCTGATCCAGCGCCAACTCAGGGTAGCTTTTTGCCGGAACTGTGGCACTGGCTGTATTTTTTACCCCATGCCCGCCAATCGGAAATCGGTCCAGATGGCCACCCCAAGCGCGGTGGTTTTTTACCGCCCGTACCGCTACCCCGCCGCATGTGGGCTGGTGGACGCCTTGAGTGGATTAAACCGCTAGTCGTTGGTGATGTGATTGAACGTACCTCCACGATCCAATCGGTTAGCCATAAATCGGGGCGCACGGGCGATCTCATCTTCGTCTTAGTGCGCCATGAAATTAGTAACGCCGCAGGCATTGCGCTCACGGAAGAGCACGACATTGTGTATCGCGATGCGCCTGCGCCAGATGACAAACCAGTTGCACCCACTGCAGCACCTACCGATGCCACTTGGACTAAGACCATCCACCCCGATGATGTCTTGCTGTTCCGTTACTCTGCCCTCACCTTTAATGGCCATCGCATTCATTACGATCGGCGCTACGTTACGGAAGTGGAAGGCTATCCAGGCCTCATCGTCCATGGTCCGTTGATTGCCACACTCTTGGTTGACTTGGTTCGCCAATCGATTCCGGGAGCCACCTTAAAACGCTTTGAGTTTCGGGCTATTCGCCCGACCTTTGACATCAATCCCTTTTCCGTTTCAGCGACCCCCGACTTAGTATTTGACCCCAGCGGCAAGACCATTCGTGTCTGGGCGCAGGATCACGAAGGATGGCTAACCATGCAAGCAACCGCGGTGCTAAATTAAGATGAGCACAATTCATTACTCCAAAGTGTTGGCTGACTTTGCAGCAACACTCAAACCAGCCGATATTCCCGAAGATGTCATGCGCCGCGGCGAAGACTTGCTGGTGGATTGGTTTGGCTCTGCCGTCGCTGGCAAAGGTGCTGCCCCGGTTGAAATCCTGACCCGCTTTGTAGAACAAATGGGTCCAATCAGTGGCCCGTCCGAAATCCTCGTTCACCGCAGCAGCAGTAGTCCCTATTTGGCAGCCATGTCCAATGCAGCGGCATCGCATGTGGTTGAGCAAGACGATTTACACAACAGTTCGGTATTTCATCCGGCGACCGTCGTGTTCTCCCCTGCTCTGGCGTGTGCGCAAGCGCTGGGTCGCTCGGGGACGGAGTTTCTGACGGCGGCCATCGTGGGTTATGAAGTAGGCATTCGCGTGGGTGAGTTTTTGGGTCGTTCGCACTACAAAACATTTCATACAACGGGCACGGCCGGCTCCTTAGCATCGGCTGCTGCAGTAGGTCATCTTCTAAAACTTAGTCCAGAGCAAATGCTGCATGCATTTGGTTCTGCCGGAACCCAATCGGCTGGCCTTTGGGAATTCTTGCGCGACGCCGCTGACTCGAAGCAACTGCATACCGCGCATGCTGCCGGTACGGGATTGATGGCGGCCTACTTGGCGCAGGGTGGATTTACTGGAGCGCAGCACATTCTGGAAGGCAAACAAGGCTTGGCCGCTGGAATGTCAAGCGATGCCGATCCCAACTGCCTGATTGATCGCCTCGGCGAGCGCTGGGCTAGTGCAGAAACTAGTTTTAAGTACCACGCCTCGTGCCGTCACACTCATCCTGCTGCCGATGCGCTTTTGCATACGATGCAATCGAATCGCATTCAAGCGCAGGATATTGATCGCATCGTGACGCATGTCCACCAAGGGGCAATAGATGTCTTAGGCCCCGTCACCCATCCCACCACCATCCACCAATCGAAGTTCTCGATGGGTACGGTACTGGCGATCATTGCGCATTATCAGTTTGCGGGCCTGCAAGAATTTGCCGATCACTTTAGCGATCCTGAAATCTGCGCTTTGCGCGATCGGGTCACGATGGAACTGGATCCTGAGATTGACGCGGCCTACCCTAAGCGCTGGATTGGGAAGGTAACCGTGATTCTGAAAGACGGACGCCAACTGCATGGTCGTGTGGATGAGCCCAAAGGTGATCCTGGTAATACGCTATCGCGCAGCGAGATTACCGATAAGGCACTGCGCTTAGCAGCCTTCAGTGGTGGTGCTACTGCAGATGAAATGACACGCGCCATCGATGCGCTGTGGAATATCCGCAAGCAAACGAAGGTTGGTTTTTTACTGGGCCCACAAACATGAACGCCACAAATCCGACCGATCATCCGATTGCCTATGCCAGTACTTTTTTATTTGTTCCTGGGAACCGGCCCGAGCGATTTACAAAAGCCCTGAGCAGTGGCGCCCATGCCATCATCATTGATTTAGAAGATGCGGTGGCAGAAGAAGACAAAGCGGCGGCGCGCTCGGCGATTCGGCAAGCATGGCCCGGTTTTTCGGCGGAGCAACGCCAGCGCATCGTCATCCGTTCAAATGCACCCGGTACGCGCTTTTACGGTGAAGACTTAATATTGGCTGAAGAACTGGTGATAGCTTGCTTACTTATTCCCAAAAGTGAATCGCTTGACCAGATCAATGGCGCGGCAGAGGTCCTGCCTGATACTGCCATCATCCCCATGATTGAAACGGCACGGGGACTCCAGCAGATTGATGCGATCGCCAATGCGCAGCAAGTCATTCGCGTGGCACTCGGCAATCTTGATTTGCAAGCCGACCTGGGTATGGTGTGCGATGCACAAGAAACGGAATTACAAGTAGCGCGCTTTGGGCTGGTTTTGGCTTCGCGCCTCGCTGAAATAGCCCCGCCTGTGGATGGAGTCACCACCGCAACCGACGACATCGACCGCATTACTGCCGATGCTTTGCGAGGGAAAAGGCTCGGCTTTGGGGCCAAGCTCTGCATTCATCCAGCGCAAGTCCCCATCGTTTCTAAGGCATTTACACCCACCGAAGCGGAATTGCACTGGTCAAATCAAGTGATTGAGGCCGACAAAGCCTCAAAAGGTGGAGTAGTCAAGCTAAACGGCCGTATGATTGATCGTCCCGTCGTTCTTTTGGCTAAACGTCTATTGGTGCTTGCTGGTAAACACTAATGCCCCGGTAGGCAGCGAAAATGGCAAAATCACAGGGCATTAAAAAACTGGAGACCGTAATGAAATTGAAGAAAACCGTATTAGCTGGATTGGCTGCCATCGTCAGCGCCAGCGCCTTAATGGCTAGCAATGCTGCTACTGCACAAACGAACTGGCCAAACAATAAGCCTGTTTCGCTGATCGTTCCCTTTGCAGCTGGCGGCCCTACTGACATCGTAGCCCGCTTGATCGCGATTCCAATGGGTAAATCATTAGGCACCACAGTGGTCGTTGAGAATGCACCAGGCGCCGGCGGTACGGTTGCTTCTGCAAAAGTTGCGCGCGCTACACCAGACGGTTACACCATTTATTTGCACCACATGGGTATGGCTACAGCACAGGCCTTATATGACAAGTTGCCATACGACCCACTCGTCGACTTTGAATACATCGGTCAAGTGGTTGATGTGCCTATGCTGCTTTTGGCTCGCAAGAATTTCCCGCCCAACAACTATAAAGAGCTCGAGGCTTACATCAAAGCCAATGGCAATAAAGTAACCATGGGTAATGCTGGTCCTGGCGCGGTATCGCAGTTGTGCGGCCTCATGTTCCAAAGCCGTTTGGGCGTCCGCTTGACCAACATTCCTTACAAGGGAACTGGTCCTGCATTGACCGACTTGATGGGTGGCCAGATCGACTTGTTATGCGATCAAACAACCCAAACGATCAGCGTTGTTAAAGACAATCGCGTCAAGGTATACGGCACCACCACACCGAAGCGTTTATCCGCACTACCAGACGTTCCAACCTTGGATCAAGCTGGCCTTAAAGGCTTTGAAGTGAAGGTCTGGCATGGTCTGTACACACCAAAAAATGTTCCACAGGCAATTCAGGCCAAACTCAATACTGCCC
>CAZUMD010000046.1:4967-7811 GCA_964621735.1 uncultured Polynucleobacter sp.
CTGTACACACCAAAAAATGTTCCACAGGCAATTCAGGCCAAACTCAATACTGCCCTCAAAGCAGCCTTGAACGATCCGGATGTGAAGAAGCGTTTAGCTGATTCGAACATTGATGTTGTATCCATGGATAAAGTCAGTGCGAGTGGACTTAAAACTCACCTCGACAATGAGATCAACAAATGGGGTCCTGTGATTCGTAAAGCCAATATTCCAGACTAAGTTTTATCCAGTCAGCGGAATTCGTTCCGCGGTATAAAAGCAAAAACCAGCGATGCGTCGCTGGTTTTTTTATGCCCTTCAGCCCGCATCCTTATCTCAGTCGACTCAGCCCTTACGAAAGAGGTAACCCGTTTGAGCACGCGCCTTACGGGAGCGCAATGCTGACTGAATCAGTGAGCCGATTGCCCAGAAGCCCAAAAATGGATCCAGAATGTAGTCCCATAAATTGGTAGACTCATGCCACCCTGCGGCCCAAGCCAAAATAGCCAACGCCAAAATGATCGCAATTCGATTGGAGCCAGCGATCCATGCAATCAAGGCTGTAAGAATCACCGCGGCCAATAAGACAATGGAACCATATCCCCAAGCATAGGGATCAAGCATCCCAACACCCAAGGCAAGTGGATAAAAAGCAATGGCAAGTACTGCAATCCAACCCTTCATGCCTGCAGGGACGTGGATTTGTTTTGGAGAAAAATAAGCCGTCCACAAGAGCAGCATCGAGGTAATACTCAGCTCACCCGTAAAGCCCCGCACATAAGCAGCCAAGGGCAACTCCAGTGGCGTGAATAGGGTGAATACCGGCCAGAACATAAGGTTGGCAAGTACGAAGCAAACCAATACGCGCAGGCCCATCATGCGTACATTATTTTTCTCTTTGAAGAACAATGCCTGCATCAAGCATATCAATACGATTGCAGAACTGATTGCAATTTCCATGAGCGCAACGATTTGCATCACCGAGTTCGGAATCATCAGGAGCTCCCTTTCTGATTCTTTTTACTTTCAATCCAGCGGGGGTCAAACTGAATGTGCTTCATCTTTTTGCGATCGTAGGTATAGATGAGATGCACCTCGCCATTGGCGCCAAGCAATAAAGAAGGATAGGAAAACTCACGGTAAAGGCCATTGGTCAGTGTTTGGTCGCTCTCCACTTCCGCAATCACACTCCAATTGCTGGTTCCCGCCGGCGCTAAGGCGAGCACCAAACGATGGCGCGCCGACTCCAAGTCATTCAATGCGATGAGGCGATCACCATTGGATAACTGCAAGCCTGCAATCGCGGCATTGGGATTGGCTAAATCCAAATCAGGCCCACTGACCCAGGATTGACCGGCGTTGTCGGTCAGCGCACTGGCAATACGAGGCGGACCTGCGGACCTTGCCTGCCGAAAGTAGGCTACGGCTTTTTCAGGGTTATCAATAAAGACGATGGGTTGCAATAAAGCGCGGCCCGAACTCATGCGGCGCTTATCGATCACACGCCCACCATCTACCCGAATGAGCTCTCCAAACTTACCCATCCACTCGTGATACACCGGCAAACCCAGAGTGCCATCGGTAAAGTCAAATCCAGGAGCCTTGATCAAGGTACTTAAATTGAGCGCGGGTGAGGTGATGAGGCGCTGCGGACGCGACCAACTGATGCCCTCATCACTTGACTCCATCCAACTGATCGAGCTGCCAGCCCAGCCACCGACTGAAACCGTCACAAAGTACAGTTGCAATTTGCCTTGGCTTGAGCGCACCGGCAATGGGTTGCCCAGTTTTTTAATGTAGCGCGATAAACCCTTTTCTGCGGAAACCCGGTCGATCACTACTTCAGGGCTAGCCCAGCTACCGGTCTTGGTATCAAACACCGCTGTTTGAATCACCACATCGGTTGCGCCCTCTCTGGATCCAGCAAACCAAAATGCACGCAGATTGCCATCATTTAATAGAATCGCTGCGCCTGCGTGCACGGATGGCGCCGCAGTCTCTGGAATAAATTGGGCACGCGGCTCAGGAATGCTGACTGGCGCAGTCGCTGGCGTTTTTTTTCCTACCGCTACCGGGGCAGACTCGGCTACCGGCAATTCCGATTCCAGCACCGCTGGGATTGCAAATGGAGCCCAGGGCAAGCGACTATCTATCTGAATGTAACCGGCAACTCCAGCTAAAGCTAGGATGCATAAACTCGCAATGCGCATCATCGGCAGGCATCCGATGCATTGCTTGGTATAGCGGAGGGGGAATGGATCAGGTATTCGTTCACGAAAAGATATTGTCCCATCTCGCCGCGAATGATGGCCAAAATCTCCTCCTGGCTATGGCGTGCACGCATCTCCATGCGCTTACCTAAGACTTGGCAGTCATCACAAAATACCGGTGGTGCGCCTGCTGGTGCATACGCTGCAAAATACGGATACCGCTTGGCTAACTCAATCCCATTAGCGGCTTCGCTGGCTGGATAACCCTCCAAGCGCGCACCCGGTAATAACAGTCGGTACTCCTCATCCTTAGCCCGAAAATCGCAGGGCACAGCAACCAGCTGATCCTGCACGCGAGCAATCGCCTGTGCATCGTAACGGCCAATTTGCCCTTCGAGTGGGGCAAGTCCGGTATTCAGTACCAAATAGCAAACGAAGCACGTGGCTAATGCCATAAGCTTCGTTGCATTGGTCTGGACAAATCCCCATACCACGAGCGCTATACCCGAGCCAAGCAAGAGCCAATGCCAAACCGAGTATTGCCATAGCAGTGGGCTTGCCCAGTCTCCACCCTCCAGATGGATACTGACCCAAGTAAGCGCCAGCAAGATAAGGAGTTGGAGCGCTAAAGCAAACCGAAATCCCCACAAGGGCA
>CAZUMD010000046.1:7911-11521 GCA_964621735.1 uncultured Polynucleobacter sp.
CCGGCATTCTCACCCAAAACAAACTCACGCCAAATCGCTTCGGGGTTTGGGTCTAATGCAAACCACAAACTAAAAATGCCGAGCGACAGTAAACCAATCACGATGAGCTTATACAAGTCGCGCTTGAGTACATCGATCAGACGCCACTCGCGCCAGCACCCATACCAGAGCAATAATGCAAAGCAGGCAGGCAGCACGTAGGCAAAGGATTTATACAAGAGCCCCAAGCCGATGCTGATCGCAGCCAATAGCGGAAAAAGGATGCGCGAGTCAAATGCAGCGCGGCCCCAATAGAGCAATGCAAAAAATGGCAGGCTCAAGAAAAAGACTTCGGGCGGATCAGTAAGGTAAGGACGCCCATAGCGGTAGGTTGCAAAGAACGATAACCAAACGACGGCAGCAATCAATCCCGTCTGCGCTTTCCCAGAAAAGCGTGCCACGGCCAAGAACAGAAATAGTGCCGTTAAGCCGGTATACAGAACGCTGGGCCAACGTAACTCCAGCAAGCCCCAGTTAGCAGCCCAGTCTGTACTGGCAATCCCCTGCCAAAAGACCAGTGGCGGCTTGGTATTGCGCATGGCTTCCATCTCGGATTGCAAGGGTAGCCACTGTCCCAAGTCAGCCGTGATGCGGGCAATGTGCATGTAGACGTACTCATCGCCATTTTTTGGGGCAAAGCGGCTATCGAGGGCAAAACAATAGGTCAGGATTGCTAAGGCCAGAATCAACAGCAGGAAACGGAAGTGGGTCTGGCTACGCATAACGCTAGTTTATAAGGCTTAGGAAAATCCCCGATAAATTAGGGTAAACCTGCAGGCGCTTAGATGAATTAGTTGCAACAATATAAAAAAACAGTCTTTAGGAAGTGTTTTTTAACTCTAAATTACTACTAAGATAGCAATCTAGACACAAAGAGTGGTTGTTTCAATCATTATCAATGGAGAGCATTCAAATGCACATTAACCTACGCAAACTAAGCTTAGGACTGGCGGTCTTTTTAGGCTTATCGCAAGTCAGCATGTTCGCTGCCGCGCAAAATGCCGACGCCACTAAGTTATATCATCGCAGCCTTGCCGCTACCTGCGCAAATTGCCATGGTACCGACGGCAAAGGCGTTCCAGAAGCCGGTATGCCGCTGATTAATAACCAATCCAGCGAGCAGATACTTGCCACGATGAAGGCCTATAAGTCGGGTGCACGCGAGGGCACGATCATGCACCAGCTAGCTAAAGGCTATACCGACGAACAATTGCAAATCATTGCCAACCAACTTGGCAAGAAATAAGGAGATGACTATGAATCGTCGACATTTTATGGGCCAAAGTGCTGCGGCCCTGGGTTTATTGACCGGCTTGTCCGGCCCTGCCCGTGCAGCCAATTTACAAAAAGCCGAGATCCTCGTGATTGGTGGGGGCTACGGCGGTGCTACGGCAGCGAAGTACCTGCGCCTGTTCTCCAATAACACCGCACGCGTCACCATCATTGAACCCAATCCTGAATTTATCTCCTGCCCGATGTCCAACCTCGTTGTGGGTGGCTCGCGCAAGTTATCCGAACTGACGGTTTCCTATGACGGTCTCAGCAAGCGCCATGGCATCAAGATCGTCAAAGACAGTGTGATCAACATTGATGCCGCCAATAAAACCGTGCAACTCGCCTCCGGTAAGTCGATGAAATTCGACAAAGTGATTCTGTCCCCTGGAATTGGCTTGATGATGGATAGCGTTCAAGGTTTAGCGCAAGCGAATCAAGCGGGCATTACTTTGCAAGCCTGGAAAGCCGGTCCCGAGACTGTGGCTCTGCACAATCAAATCGCCGCCATGCGTGAAGGCGGTGTGTATGCCATTACCATTCCTGAGGCCCCCTATCGCTGCCCTCCTGGCCCCTATGAGCGCGCTTGCCAGGTGGCCTCCTACCTGAAGGCCAACAACCCGAAAGGCAAGGTGTTGATTTTGGATGCCAACCAAGACGTGACCTCCAAAGGCGGTCTCTTCAAGAAGGTATGGGCTGAGCAGTACCCGGGCATGATTGAGTATCGTCCGAAGCACAATGCCGTCGCGGTCGATGCGAAAACCAAAACCATCAAGTTTGATGTGCAAGATGATGTGAAAGCAGATGTCTTGAACATTTTGCCGATGATGCGCGCGGGTGATGTTGCAGTGAAGTCGGGCATTGCTAACTCCAATGGCCGCTGGGCAAATGTGAACTACATTAACTTTGAGTCAACCGCTGCGAAGAACGTGCACGTGATTGGTGATGCGATTCAGATTGCACCACTCATGCCAAAATCCGGCCACATGGCAAACCAGCACGCCAAAGTAACGGCTGCCGCAATTGTTGCCGAACTCAGCGGCTGGGAAGTTAATCCAGCGCCGGTTCTTACCAACACCTGCTACAGCTTTGTGAATGCCCGTGAAGTAGTGCACGTCGCTAGCGTCCACCAGTACAACGCTACCGAGAAAACCTTCAGAACCGTTCCAGGCTCTGGCGGCCTATCACCCGAACCAACCACCCTTGAAGGTGTCTATGCCTGGGGCTGGGCTCGCAATATCTGGGCAGATAGCTTGGCGTAATGGCAGCAGCATTCGGCTAGATGCCGAACGTAAAAAAGGAGCTTATTCGTAAGCTCCTTTTTTATTGGGCCTTGTATGCCCTAAGATGAAATTGCATTACGCGCATTGCGCGCCCGGCGGCGTTTACTAATCACAAAAAACACGATGGCTACAATTGGCGCGGCAATGGCGGCGGTAATCTCGGGATAAATCGACAAGCCCGCTTCTTTACCGCCTTTAGCCATATAGAACAGAAGGCCGACCAAGTAATACGTCAAGACCAGCACGGATAAGCTATCCACCGTCTCTTGCATACGCAATTGCAGCTTGGCACGCTTGTCCATACTGGCTAATAAAGCCTGCGTTTGTTCTTCATTGACGAACTCAATCCGCGTACGCAAGGTTTGGGTTGTTCTCGATACGCGATCGGATAACTCTTTGAGGCGGCGCTGGGTCCATAAGCAGGTACCCATAGCGGGCTGAAAACGCCGATCCATAAATTCAACCAAGGTCTGAACCCCTGGAATCGGCTCTTCATTGAGCTCAGCTAGATTTTTATTCACGAGTTGACTGTAGGCTTCTGCAGCGGTAAAGCGCAGACCAAACTCGGAAATCCATTGCTCTGTCTTCGATGCAAGCTGAGAGAGCTCAGATAAAAACTCGCCATTCTTTTTTAGCTGAATACCGGTGTCCGTTTGCAACAGGGCAATTTCTTTCGACATCTGCGCCAACTCCGACTCGGCATTGCGTAGTGGCAAGGACAGTCCCTTGGCTACCGGAAAGGCCAGCATCGCTGCCATGCGGTAGGTTTCTATTTCTGTAATACGCCGCGCTACCCGGCCAGCCTGACGCGAGCCCAAGGTGTTATGCGGCACGTAATACGAGATAAAACCATCCTCATTTAAGTTGAGGTCAGTCCAAAGCTGAGCCCGCCGATTAGACATGATGTAGCTACCGAGCAGCGTATTGCCATTAAAAATAGCAGACACCTCTTCTGCATCAGTAAAGAGACTGCGGTCTTCAAAGGCGATATCAATCGCCGTAATACGCTGACCACC
>CAZUMD010000047.1:0-11512 GCA_964621735.1 uncultured Polynucleobacter sp.
ATTGATGGCTACCAAATGGCACGCCGCGGTCGCGGCGGTGTGGCGCTCTTTACCGCTGGTATGGGCTCATTTTTTGCAGGCTGCGTAGCCACGCTGATTTTGGCTGGCTTTGCTGCGCCCTTAGCAGAGGTGGCTTTCAAATTCGGTCCAGCAGAATACTTTTCCTTGATGGTATTGGGTTTGATCGGTGCAGTTGTGTTGGCATCGGGCTCACTCTTGAAGGCGATCGGCATGATCATTTTGGGCCTCCTGATGGGGCTGATTGGTACCGACGTTAATTCTGGCGTTGCGCGTTACACCTTTGATGTTCCTCAATTGAGCGATGGTATTGGTTTTGTTTCGGTTGCCATGGGTGTCTTTGGTTTTGCCGAGATCATGATGAATTTGGAAAAGAAGGGGGTTACTGAGTCGTTCCTAAACAAAGTAACCACCTTGATTCCAACCTGGACTGACATTAAGCGCATGACTCCAGCGATTCTGCGTGGCACCACAATTGGCTCCATTTTGGGTATCTTGCCTGGCGGTGGCGCTGCGCTTGCTGCCTTTGGTGCCTACTCCGTTGAAAAGAAAGCGTCGAAGTACAGCCACGAGTTCGGCAAGGGCGCGATTGAAGGTGTTGCTGGTCCAGAATCTGCCAATAACGCGGCGGCGCAAACCTCATTCATTCCCCTCTTGACTCTAGGCATTCCGCCCAATGCCGTGATGGCGCTAATGGTGGGCGCAATGACCATTCATAACATTCAGCCGGGTCCTCAGGTGATGACGAGCAATCCAACCCTGTTCTGGGGCTTGATTGCATCGATGTGGATCGGTAACGTGATGTTGATCTTGTTGAATTTGCCACTGATTGGCATTTGGGTGAAGTTGTTGCAAATTCCATACCGCTACCTGTATCCAGCGATTTTGGTGTTCTGCTGTATTGGTGTGTATACCGTCAATAACTCGATTATGGACGTTTACATCACAGCATCATTCGGCATTATTGGCTACTTGTTCTTTAAGCTCGGTTGCGAGCCCGCGCCACTGCTTTTAGGATTCGTGCTCGGGCCGATGATGGAAGAAAATTTCCGCCGTGCTTTGTTGCTGTCGCGCGGTGATTTCACCACTTTTGTAACGCGTCCGCTCTCACTTGGACTGCTGATTGCTGCCGCATTGCTGGTAGTGATTGTGGCCCTTCCTGCTGTAAAGAAGAGCCGCGAAGAGGTCTTCGTCGAAGAGTAAATCGCTCTACTGGATCCAGTGATAAGGCCCGCACTCACCCTGCGGGCTTTGTCTTTCTGGGGAAGCGCATTTTCTTCTCTACAATAGGGGTATGGCCCTTGATAGCAAACCCCCTAAAGCGACGACTCCGCCCGCAGAGCCATCCAACTTTCTACGCCAAATCATCGATGCCGATTTGGCAAGCGGTCGTTATCAAGGCAGAACCAATCGGGCTGGCGCAACGGTTCCCGCCATCATTACGCGCTTTCCGCCGGAGCCCAATGGCTACCTGCACATCGGTCATGCCAAAAGCATCTGCCTCAATTTCGGTTTAGCCGCCGACTACAGCCTTCTGCCTGGAGGTGCACGCTGCAATATGCGCCTAGACGATACCAATCCCACCAAAGAAGATGTGGAATATGCCGATAGCATTTTGGATGCGGTGCAGTGGCTTGGTTTTGATTGGAAAGCGCAAGGCGAGGTGCACCTGTATCACGCCAGCGATTACTTTGATCGCCTTTATGAATTTGCCGAACTCTTAATCGAGAGTGGCAAAGCGTATGTGGATAGCCAAAGCGCGGATGCCATTCATGCCAATCGCGGTAACTTCAATCAAGCCGGCACGCCCAGCCCATTTCGCGATCGCAGTCCCGCAGAAAATCTGCAACTCTTTCGCGAGATGCGGGATGGGAAGTTTGCTGATGGCACTCATGTATTGCGCCTCAAGATTGATATGGCCCACCCCAATATTGTGATGCGCGATCCGGTGATTTACCGGATTCGGCACGTAGATCACCACCGTACCGGCAACGCCTGGTGTATCTATCCTCTTTATGATTTCACGCACTGCATCTCCGATGCGCTTGAAAATGTATCGCACTCGATCTGTACGCTGGAGTTTGAAAACAACCGCCCCCTGTATGACTGGATTCTGAATGCACTCAAAGAGCTCGGCGTCTTCACGGAGCCCTTACCTCACCAACATGAATTCGCTCGCCTCAATCTAACGCACACCCTGACTAGCAAGCGCAAGCTCTTGCAATTAGTCGAAGAAAAGAAAGTGGATGGCTGGGATGATCCACGCATGCCAACGATTGTGGGCATCCGTCGCCGGGGCTACACCCCCGAAAGCATTCGTTTGTTTTGCGAGCGCATTGGCGTAGCCAAGGCTGACAGCTGGATTGATATGAGTACGCTCGAAGGCGCGCTTCGCGATGATCTCGATGCAAAGGCGCCCCGCGCAATCGCCGTCTTAAAACCCCTCAAATTAGTGATTGAAAATATGGCTCCGGGCGCTAGCGAAATCTGCTCAGCACCGCGCCATCCCCATCACCCCGACTGGGGACGCCGTGAATTTCCGTTTACGCGCGAACTCTGGATTGAAGCAGATGATTTCATGATCGAGCCGGTCAAAGGCTTTTTCCGACTGTATCCACCGATTGGCGATCAGCCGGGTAGTCGAGTGCGCTTACGTTATGGCTTTGTGATTGAATGCACTGGCTTTGAACTGGATGCCAGCGGCGAAGTGAAACAAGTACATGCGCGTTATTTTCCGGATAGCAAGAGCGGTACGCCCGGCTCAGATAACTACAAAGTCAAAGGCAATATTCATTGGGTCAGTGCGCAGCATGCACTGGCAGCAGAAGTGCGTTTGTATGAGCACCTCTTCACCGACCCCCAACCCGATAGTGGTGAGAAGAATTTCTTAGACCACCTCAATCCCCACTCCAAAGAAGTGATCACTGCCTACTTAGAGCCTTCGATGGTGGATGCCGTGGCAGAATCCCGTTTTCAGTTTGAGCGCCACGGCTACTTTGTAGCGGATGCAATTGACTCTAAACCCGGCAAACCCATTTTTAATCGCGCGGTTGGTCTGAAGGATTCCTGGAAGTAAGTTCGCTCAGAAAATCCTGGGTACTGGTGTAGCGCAGTTGTATTTTTAATTCTTTCAGGCGGTCATTGCCTACACGCCTCGATTCACGCATAAAAGACCACAGCATGGGACTAACTAAACGCTGGACTTGGTCTGCTGGCAAACGCGGTGGGCGCTCCAAGCCGAATGCATCGGCCACTTGATCAAAGTAGTCACCCATTTTGGTTTGCGCGCCATCGCAAGCATTTACCAATCGCTGCGGCTTGCCGTGGTAAATGGCAGCGCAAACAATCCGCGCCAAATCGTCGGCTTGAATGTGATTGGAGTAGGCGTCTACCTCGGGCAATAAAGCGGGTGTGCCAGCCTTTAATCGATCAATTGGCAATCGATTGGCATCGTAAATCCCGGGCACCCTCAATATCGTGAGTCGCACATGGTGCAGTAGAGCCCATTGACGTAATTGCCATTCGGCATTCCAGCGCCGTTTAGCCCGCTCACTTTGCGGCTTTGCTGTGCTTGTTTCAATCGCGTCGCCACCGCCACAGTCACCATATACCCCGGTGGTGCTGACATAGACCAGCCGCCTGACAGCCACCCCACCTTGCGATAAAATCCGTAATAGGTTTTGGGTGCGCAGGTCGCTTGCGCCGGTAGTTTGTGGCGGAGCTAAATGCACCACCGTGCTAGCTAAACCACGCAGGCGCCAAAGCGTGTCGATCTGGTCTAAGTTGCCCAGCATCGGAATCGCGCCCATTGCCCTGATTTCTGGAAAACGGCTGCTTTGTGAGGTCAATGCAAATACGCGGTACGCCTGAAAGCGAGTGAGCTGTTGCAGTACCCGCATACCGATATCGCCGCACCCCACGATTAAAACGCGGGGGCGCTGGAATGGTGCTAAGTTGTGATGTAACGATGGCATACCTACTATCGTACCGATTTATTTAAAGGAATGAGATTGCCTTACCAAGTTACTCTGAAATCCAGTGGCAAACAGTTTGATGCCAGCCCGGATGAAACCATTTTGCAAGCCGCCCTGCGGCAAGGCATTACCCTGCCCTATGGTTGTAAAAATGGTGCCTGTGGCTCGTGCAAGGGTCAAGTTACCGAGGGTCTAGTTCGCCATGGTGACCACAATGAAGGCGCCCTCACTGCTGCTGAAAAGACCGCTGGCAATGCCCTCTTTTGCTGTGCCCACGCGCAAAGCGATTTGGTGATTGCGGTGCGTGAGGTCCAGGGTGCTGGCGATCTATCGATTCGGAAAATTCCCTGCCGCGTGAATGAAATGGAACGCCCCAGTCCTGATGTTGCCATTTTGAAGTTGCAACTACCCGCCGCCGAGCGCTTTCAGTTTTTGGCGGGCCAATACCTTGAATTTCTACTCAAAGACGGGCAACGGCGCGCCTACTCCATTGCTTCTGCGCCAGAGGCTGAAGGCCCACTCGAGTTACATATTCGCCATACCCCTGGCGGTCTATTTACCGATTTTGTGTTTGGCGTGCCCGATAAACCCGCACTCAAACTAAAAGACATCTTGCGCTTTGAGGGGCCCATGGGTAGCTTCTTTTTGCGCGAGGACAACAGTAGCCCCATTATTTTTGTCGCAGCAGGAACGGGTTTCGCTCCCATCAAATCGATCATCGAACACATGCAAGCCAAAAAAATAGAGCGTCCGATGACCCTGTTTTGGGGTGGACGCCGGCCTAGTGACCTGTATTTAGATGCCCTTTGTCGCGGCTGGGCCAAGAGCATGCCCCACTTTAAGTACGTTCCAGTTGTTTCCCATGCGCTGCCAGAAGACCAGTGGACGGGTCGAGACGGCTTTGTTCACCAGGCGGCTATGGCTGATTTCCCTGACATGCGCCGTGTGGAAGTCTATGCCTGCGGCGCGCCCGTCGTGGTCAACGCAGCACGCGCTGATTTTGTTGCGACATGCCAATTGCCCAGCGATGCCTTCTTTGCCGATTCCTTTACTACCGCTGCCGATTTACTTCCTGCTAAGGCCTAATCTAAAAAACCCCTGCAGCAATCCCTGCCTTTTTGTATGATGGAGCCATGAATAAGCCGCACGACATCCCCTCTACTCCACTGAGCCCAGCTGCAGTTGACACTCACTCCGTGATGTTTATCACGCAGCGCCCTGAGCTCGTGATGACTGAAGGTCTGGGCTCGTGGTTGGTGGATCACAACGGCAAACGCTACCTCGACTTTTTGCAAGGCTGGGCCGTCAATTGCTTAGGTCATAGCAATCCCGGCATGATCGCCGCGATGAATGCCCAAGCGCGTAAATTAATTAATCCAAGCCCCGCCTTTTACAACGAGCCGATGATTCGCTTATCGAATCTACTGACGGAACAGAGCTGCTTTAATCGCGTCTTCTTCGCCAATAGCGGTGCCGAAGCCAATGAGGGTGCAATTAAGTTAGCCCGCAAATGGGGGCAACTCCACAAGTCTGGCGCTTACGAAATCATTACCTTTGAGCATTCCTTTCATGGCAGAACCTTAGCCACCATGAGCGCCTCCGGTAAGCCAGGCTGGGACACGATGTTTGCCCCGCAGGTTCCTGGCTTTTTAAAAGCAGAATTGAATGACCTCGAGTCCGTTAAAAAATTAATTGGCAGCAAAACCGTAGCAGTTATGGTCGAGCCAGTGCAAGGTGAAGGTGGCGTGATACCTACCACGACTGCGTTTATGGAAGGCTTGCGCGCATTGACACAAGAGCACAAGGTGCTGCTCATCGTTGATGAAGTCCAAGCAGGTTGTGGACGGACCGGCAAACTATTTGCTTATCAGCACTACAACATTAAGCCCGACATCATGACCTTGGGTAAAGGCATTGGCGGTGGTGTTCCTTTGGCTGCATTGCTGGCGACCGAGGAAGTCGCCTGCTTTGTTCCAGGCGATCAAGGCGGTACGTACAACGGCAATGCACTAATGACTGCGGTTGGCATCAGCGTGATCGAGCAGTTGCTTGCTCCGGGCTTTTTAGATGAAGTGATTCGTAAGGGTGAATTGCTCAGCCGTGAACTACAAACCCTTGCAACCGAATTTAATCTCGAAGGTGAGCGCGGCAAAGGCTTGTTGCGGGCCCTGATGCTGGGCAAGGATGTTGGGCCTAAGCTGGTTGAGATGGCCCGCGATCAGGGTCCTGAAGGCTTGCTCATTAATTCCCCAAGACCCAATTTACTGCGCTTTATGCCTTCGCTGGCGGTAACGGATGCGGAGATTAAGCAGATGTGCGGTATGCTGCGTGGCCTCTTACAACAGACCCATTAAAAACTCAGTTCGTTAAGTTTTTTGGTAGGGAGAATGTAACGTCTTCCACTACCCCGGGTAATGAACGGATTTGCCGCGGACCAAACTCTTGAATGCGCGCAACAATCGATTGCGCTAGGCTCTCTGGCGCAGATGCACCTGCGGTTAAGCCGATGCGTTTTTTTCCTTCAAACCATTTTTCTTCCAGTTGCTCAGGTGCATCGACCATGTAGGAAGGCACGCCTAACTTTTCAGACAATTCCCGCAAGCGATTGGAGTTCGAGCTTGCCTTACTTCCCACCACAATAACGAGATCAACTTGCGGCGCCATGAATTTAACGGCGTCTTGGCGATTTTGCGTTGCATAACAAATATCTTGTTTGCGCGGCTTTGTAATGTGGGGAAACTTGGTGGTTAAGGCGTCAACGATTTCTTTTGTTTCATCAACCGATAAGGTGGTTTGGGTAACAAAGGCTACCTTTTCATCGGCGGGTAAATTGAGCTTGGCTACGTCTTCCAAATCCTCGATCAAGATAATGCCTTGGCCTACTTGGCCCATCGTGCCCTCTACCTCGGGGTGGCCAGCATGACCAATCATCAAGACGGTAAAGCCCTCTTTGCACATCTTGACTACTTCCAAGTGCACTTTGGTGACCAGTGGGCATGTGGCGTCATAGACCTGCAAGCCACGGGCTTCGGCATCACGCCTAACTTCTTGCGAAACCCCGTGGGCACTAAACACCACAATCCCACCGCGTGGCACTTCCGCCAACTCTTCCACAAAGACCGCGCCCTTGGTGCGTAACTCATCCACCACATACTTGTTATGCACAATCTCATGGCGCACATAAATGGGCTTACCAAAGCGGCTCAAGGCCTCATTTACGATGTTGATCGCACGATCAACACCCGCACAAAATCCCCTGGGCTGGGCGAGCAAAATTTCAGGTTGATCAGTTTGGCTCATGGTGGTCTACAAAATGGCTACGATTTCTGCTTCAAACGTAATCGGCTTACCTGCCAAAGGATGGTTGAAATCAAACCACGCCCCTTCATCCGTCATCGATTGCAAGACGCCGGCATATTGAGCGCCGCTGGGGGCATTGAACTCAATCACATCCCCCGGAGAAAAGCTCGGGGTTTCATCGGTATTTTCTTTGAGGGTATCCATCGTGACCCACTGTACTAATTCTGGCTTGTGTAATCCAAAGCCCTCCTCAGGAGGAATCACCACCGTCCTGCGCTCTCCAGTTGTCATACCCAGTAGCGCCTTTTCAAAACAGGGGGCAAATTGACCAGTACCAAACATCACCGTCGCCGGGTTGTCCTCAAAGGTGTTGATGTAGTCCTCCCCGCCAGGCAAAACCAAGCGGTAGTTGAGAGTCAAGTAGGAGTCGGATTGAACGATCGAGGTAGTCATCGGAATATTGTAGCTAGACCGGCGAACGCAGTTCATTCTCCGATCTCCGAATGGCCTAAGGGTCAGCAACCTCGCGAGAAACTGCGCCTGAGCGGCCCTGAGGCGCTCTCAGACGCCGAATTGCTGGCGATCTTCCTGCGGGTCGGCGTCAAGGGAAAAACCGCTGTAACCCTTGCTCAAGACCTTTTGGGTACCTTTGGAAGTCTTCCTCGGTTGCTTAACTCTAGTGCCGAGGAAATTACCCGTTGCCATGGCATGGGAATATCGAAATGGGCACAAATTCAGGCCGCCTATGAGCTGGTCAAACGTAGCTTGGGGCATGAACTCATGCACGACTCCGTTTTGGGTTCGCCAACCCAAATGCGGGAGCTAATTCAGGCCAAAATTGGGCAATTGCCCCATGAGGTCTTTCTCTGCCTTCATTTGGACTCGAAAAACCGTTTAATCGAATGCCAGGAGCTGTTCAGGGGTTCGGTGGCACAGACGGCCATCTACCCCCGCGAAATCGTCAAAGAGGCGCTGATTCGCAATTCCAGCGCCCTGATCGTGGCCCACAACCATCCCAGCGGCGATCCCTATCCCAGTAAAAAAGACATTGAATTAACCCGTACCCTGCAGCAAGCACTGCAATTCGTTGCGATTGGCCTTTTAGACCATTGCATCGTCAGTCACAGCAGTTTCTTTTCTTTTGTCGAGGCCGGCATTATGGATATTGATCTAAATTAGTAGTAAGCACTAACTTATGCAATAAACTACAAGGACTAATCTAGTCGTATTTGGCAATCCACAAAAGGGCTGGCTCATTTAGCCATTCGCCTGCTACAATCTTCTTTTTTCGCAATTAAGGAGTCGTGTCATGGCAAAAGTTTGCCAAGTCACTGGGAAAAAGCCGATGGTTGGCAATAATGTTTCCCATGCAAACAATAAAACGAAGCGCCGCTTTTTGCCTAATCTGCAAAATCGCCGTTTCTGGGTTGAATCAGAAAATCGCTGGATCAGCCTTCGCTTAACCAACGCAGGTTTGCGTGTCATTGACAAAAACGGTATCGATGCCGTTTTAGTCGACTTGCGCGCACGCGGCCAAATCTAAAGGAATATTGAAATGGCTAAGGGCGGCAGAGAAAAGATTAAGTTAGAGTCATCAGCAGGTACTGGTCACTTCTATACAACCACCAAAAACAAGCGTACCAAGCCTGAGAAGTTAGAGATCATGAAATTCGATCCTACCGTTCGCAAGCACGTATCGTACAAAGAGACCAAGCTGAAGTAAATTTCAGTTTCATCTCAATAAAAAAACCCGCATCTAGCGGGTTTTTTTATTACCTCGTTTATGCGAATAACTAACTGTAGCGGCGCAACCGAATCGAGAAGTCGCGCAAGTTCGATACACCGCTCTCCTCAGCCTGCTGACACCAGGTGCGCAGTTGGTTTAAGAGTTGCTCGCCTGTCGCGTTGGAACGGCTCCACAGCGCCTGCAAATCGCGGCGCATTTCAACCATCTTACGTAGTTGTGCATTTTGCTGAATTAACTCTTCTAACTTATGCTTTTCGGCGGTCGTTAGTTGGGCCTCATCCTTGCAAAGCCAGGTGCGCGCATCATTGAGATGAGCAGCCAACTCTTGCATGTGCTGGACTTCGGTCGTGAAGAACTTCTTTAAAGATTTGCTGTAGCGCGCCATCACTTCGTAGCGATTGGCAATGATCGCTTCTAATGTATCTTGATCTGCAGGGCGTACCACCGATAGCACGGGCTTGGGCGGCACCTTTTTTACGGTAGCCAAACCCACTGCGCTCATCATTTGAATGTAGAACCAGCCGATATCAAACTCATACCACTTATTCGAAAGTTTGGCGCTAGTGGCATAGGTGTGGTGGTTGTTGTGCAACTCTTCGCCGCCAATCAAAATGCCCCAGGGCACGATGTTGCGCGAAGCGTCTTCATTATTGAAGTTGCGGTAACCCCAAAAGTGGCCAATGCCATTAATCACACCGGCAGCTGTGATTGGTATCCAGAGCATTTGTACTGCCCATACGGTTGCTCCAATCGCCCCAAACAAGAACAGGTCGATGATCATCATGATCGCAACGCCCTGCCAAGAAAACTTGGAATAAATATTGCGTTCAATCCAGTCATCGGGCGTGCCATGACCAAATTTTTGTAGGGTTTCTGGATTGCTTGCCTCGGTTTTGTAGAGCTCAGCGCCGCGTGACAAGACGGTGTTGATACCTAAAATCTGTGGGCTATGGGGATCATCGATAGTTTCGCATTTAGCGTGGTGCTTGCGGTGAACCGCAGCCCACTCTTTGGTGACCATGCCCGTGGTAAGCCAGAGCCAGAAGCGGAAAAAATGGGCTGCAATCGGATGCAAATCAAGCGCACGGTGCGCTTGGCAGCGGTGCAGAAAAATAGTGACGCCAGCGATAGTGACGTGCGTCACAGCCAAGGTAAACAGCACAATTTGCCACCAGGCCCAATCAAGGTAGCCATGGGCTAACCACTGAATCAAACCATCGTGCAAGTTAGTTATGTCAAAGCTAGAATTCAAGTCATCCCCTAAACGGAATCAGTAACTCTCTATTTTAAGCTTTTCGCCTAAAAATTGCCCCGAAGAAGCCGTCGGTGCCGTGCAAATGGGGCCATAGTTGCCACCAGGGATTATCCGGGCTCGTCCCAATCGGCTGCGTGCCATCTAAAAAGTGGTCTTTGAGCACTTCGGCAGCAGGAATTAACTCAAACTCAGGGTGTTTTTCTAGGAACTGCAAAGCAATAGCCTGATTTTCTTGGGGCAATAAGCTGCAGGTTGCATAAACCAAGCGACCGCCGGGTTTCAACAGGCGACTGGCTGAAGCCAAAATGCTGGCCTGCTTTGCATTGAGCTCAGCAACCGCAGCAGGCGTTTGACGCCACTTTAAATCGGGATTGCGGCGCAAGGTGCCAATACCGCTGCACGGCGCATCTACCAGCACCCGATCAATCTTGCCAGCTAAGCGCTTGACCTTCGAATCATTCTCGCTATCAATCCATACTGGGTGGACATTTGAAAGACCGCTGCGGGCTTGGCGTGGTTTCAAATTAGCCAGCCTACGCTCTGAAGTGTCAAAGGCATACAGGCGCCCAGTCGAGCGCATTAAGGCACCCAAGGCCAAGGTCTTGCCACCAGCGCCTGCACAAAAATCCACTACCATCTCGCCGCGCTTGGGACCCAGCAAATGACAAAGCAATTGGCTACCCTCGTCCTGCACTTCAAAAAGGCCTGCCTTAAACCAACTGGAATTTTGCAATGCAGGCTTACCCATAATCCGAATACCATCCTGCGAAAAAGGCGTTGGCACCGCTTGATAACGTCCGCCTAAGGCATTCATTTCTTCGAGCAACGTATCGCGATTCGCCTTAATGGTGTTGACGCGCAAATCCAGTAGGGCTGGGCGCATCAAAGCGATCGCGAGATCTTGACGCTGGGCTTCGCCGGGCGATGATTCAAATGCATTCCACAACCATTCAGGTAAGTTGTTGCGCACCATCGGCGCTAAGGTATCGCGATCGAGTTCAGAGTAGCGTTTGAGCCAGTCGTACTCGGTAGGCTGGATAACGTGGGCCAAGTCAGCTAGCGCGCTCTCAGGGCGATTAGCAGAGCCAAGACCGCCCTCAGACAATGCGGACATCATGCCAAGTAGAGCAAGGCGTCTCGCTTGCGTTCCGCTGCCGCTCGAGGCAAATTGCGACATCTCATTTTTACGGCGCAAGATAGCAAAGGCACTCTCAGCAA
>CAZUMD010000048.1:0-11491 GCA_964621735.1 uncultured Polynucleobacter sp.
TGCTCTACAAAATTATTAGGCTCAGTCACTGCCTCACTCACAAAGGTGGGGGGTGGCAAATCATTGAGACCCTCAAAACTACGGCCTTGCAATAACTCGGTCAAACTGCGCTCGAGCGCGACCTCAAAACTGGGATGGGCGCCAAACGAAGCAAATACCCCACCCGTACGCGGGTTCATTAAGGTCACGCACATCACTGGATAGACGCCGCCCAGCGAGGCATCTTTGACTAAAACTGGAAAGCCCTGCTCCTCTAGACTCTGTATGCCGGCCATCATGCGCGGATACTGATCCAAGACTGCTTGAGGGACATCGGGTAAGGCAATTTCACGCTCAATGATTTCCCGTTTAACTGCCCGCTCAAAAATTTCAGATAAGCACTGCACCTGCGCCTCAGCCAAGGTATTGCCGGCACTCATGCCATTGCTGACAAAGAGGTTCTCAATCAAATTCACCGGAAAGTACACCACCTCTTGATCGGACTGGCGCGCGAATGGCAGAGCACAAACACCCCGCTCCACATTACCGGAGTTGGTATCGATGAGATGGGATGCGCGTAGCTCACCATCGGGGTCATAAATCTGCCGAGTGTACTCATCGAGTATTTCAGATGGCAGAGCATCTTTCTTGCCAGGCTTAAACCAACGCTCTTGGGGGTAATGCACAAATGCTGCATTGGCAATCTCCTCACCCCAATACGCACCCGCATAAAAATGGTTATTGCTGAGTCGCTCGATGTACTCCCCCAGCGCAGAAGCTAAGGCACTTTCTTTCGTGGCCCCCTTGCCGTTGGTAAAACACATGGGCGAATAGGCATCGCGAATATGCAAAGACCAGACATTCGGGATGAGGTTGCGCCAAGAGGCAATCTCGATCTTGATTCCTAAGTTGGCTAGCACCGTCGACATATTGGCAATGGTTTGCTCCAGCGGCAAGTCCTTACCTACAATATAGGTCTCGCCTCCCACTCCAGAATTAGGAATTAACAAGGCCTGCGCATCAGCGTCCAGGCTTTCGACTTCCTCAATCACAAACTCAGGGCCGGCTTGCACTACTTTCTTCACAGTGCACCGGTCAATCGATCGCAAAATACCTTGCCGGTCTTTGGCAGACATATCTGCAGGTAATTCAATCTGAATCTTGAAAATCTGCCGATACCGATTCTCCGGATCAACGATGTTATTTTGTGAGAGGCGGATATTCTCCGTTGATATGCTGCGCGCATCGCAATACAGCTTCACAAAATAGGCTGCGCACAGAGCCGAGGAAGCTAGAAAATAATCAAAGGGTCCAGGAGCGGAGCCATCGCCTTTGTACCGAATCGACTGATCAGTAATAACGGTAAAGTCGTCAAACTTGGCTTCAAGCCGAAGCTTATCGAGAAAGTTGACTTTGATTTCCATGGGAATAATTCCACTAATAGTGCGCTGTTAGATGATCGGGCATTAAATCGGATGCTTGGATGATCTCGCTTTACTGCCTGCGCAAAGTAATTACGGTCTGGTTGCCTTGTGTGCGGCTCAAAAAAGATGGCCGCTTTTTTTAGCCTTCACTTTTAGGTAGGCATCGTTGTGCTGATTCGAGGGGTAAATGTGCGGCACCCGCTCAACGACTTCAATGCCACAATTCCCTAAGGCAGTGACTTTCGCGGGATTATTCGTCATTAACTTCACTCGGTTAACCCCAATCAAGCGCAAGATTTGCGCTGCCGGTAAATAGTTTCGCTCATCTGAATCAAAGCCTAACTGTAAATTGGCATCTACAGTATCAAAACCAGCATCTTGCAATTGATAGGCGCGTAATTTATTAACGAGGCCAATACCACGCCCCTCTTGCGCCATGTACAGCAAAATACCGCTACCAGCCGCAGCCATTTCTCCAATGGCGCCGCGCAATTGATTGCCACAATCGCAGCGCAAAGAGCCAACTAAATCGCCGGTAAAGCATTCGGAATGCAGCCTCACTAATACTGGCTCTGCTGGATTGAGGTCACCAACGATAATGGCCAGGTGCTCAATGCCACCATCGCGCGGACGAAAAGCAAGTACTCGAGCGTTTTCAGCATTTTCCAAAGGCACGCGTGCCTCGCTCACCTGCGTTAATGAATGCGCTGCAATCGTCATATACGATCGGATCGAGCTCGCTTGTACCGCAGGAACATCGGCGGTCGCACTCGCTTCAACGATGAGTGCAGCAGGCAAGAGCCGCGCCAACTTTGCCAAGGTGACGCACGACTGCTCTAAGGCATCCGCGTCTTTCACTTCCAAGTTTGCCATGATTGGCGGCGTCATCGATGCTGAAAGGGGATTAGCCAAATACTCGATTAAGTCGAGCGAGATACCTTGAGGGTGCGACAGCACGCTAACTGGACGGTCTGATTTATCAATACCCAGCACATTCATGCGCGTACCAGTCATAACTAACTTAGGCGCCGTACCTCCCGACTGAGTTAGCAGATTCAAACAATCTGCAGATAAAGCGTCTACTGCTAGCATTAACAGGCTATTGCGCTCATCGTAGACGCGAACCACTGCACCGCGGCGAATTTCCGAAATCGCGCGATCAACTTCTGTTAAGGGGTCAGGCATCGCCATTGTTTTTTCTATGAATCTAATATTGGGTCAGTTCAAAACAGCAGCTTAAATAGTAAGCCGCTGAATTAAATAGAAGGCTAAAAGTATATTATCCCACCCAATGGCAACTTCTTCAGTATGGAGACTATGCCAAAAGATATGAATGGGCCTTTCCCCGCAGGAATCAAGCACTCTAGCGGTGAGTCTATCGCCCGAGCCCAGTGGGGCTTATGCGGGTTTACTCCCTCAAATTCAGGGTTTAGGCCCATATCAAGGAATGCCCGTCAGCGTCACACGCTTTTTTTGATATGATGGTTGCTCCTCAACAGCCTAGGTGCGCCAGCACCACCATATGGAAGTCGTAATACTCATTGGACTAATCCTCCTCAATGGCCTATTCGCCATGTCTGAAATTGCTCTAGTTACGAGCAGAAAAGCAAAACTCCAAAAGTTAATTGATCGCGGTGACGATGAGGCCAAAGTGGCTGTCGAGCTTGGCGAAAATCCAACCAAATTTCTGTCGACGATTCAGATTGGCATTACCTCGATTGGTGTCCTTAGCGGCGTGGTGGGTGAATCTGCTGTCGCCATACCCATGTCGCAGCTGCTGGTCTCCGAAGGCATGGATGCCAAGTATGCCGAATGGCTGTCCCTGGGCGTGGTGGTTGCGGTGATTACCTACCTCTCGATTGTGATTGGTGAACTGGTTCCAAAGCGCATCGCTCAGAATAATCCAGAGCGGATTGCGCGTTATATCGCCAAGCCCATCTCTGCCCTTGCCTTTATCTCCAAGCCGTTTGTGCTTTTGCTGACGGGATCAACCAACTTCATATTAAAGATTTTTGGCATTAAGGACCGCACTAACAATGAGGTAACCGAAGAAGAGATTCATGCCGTGCTCGAAGAAGGTACCACTGCCGGCCTGATCGAAGTGAATGAGCACAATATGCTGCGCAACGTCTTTCGCCTCGATGACCGTCAAATTGTGTCGTTGATGGTGCCGCGGGCCGATATTGTCTATCTCGATGTAGAAAATACCTTTGCAGAATCGATTGATTTAATCGATTCATCCGAGCATGCCCGCTTTCCAGTGGTTAAAGGGGGTCTCGATAATATCCTTGGCATACTCAATGCACGCAAGATGTTGGCATCCGTTGCCAAAGGAGGTCAGCAAACCCTTGAAAATGGTTTGCAGGCGCCCTTATATGTACCCGAAACGCTCACTGGCCTCGAGTTACTGGAGAACTTTAAGTCTTCGCACAATCAAATGGCCTTTGTGATTGATGAGTACGGCGAGGTGATGGGCCTCATCACCCTACAGGACTTAATCGAATCCATTACCGGCGAGTTTTCCACCAATGATCCAGAAGAGTCGTGGGCAATTAAACGCGAGGATGGCTCGTGGCTATTTGATGGCCACATTCCGATTCCAGAGTTCAAAGACTCGCTCGAACTGGACTCGGTCCCCGAAGAGGATTTAGGGCGTTATCACACCCTCAGCGGCTTGATGATGCTGCTCAGCGGCAAGATCCCCAATACGGGCGATATCGTCGAGTGGGCGGGCTGGAAACTGGAGATTGTTGACATGGACGGCAAGACCATCGATAAGGTGCTGGCGAAGCGAAGTTAGCCCTAAAAAACCGTGGTGCTACTCATGATCACGCATGACTTGCGTCCCGAAACCGGGCAGTACTATGCTTCGCTCGAGCCTGCGTGCTGCAATCACAATGATTGACACTAGCGCCAGGTAAATAAGTGCAGCAAACAGATAGGCCTTGAAAAACTGAAAATTCGTAGAGGCTAGCTCTTGCACTCGGGCAAAAAACTCGGTGTACTGAATCAAAAAGGCAACCGACGTATCTTTTAAATTATTGATTACCTGATTGGTCAGTGCCGGTACCGATAGCCGCAAGGTCTGAGGCAAAATCAAAAAGCGGAATACTTGGAGATAACTAAAGCCCTGCGCTCTGCCCGCTTCAATTTCGGTTTTATTCAAACCATTTAGCGCAGTAGTCAGGTAGGCTGCGTTATATGCCGCTACATTGAATGTAAAGCCAATAAAAGCGACTGTAAATGGCGTTAATCGAACATCCCATTGCGGCAAACCGTAATACATCAAAAATAGCAACACAATTAAAGGCATCCCAATAAAAAAAGAGATGTATACATTGGTCGCATAACGCACCCAGCGATACTGACTAAGGGTCAGGTAAAAAACCAAGATGCCCAAAAGAATGCCGGAGATACTGATGCTGACAGCCAATAAAATCGTATCTTGCAAGCCAGCCAAAATCAGCGGCATTTGCTCCAACAGATCGCGATTAAAGGTCGTCCAGGAACTCATAAGATCTAGGACCTTGCGCTAAAAAAAGAACGAATGACTGCGGGTTGATGCTCTGCTGATAGATTGGCAATCGAGTCTCTAGCCATTATCTTGCCTTGATCTAAAAAGCTTACCTCTGGGGCGATGTGCTCTGCTAGGGTGAGATCATGCGTCACAAGAACCATCGTGATTTGATCGTGATGCAAAGTCTGAATCAAGTCACCTACCTCCCTTGACATGACGGGGTCCAAGGCCGAGGTCGGCTCATCCAACACTAATATTGCGGGATCCATTGCTAATGCCCGTGCAATCGCAACCCGCTGCATTTGTCCGCCAGATAATTGTGCAGGGTATTTATCTCGGTGCGCAGCCATGTCAAAACGCTCCAGCTCATACATGGCTTTTTCCTCTGCTGCCACCTTACCCATCCCCTTTAACTTGCGTAGCGCTAGCGTAATGTTAGCCACCACATTCAAGTGACGGTATAAAGCAAATTGCTGGAATACAAAGCCAATGCTTTGGCGTAAAGCTCGAACGTCTACATCGGCATCCATAATATTTTGACCCTTAAACACAATAGAGCCCGATGTTGGCTCAACTAGCCGATTAAAGCACCGTAATAGCGTCGATTTTCCGCAGCCTGACGGCCCCATAATGACTCTTAAATCGCCTTCCACTATGTCTAAATCAACGCCGTTTAATACGGTTTGGGCGTCAAACTGCTTGACTAAATTACGCACCTGAATCAGCGGCATTGGATCTGTTTTTTTAGAGAAGGTCATGGTGTAATCGCATTTAAATAGGGTCCATACCCGGTACCCGAAAGCGCTTTTCAGCCTGGTTTACTGCGAATAGAAAAAGCCGATAAATCACAAAATACAAGATGCCGACAGCCAAATACACCTCAATACCACGCAAGGTTGTTGCCGTCAGTGCCATTGCCTGCTTGGTGATCTCGGGTATGCCAACGGTGTAGGCGAATGGTGAGCTTTTGAGGACAGAGGTAAATTCATTCACCATGCCCGGTACAGAGAATCGGATCATTTGTGGAAACTGAATGTAGCGAAATATCTGCAGGCGACTCATACCCATTGCTTCTGCAGCCAAGATCTCAGCAGGGTCAACGGAGGCAAGGGCACCACGAAAAACCTCGGATAAGTAGGCGCCCGCAATTAATCCTAAACTGCACATCATCGCTACGAGCGGGGAAATCCGAATCCCAATCGACGGCAAACCAAAATAGACTAAAAATAACATTACCAGCACCGGTACGCCGCGGAAGATGTAGGTGTAGGCATTAAGAGCGTACGCCAAACCGGGAACTGCCAAAGACCGTAGGCCAGTGATCACTAGCCCAGCTACAACGCCGGTTACGCTACAGGCAAAGGTAACTAGGATGGTGTACGCAACGCCCCACCCTAGCTGCGAAAGAATGTCTAAAAAGCTCACCAGTGAACTAATGAATTATTTCATCCAGCCATCAAGAATGGCTTTGATCTTCTCGGGGCCAAGCTCGGTTAAATAGGCATTGAAGTCGTCGCGCATTTTGGAGCCCTTAGCAAAGGCGAAGCCAAGCTGGTCAAATCCTTTAAATACATAGGCGCTTTCGATCGGTAGCTTCATTTTGTATTTGTAATTCGCAAATACGGGCTCTTCGATAAATGCTAAATCGAGATTGCCGTTCTGCAGATCCGTCACCACCTCTGCATAGGATGGATAAAGCTTCACGTCTTTTAAGCTGTAATACCCTTTTGGCTCTAACTCATTCCTGATTAAATCATCGTAAGCCATTCCCCGCGGGTAACCAATCGAGTATTTTTTGAGTTGCGATAAATCAGTAATAACAATATTCTTTTTGGTAGTGCTGACTAAATGCCACGCATTGTCATAGTATGGCTTTGAAAAATCCATCGCCTCTTTGCGTTTATCGGTAATCGATATACCGGAAAAAGCGACGTCCGCTTGGCCGCTAGAGACGGCACCAAGCATACCTTGCCAGTCGTACGGCGTTACTTTTAAAGTACAGCCTCGTGATTGACAGTACCCCTCAAAAATAGCTATATCAGCACCGACGATTTTGCCTTTGTCATCAAATAACATCGGCGGCGAGTTAGGAGACACTGCCACACGCACCACTTTTGCCTCATCCTGCTTGGAGCAACCTATGATCAACACGCTTACTAGGCATAGAAAACTGCTAAAGATAGTACGGCGATTCATGCTGCTGCTCCTTAATAAAGTTAAAAAAGAAATTGCGTAATACAAAATTGAAGGATTCTATTTTATTGAGTTTAACTCTCCATTATGAAATATTGCTTCACAATGGGGCACTCCTTTAGTTTAATTCGAAATCCAGGCGTGCATTCATACGGTAAGCGTTTGTGCTGTGGGAGTTTATTTACTCAATCGGCTTACTCAGTTGCTCTCGATCGCTTGCTGAAAGCCAACACCATTGCCCCTCTTTTAAATCGGCTGACATAGTGTAGTTTCCGATTGAGGATCGATGCAATTGAGCGACGTGATTACCCACCGCAGCCAGCATGCGCTTGACCTGATGGTAGCGCCCTTCCACAATCGTCATTGCTAAGCGCCGCTCATCCAGAAGGGTGCAGGCTTTGGCAAAACAAGGGCTGGGATCATCATCCAACACAACACCGCCCAGTAAGTGATCGATTTGCTTTTGGGTAACTGGCTCAGCCGTAGTGATTTCATAAACCTTGCCAATGTTTTTCTTGGGGGTAGTCATACGGTGAATAAATTGACCGTCATCCGAGAGCAGCAATAAGCCCGTCGTGTCTTGATCAAGGCGCCCAACGCACTGCACTGCTCGCTCAATCAAAGGCCTTGGCAACAAACTGTAGACGCTGGGGTGATGCTTGGTCTTATGGGAGCATTCGTAATTGGCAGGCTTATTAAATGCGATATAGGCTTTTTCGTGATACGCCCAATCGATGCCTTCAACCCGTAATACCAAGCCTTCTGGGTTCATTTTGATTTCAGGATCATCGGCCAAGATGCCGTTGATCTCGACTAAATCGGCATAAACTAGATCACTGCAATAGCGCCGAGTACCAAAGCCCTGGCTAAAGAGGATTTTTTCGAGCGTAAGGGGTTTGGCCATGCAATGGGATTGAGTTCAGTGTATTCTGCTTAGCAGAATACACCGATCAACCTACTACAGGCAAAGCGCGCTTTTACTTTTTATGCTGCTCGACGTGAAAGGTTGCCTTTTCTAGGGCATCTACGGCATCAACGCCAACCATATCGGCACCTAAATCCTCAACCAGTTCGGGGTTTAGATTAAATACCGGACTGCCAATCATGATGCCCACATGGGGATTTAAGGATACTGATCGCACTTCGTCAATCATCCGCTTTAAGTCCGGAAATTGCTCACGCACGCTGGCAGATAAACCAACCACATCAAACCACTGGGTCTTGGCCATGCGCAAAATATCGGCTTCGGTTGCGGCTAGCTCACCCCACACGCGCCAACCTGCCCGCGCGAAAAACTCAGACACCATAAAGAGGCCTAAGGTGTGCTGCGAGCCAGGCAAGGGCACTAACATCACACTCTTGCCTTGCTGCTTGTACTCGGCGTACTCTTGGAACATCGGGCTTAAGTCATACATCAATTGCTTAATACGCCATAAAGCCACGGTGACTTGCGTAAAGTCAGCATCGTCACTTTCCCACATTTCACCGAGTTTGCGTGCCACTGGAGTGAGTAGATTGAGGTAGACCTCTTCCAGTTCAATGCCATTCGCAAATAATTCTTTAACGTAGCTTGCTGAGGGCGCTGCATCTTCCTTCAAAAGCAGAACTAAAAGCTGATCAATGTGGGCGCTTTCAATGCTAGGGTGTGCCGGAACATTCAGTTGGCCGTTTGCTAATCGGTCAGCCTTTAAATGATGTTCAACAATGTGCGGCAAGATATTGCCTTCGATGGTCTTCACCAGGGAACTTAAATACTCTTCCGGGGTACATGCCTTCGATAAGGGATGGGCTTCAACCGGGCTATTAGCGCCCGCATCGATCGGCGCATCGTTAGTCAAGCAATCCGCCCACGCATTGCGCTGGCTAGCATCGATTGCTGCTGGAGCGCTAGAGACAGGCTTGGTCTTAACGACTAACCTCTCACGAGCGATATCAACTAACCTAAGAAGGTTCATGGTATTCGGTTAAATGGTCCCACCAGATCATTTGTACGCAGAAACAATTAATTTACGTTAATGGTTGAGGGCAGTTAAGAGGTCCAAGTGAGTGAAAGAACTTACGTTATAAAGGGTTTTTTTCTTTCTCGCACGGTCTCCAATACCACTAAGGGATTACCTTAATAGGCACTTTCACATCATAAAAAATAGTGCATCGCAGAATTGTCCGCGAAGCTGTAATTAATGTGCGTCGCTGGATTTACTTTGTTCAGTGGATTCAGGACTTAAGCCGTAGCGCTTAATCAAGGTCCAAACGTGTTGGGGGACCATATTCTTAATTTTGTGGGGCGCCATTTGCCGTAAGTGCAAAACCGACTCTATACCCTTCATCTCAACGCGGGCTTTAGCGAACTCAAGTCCGCGCGGACCAAATCGGGGCATTACCCAGGCCATGATGGGACGCAAAAAATTGGGCATGCGGTTTACAGGTAATCCCCCCGCAGCTAATTTGACGTTTTTCATAAAACCTTGCACTGCCGAGATACGTTTACCCGCAGTAGTGACTGGCTCGAGCGTTAACTCAGGAGCAATCAGATCAAGTACTGCCTGCCCTCGTGGATTTCGGACAATCACCCACTGCGCGCCCGTGCCCGCCATGTAGCCCACTGTGATATCCGATAAGGCATTGACGTAATCCACGCAGGTTTTGCACGTCAGCGGAAAAAAATCACTGGGTAAATCAGATAAGGGCAAATTCAGAAACGGGATCTCTTGTTTCGTGCCATTGTTAAAACGCAATTCCACTTTGTAGTCTGCCCGAAACTCCAGGTAGGTAATGCTGTCTGGATCTTTACTCAACAAACTCAAAAAGTGATGAAAGTGATCAGTCGTCGTATTGTCTGAACACGGCGAGCCCACGATCAAGAGTTTTTCAAAACCCAGTTCCCGCTCGAGCGCGCGCGCAGCATACACCTGACACGGAATGCCGATCATCGCCACTTTTTTATGGCCGGCTTGTTTGGCCAATTCGAGGTACTGCACTACGGGCGCATAGCCCATACGCATACCGCGGCACTGCGCCATATCCGCTGCCTTGGTGATAATGATCGGCACGGGTTTCCAGCGATCATGGGGATCACCCGTTACCGTGACTACCGCATCCACAATCCCTTTTTCAAGGAGCAGCTCACCAATACGCGTAATGATGCCGGTCCACTGCGCTCCAACCAATGGCTGCTTCATTTGTGCGCGCGCCATGCTGAGGTAAGGGCCGAAAAAGACTTCATCGGATTCAATCAGATTACGCGGACGGCCGTGCACTGCCGTTTCGAAACCAGGATAGTCGGGCTGAATAAATTGGCAGGCTGAGCCACAGCGCTTAGGATCACTGCTGCGCGATACGCCGCAGTCAGTGCATAAATCCCGATAGGGTGCAGCGACTTGATTTACGGCGCTGTCGTGCATGCCTCAATCGCAAAACGGGCGCGTACCCGAGCCTCAATCTGCTTAGCTGAAATACCATATAACTCCATCAGCGAAGGAATGTCACCGTGCTCGGTAAATTGATCGGGTAAACCAATTTGCAAAGCCGATACCTGAATGTCTTGCTCCGCTAAATATTCTAAACAGGCGCTGCCCGCACCGCCCATCACACAGCTGTCTTCGACCAGCACAATACCATCGTGGCTTGTTGCAATCGATTGGAGTAATTCCTCATCGAGTGGCTTTACAAAGCGCATATTGACCACCGTAGCATCGATTGACTCGGCTACTTCCAGGGCGGTATAGAGCATCGGCCCAAAGCAGATAAAGGCAATGCGTTTAGCAGGTTTACCTTGAATGCTGCGCTCCACGTGACCCTTGCCAATGGCCATCGCCTCAAGTGCTGTGCCCGCATCCGGGCCCTGACCGCTGCCGCGGGGATAGCGAATCGCCGACGGCCCATCAAATCCAAAGCCGGTCGTGAGCATATCGCGACACTCAAGCGCATTGGCCGGCGTCATCACCAGCATATTCGGCAGGCAGCGTAAGTAGGCAATATCATAAGCACCTGCATGCGTCGATCCATCGGCGCCGACCATACCAGCCCGGTCAATCGCAAAGACCACGGGTAAGTTTTGCAGAGCCACATCGTGTACCAATTGATCGTAGCCGCGCTGCAAGAAGGTGGAATAAATCGCAACGACCGGCTTTAATCCTTCACAGGCAATACCAGCAGCGAATGTCACTGCGTGTTGTTCTGCGATGCCCACATCGTGATAGCGTGCCGGAAAGCGCCGCTCAAATTCCACCAAGCCAGAGCCTTCGCGCATTGCCGGTGTTATTCCAATCAAGCGCTCGTCGGCTGCTGCCATATCGCACAACCAATGTCCAAATACTTGGGTGAATGTTTGTTTGGATGGTTTACTGGCTTGTATTCCGGCTTCAATATCAAATGGGCT
>CAZUMD010000049.1:0-11022 GCA_964621735.1 uncultured Polynucleobacter sp.
ATCGGTTGGTGGCAAAAACGCCTCCCTCGGCGAAATGATTTCCCAGCTTGCCTCTACTGGAGTGCGCGTACCAACCGGTTTTGCTACTACCTCACTGGCATTTCGGGACTTTTTAGCCCACAACACCCTCACCGAGCGCATTCAGCAGCGTTTAGTCAATTTAAACATTGACGATGTGCGGGCCTTAGCAGAGGCTGGAGCAGAGATTCGCGGCTGGATTGAAACGGCCCCGCTGCAACCTCGCTTAGAACAAGAAATCCGTACTGCGTTTGCTAAGCTCGATGATTCGGGTAAAGGTTCATTTGCGGTTCGGTCCTCTGCAACTGCAGAAGATTTACCCGATGCCTCGTTTGCCGGTCAACAAGAGACTTTCCTGAATGTGGAAGGCATTGACGATGTGCTCAAGACCATTCGTGAAGTCTTTGCCTCGCTGTACAACGATCGGGCGATTTCCTATCGGGTGCACAAAGGGTTTGCTCATGCCGAGGTTGCCCTTTCTGCGGGTATTCAGCGCATGGTGCGTTCCGATTTGGGCGCTGCGGGCGTCATGTTTACCCTCGATACCGAATCGGGTTTTGAGGATGTGGTTTTCATCACGTCGAGTTACGGGCTAGGTGAGACGGTGGTGCAAGGCGCCGTCAATCCAGACGAGTTTTATGTCTTTAAGACTACTCTGGCTCAAGGCAAAAAAGCCATCATTCGCCGCTCATTGGGCTCTAAACTAATCCAGATGCAATTTGCGCCTGCAGGTTCTGCGGAGCGCGTAGTCACGGTGGATGTTGCTCCAGAAATGCGCAATCGCTTTTCCTTGGAAGATGCAGACATCACCGAATTAGCCAAGTTTGCTGTCATTATCGAAAAACACTACGGTCGTCCAATGGACATCGAGTGGGGCAAAGACGGCAAGGATGGCCGCATTTATATTCTCCAGGCCCGTCCTGAAACCGTAAAGAGTCAAGCGGCAGGGCAGGTGGAGATGCGTTACAAACTCAAAGGCAACTCCACTGTGTTGGTGAGGGGCCGCGCGATTGGTCAAAAGATTGGTGCCGGTCCTGTGCGCATCATTCGTGACCCGAGCGAGATGGATCGGGTGCAGCCAGGAGACGTATTGGTAGCAGACATGACCGATCCGAATTGGGAGCCGGTGATGAAGCGGGCCGCAGCTATTGTGACCAATCGCGGTGGCCGTACTTGCCACGCCGCCATCATTGCGCGCGAACTTGGGGTTCCTGCTGTGGTTGGTTGCGGAGACGCAACCGATAAATTGCAAGACGGCATGATGGTGACCGTGTCGTGCTCTGAGGGCGATGAAGGCAATATTTACGATGGCTTGATTGAGACCGAAGTCACGGAAGTATCGCGTGGTGACTTACCTGAAATCCCCGTTAAGATCACGATGAACATCGGCAACCCCCAGTTGGCATTTGATTTTTGCCAACTGCCGAACAAAGGTGTTGGCCTGGCGCGCCTGGAGTTCATCATCAACAACTACATTGGACTCCATCCCCGTGCAGTATTGGAATATCCGAACATTGATCCGGAATTGAAGCGTGCGGTCGAGAGCGTGGCTCGGGGTTATGCGAGTCCCCGTGCGTTTTATGAAGATAAATTAGTCGAAGGTGTTGCAACCATTGGCGCGGCGTTTTATCCAAAGCCCGTGATTGTGCGTTTGTCTGACTTTAAGTCAAACGAGTACAAGAAGCTGATTGGTGGTTCACGCTACGAGCCGGATGAAGAGAACCCCATGCTGGGCTTTCGCGGGGCCTCGCGTTATGTCTCGGCCGATTTTGGTGAGGCATTTGCGCTGGAGTGTGCGGCGATGAAGCGGGTACGTGAAGACATGGGTCTAACCAACGTCGAGATCATGGTGCCCTTTGTGCGTACGATTAAGCAGGCAGAGCGCGTGATCGACATGATGGCCAAGTTTGGGCTCAAGCGCGGCGAGAATGGCCTGCGCCTCATCATGATGTGCGAGATTCCGTCGAACGCCATTCTGGCCGATCAATTCTTAGAGTACTTTGATGGCTTCTCGATTGGCTCCAACGACATGACCCAACTCACCTTGGGACTGGATCGGGACTCTGGCATGGAGCTGCTGGCGATTGACTTTGATGAGCGTGACCCAGCCGTACTGTTCATGATTGAACGTTCAATTGACGCCTGCTTAAAGCAAAACAAGTACGTCGGCATCTGCGGTCAAGGCCCATCGGATCACCCCGACTTTGCGCGTTGGCTGGTTAAGAAGGGCATCACCTCGATTTCCCTCAATCCCGATAGCGTGGTCGGAACCTGGGAAATGCTCGCTAAGTCAGATTTAAGCTAAGCACAGTCCGGGGGGCGGTACCGTATGCACTAATTTAGTGCTTACTGGAGATCGCCCCGCGCGATTCGGGCCTTTTGAATTTCCCATTCCCGCTCTTTGGTGGTGGCACGCTTGTCGTGCTGCTTCTTGCCGCGTGCCAAACCAATCTCGCATTTGACGTTGCCTTTGGAGAAATGCAGGTTTAATGGGACTAATGTGAAGCCCTTTTGCTCCACTTTGCCAATCAATTTGCGGATCTCCACGGCATTGAGCAGCAGTTTGCGGGTGCGGGTGGGGTCTGTGACCACATGGGTCGAGGCAGAAATCAAGGGGGTAATGTGGGCGCCGATGAGGTATAGCTCTGCACTGCGGATGACGACATACGCTTCTTTAATTTGGGCTCGGCCCGCCCGAATGGCTTTCACTTCCCAGCCCTGCAGAACGATGCCCGCCTCAAACCGTTCCTCGATAAAATAATCGAAGAAGGCTTTTTTGTTATCGACGATACTCATTGATTAATTTGCTCCACTAACCTGATTATGGCAGACGTCCACAAGACCGTTTTAATTGACCAATCGGCTGATCGTATGTACTCGCTCGTCACCGACGTCGCCCGCTACCCCGAGTTTTTACCCTGGTGCGGTGGGGTAGAGATTTATGAGCAAACCGAAACTACCTTAGACGCCAAGATTAAGATCAAGTTCAAGGGCATTGAGCAGTTTTTTCATACGCGCAATACCAACACCCGGCCGACTCAAATTGATATGACCTTTGTTGATGGCCCCTTTAAGCATTTTTCAGGCCAATGGCTCTTTATTCCCTTGCGGGAGGATGCCTGCAAAATCGACTTCAAGCTGCATTGGGAGTTCAAAAGCACGATTTTGGATAAGGTCATTGGGCCCGTATTTAGCTACATTGCCGGTACCTTTGTGGACTGCTTTGTAAAGCGGGCCCAGGAAACCACCTAATGGAATTACTGATCTGCGATGCCCGTGGCAATGAGCCTTTGCTAAGGCCCTTTACCCTAAAGATGCGAGCAGGTGTGCTGCCAACGGTCGGCGAGGCGCTAATGCAGGCCGGATTGGCGAGCGGGCCTGAGGATGCTGGATTTAGCCGTAAAGGGGCCTACGGCGTCTTTGGTAAGCGCAGGGAATGGGATAGCCCGATTTATGATGGCGACCGCTTAGAGCTCTATGCCCCCCTAAAAATCGACCCAAAGACGGTCCGGCGCAAGCGGGCTAACCAAAATCGGGACGCCCATTTAAAGGCAGTTGCGGCTAAACGCAAGGCCAGGAGGCTATAATCGGTTTTTGCGACTAGGGGTTTTGTATGCGACTCATCCAAAAAGCACTCACTTTTGATGACGTGCTTCTCGTGCCGGCGTATTCGTCTGTTCTTCCGCGTGATGCCAGCTTGGTATCAAAACTGTCTCGGGATATCTCCATTAACACCCCCTTGGTTTCGGCCGCAATGGATACCGTTACCGAAGGGCGTTTGGCGATTGCCATGGCCAGCGAAGGCGGCATTGGAATCATTCATAAGAACTTAAAGCCAGCCGAGCAGGCGCGTGAGGTAGCCAAAGTAAAACGCTACGAATCTGGTGTTTTGCGTGATCCGATTACGATCGGTCCCGAAGTGACGGTCAGGCAGGTGATGCATTTATCCAGGGAGCATGGCTTTTCTGGTTTTCCAGTACTGCAAGGCAAAACCGTGATTGGCATTATTACCAATCGCGATTTGCGCTTCGAAGAAGATTTGGATGCCCCGGTGAAGGTAAAGATGACGCCGCGCGAGCGTTTAATCACCGTGAAAGAGGGTTGCACCCTCGAAGAAGCAAAACGCTTAATGAGTAAGCATCGCCTTGAGCGTGTCTTGGTCGTCAATGACGCCTTTGAATTACGCGGCCTCATTACCGTAAAAGATATTCTGAAGGCAACCGAGCACCCCAATGCCTGCAAAGACAGCGAGGGTAAGTTGCGTGTGGGCGCTGCAGTAGGTGTCGGCGCCGATAACGATGAGCGCATTGAGTTGTTGGTTAAAGCCGGAGTCGATGTGATCGTAGTCGATACTGCGCACGGACATAGTCAGGGCGTATTGGATCGCGTACGCTGGACGAAGAAAAACTATCCCCAAGTACAAGTTATTGGTGGCAACATTGCTACGGGTGACGCCGCACTCGCCTTAGTTGAGTATGGCGCTGATGGCGTTAAGGTAGGTATTGGTCCTGGCTCCATTTGCACTACGCGCATTGTTGCCGGCGTTGGCGTACCGCAAATTACTGCCATTGTAAATGTGGCCAATGCATTAAAAGGCACCGGTGTTCCATTGATTGCGGATGGCGGTGTGCGATATTCCGGGGATGTGGCAAAAGCTTTAGCTGCAGGCGCCCATTCCGTGATGATGGGCGGCATGTTTGCCGGTACCGAAGAGGCTCCTGGTGACGTATTTTTATACCAAGGTCGCTCGTATAAGAGTTACCGCGGCATGGGTTCACTCGGCGCGATGACCGACGGCGCTGCTGATCGTTACTTTCAGGAAGACATTAGTGCGGCCAATGCCGAGAAGCTGGTACCGGAGGGCATTGAGGGGCAGGTGCCTTATAAAGGCAGTGTACTTACGATCTTGCATCAGTTGACGGGCGGCATTCGGTCATCAATGGGCTACTGCGGTTGCAAATCAATTCCTGAATTGCATGAGAAAGCGAATTTTGTGGAAATCACCTCAGCAGGTGTGCGTGAATCGCATGTCCATGATGTGAAGATCACGAAGGAAGCCCCCAATTACCACATTGATTGAATGTGGATTGCTTGATGCACGATAAGATTCTGATTCTGGACTTTGGCTCGCAAGTCACGCAGCTGATTGCGCGGCGTGTTCGCGAAGCAAAGGTGTATTCAGAGATTCATCCTTACGATTGCGATCCTGATTTTATTCGCCGCTTCATCCAAGAAGAGGGCGGCAAGGGCATCATTCTTTCTGGCGGCCCCAATTCAGTAACGGAGGGCGAGAGCCCACGAGCGCCGCAAATCGTATTTGAACTCGGCGTTCCTGTTCTCGGTATTTGCTATGGCATGCAAACCATGGCAACCCAGTTGGGCGGCGCCGTTGCTTCTGCTGAGGCCCTTGGTAAGGCCCGTGAATTTGGCTATGCGGAAGTGCGTGCCCATGGCCATACCGAATTACTCAAAGGCATTCAGGATTTTGCGACGACCCAAGGCCACGGCATCCTCAAAGTATGGATGAGTCACGGTGATTCAGTCACTGCCTTGCCCGATGGCTTCAAACTCATGGCATCCACCGAGTCCTGCCCCATTGCAGGCATGGCGGATGAGGCTCGGCGTTTCTATGCCTTCCAATTTCATCCAGAAGTAACCCATACCCTACAAGGGCCAGCGATATTAGATCGCTTCGTACGAACCATTTGCGCTTGCCGTGGCGACTGGGTGATGGGCGATTACATCAGTGAAGCCGTAGCGCGCATTCAGGAGCAGGTCGGCAGCGATGAAGTCATCTTAGGCCTATCCGGCGGCGTGGATTCCAGTGTAGCTGCTGCATTAATCCATCGTGCCATTGGCAAGCAACTTACTTGCGTATTTGTAGATCACGGCCTCTTGCGCCTCAATGAGGGCGCGATGGTGATGGAGATGTTTGCCCGCAATCTCGGAGTCAAAGTAATTCGGGTCGATGCCCAGCATGACTTTATGTCGAAGTTGGCTGGTGTGAGTGACCCTGAAGCCAAGCGCAAAATTATTGGTAAAGAGTTTGTCGAAGTCTTTCAGACTGAGTCGGCCAAAATTAAGAATGCCAAATGGCTTGCCCAAGGAACAATCTACCCTGATGTGATTGAGTCTGCCGGCAAAGGAAAAAAGGGCGCGCATACGATTAAGAGTCATCACAATGTGGGCGGATTACCGGATGACATGCATTTGCAATTACTTGAGCCCCTTCGCGAATTATTTAAAGATGAAGTGCGTGAGTTAGGCGTTGCCCTCGGCTTGCCTCGCGAGATGGTTTATCGCCATCCTTTCCCAGGCCCAGGTCTGGGTGTGCGGATCTTGGGTGAGGTGAAGCAGGAATTTGCCGATTTGTTACGTCGTGCCGATGCCATTTTTATTGAAGAGCTACGCAATACGATCGATGAAGCAAGTGGTCAGTCATGGTATGAGCTCACTAGTCAAGCGTTTGCTGTTTTCTTGCCCGTGAAGTCGGTCGGCGTTATGGGTGATGGGCGCACCTATGAATACGTCGTTGCGTTGCGCGCCGTGCAAACCCAAGACTTTATGACTGCCCACTGGGCACACCTGCCCCATGAGTTACTCGGCAAAGTATCGAATCGCATCATCAATGAAGTCCGCGGCATTAACCGAGTGGTTTTTGACATCAGCGGAAAACCTCCCTCGACGATTGAGTGGGAGTAATACAGCCGCTTTCCTTCAATACTCTTTATCCCATCCATTGGCTAACTGGCGCAGCCGCATCTTGTAGAGGTTGGGAAATAATATCCACTAAGGCTGGTTCACCGCATTCAATTGCGGCTTTAAGGATTGCCTCTAATTTTTGAGGGTCATCGACACTCCAAGATCGCACCCCATAAGCTTCAGCAACCTTGGCATGATTGGTGCGACTAAAGTCAACGGAATAATAGCGTTCGTCATATCCTGATTTTTGGCTCGCCTTAATCCACCCATAGACTGAATTTGAAATCACAATCATCAGAATTGGTAGCTTATAGCGCGTGATTGTTTCTAATTCGCCAACTGTAAAGCCAAAGCTTCCATCGCCCATAACAGCAACGCACTTAGATTGAGGTTTTCCAACGACCGCCCCAATAGCGGCAGACATTGCAAAGCCTAGTGCGCCATGAGCGCGATTGGTAATAAAGTGCCTTCCTGATATTTCACTTTGAAAATAAGCAGAAAAATATGGGCATGGAGTACCAGGGTCTGCACAAACAATCGCATCCTTAGGTAAAAGTTTATTTAAGGTATGAACAATTCTCTCTGGCAGAATGGGTATGTCATTGCTATTTGCTAATTTAAGAAAAGGCTCAAATTTAAGCACTTTCGCTTTAGCAACTATCGCTTTTCCGTCCATACAGCCTTTGACTCTACTGTGGATATTTGACTTTAATCTACTATAAAGCTGTTCAAGGGTTAATTTGGCGTCACCAACCAAGCTCACCTTGGTTGGATAATTTGCACCGATGGTTTCTGGATCAACATCCAAATGAATAATGGGGATTGTCTTATTAGGGAAGCGCCAATTCTCAGTAGTAGTTGATCCAGCGCGACACGTAATAAAAAATACAAGATCAGCGCTATTAACAACTTCTCTAGTTGCCATGACTCCACCATTGGCCCCTACGACGCCAACATTGAGAGGGTGGGTGTCAGCCAAGCTACCTTGGCCGCTTACGGAAGTGCAAACAGGAATATTTAGAAGTTCCGCGATATTTTGCAGAACTTTCTCTGCGCCGGAATTAATAACGCCACCACCACAGATGAGCACAGGAAATTTAGCGCTTAAGATTTCTTTCGTTGCCTTTTCAATATCTTCATCATTGGCCACATAGCGTTGTGATGGATATTGAGAGTGCTCTTTTTGGGCCCAAATATCACTGGCAGCAACAGGGTGCTTTTGTACATCATGCGGTAAACAAATATGAGCACTACCCGGTTTTCCAGTTGTCATCGCTCTAAAAGCATTCCGAACAGCTGAAGGTATTTGCTCAGCTAAATCAATAGTGGTATTCCATTTTGTTAGCGGTCTATACAAGGCTTGTTGATCAAGCTCAGTTAAAGGAAATTTACCGCGAGAGGTCACTGGTACATCAGATGTGATGCCTAATACAGGGATAGAAGATTCGTTTGCTTCAACCAGGCCCGGCAATAAATAGGTCGCACCGCCACCGCTAGGTCCTTCGCAGACACCAACCTTATAGGTTACCCTTGCATAAGCATCAGCCATATACCCAGCACTTCGTTCATCCCTAGTGAGGATATGTTGTATGCCATGATCAAGTGTGGCCAGCGCATCATAAAGCGGTAGGCTGGTGTCGCCGCATAATCCAAAAATATGCTTTACATCATATTCTTGGAGCATGCGCACAAGAGCCCCGGCCCCATTGATTTTGTCATTCATCCTAATCTTCTAAATTAAGCCGGGTATTTTTTATAAATTGCTGCCAGCGATCAAACTCTTGCTTTACATGTCTGTCTAAGCTGAGACCATCGCTAGCTTGAACATCAAAACCACCTTGTGTGAGTTTGGATTTAATTTCAGGATCATTTAATACCGCTTGAAAATCTGCCGTCAGCTTTTTCACAATTGCTGCCGGAGTCTCGGCTGGAGCAAATGCGCCAATCCATGAGTAAGCCTCAAATCCTGGATAGCCTGATTCTGCAACAGTTGGGGTGTTTGGCAGCTCTGGTAAGCGTTGTGTTCCAGTTACGGCAAGTGGCTTAAGCCTATCCGCTTGGATTTGACCTTTAAGAGCGGCATAACTGAGCAGAGTCATACTGGCAGTATTGCCCACCACTGCTGTAATAGCAGGCCCACCGCCACCATAAGGAACATGAAGTACAAAGATTCCAGCTTTACGTTTTAAATCCTCCATAGCCAACTGGTTTAGTGAGCCCATTCCGGTTGATGCATAGCTATACATTCCTGGATTTTTTTTCGCGGCAACAATAAATTCTGCTAAGTTATTTCCAGGGACTGATGGGTTGGCTGCAATCACTAGGGGGAAACGAACAAGCAAACTCACGCCTGCGAAATCCTTAAAAGTGTCATAAGGAAGTTTGGGCTTGACAATTGGATTAATAGAGTGATTATCAAAACTAATTAATAAGGTATTTCCATCTGGGGCTGATCGAGCTACATATTGAGTAGCAATTTGACTGGCAGCTCCTGGACGATTTTCAATTACTACGGGCCTACCAATACGCTCTGAAAGTTTTGACTGAATAGTGCGCGCAGTAATATCTGTGCTACCACCGGGTGGAAATGGCACGACCAATGTAAGAGGCTTATTGCTTTGGGCGTAACTTGTATTCGATATAGCGCATACAGTCAATATGGAGAGGACGAAGTTTGAAATGAAATTGGTAGTAATTTTCATGGTCGGGTTGTTAGATAGTTTCAAAGAAGTGGTGATCGATAGTTAAGTCTATAGTATTTAAGGGGCTTGTACATACTTGTGCAGAAACTATCTGCGCTTCATTGAGATGACCCCCTTTTTGTATGATTAATTCAATATTTGGAAGAATTAGTTGCGAAGACTCATTGTGGGCGACTATGTGGTTTTCGTTCAGATTCAGTAGCTGGCCTAGTAATTTTGTGCTGCCTTTGATGTCCGGGCTAGCAATGCAAATTTTTTGCAGGCGATTGAGTTGATTATGGTGCGTTAGCCATTTTTCCTGCCAAACATACTCTGAAGTCAGGTGTTCGCAAAAGTAAATTCTGATACCGGGAATCGGTTGTTTGGAAAATCGTACGGTATTAAATTTAACCAATACAGGCTTACCTAAAAATTCAGATTCACGACTAAGGAATTGTACGGGATTGACATCAAATCCGTTTTCTAAAAGTTGCTGATAGGTTTTTTGAGCATCATTTGTACGAAATACGAGAGCATCTAAACCAAGTGATTGATGCGCAATTTCTGCTCTTTGAATAGGCTTATCAGGATCCCATCCTAGTATCTCAATGTATGTGCTATCCAACATGATGAGCTGATTGATTGAGCCTAAGTTATGGCGGGCAATAGGGGTTAAAAGAAACCCTTTTATTGAAAATTTTTGAACAAGCGCCTGAAGCTTATCTCTACCGATGATTACCAAGTGGTCAAAAGAGTATTCTTTAAAGTGGTTCACGGAGCATTTTTTAAAGTAGGGTTCTAAAAAATATCATATACGATATTCAGCTTTTGCTAAGGTACTGATTTTTATCAGAATTAGGCTGTTACAATCCAATAATTACGGATTTTTTGAAGCGGATCAAATTCGCATAAAAATGCCTCTTGCTAGAATAAGTGTTTGATTTAATTGCTTTTATGCACTTGCCATAGTGAATCGGACTTGCGTTTGAGGGGCAGTTTTAGAGCAATTGCATCCGAATAAAGTAAGCGAAAGAGCAAAGCAATATGCAAAAAACCCGCAGATTATTTATTGCCGCTTCTGCAATAACGCCAATTGGCTGTGGCATACCCATTTCCCGTGACCATGGGGTTCCAGTGGCAGCGCCTATGCCAATGCCATTAGTGCGTTTGCCACAGATTGGGCAGGAATGGCGCTACCTTGAGCGAGACTTCTTTAGCGGCCAAACCCGCGGCATTGTTGTGGAGAAGATAAGTAGCTTGGGAAAGACCATTACAGTCAGTCGCTCGGATGAGTATGGCTCGCCATTGCCCAGTGAAATTCAAGGGCCGCAAGGCATGGTGCTTACCGACTCCCATTGGGGCAAGGTGCTGAATTTCAGTCCGGCGATTCCATTGTGGCCCGAAAAAATGAGTAGCAGCTGGAACAAAGAAGTGTTTTCTAAGTACACCGTAAGCGGATACCCTCAAAATAAAAATGAATGGCAACTCTACATGAGTGCCAATGGCTGGGAAAAAATTACCGTACCGGCAGGTGACTTCATTGCATTACGTTTTCAGAATCTGATTAATTATGAAAGTACCGACGATAACAAAGTGAACTGCATTCGCCGCGAGACGATTT
>CAZUMD010000050.1:0-10876 GCA_964621735.1 uncultured Polynucleobacter sp.
GCCAAGAAATCATTGTTCAGGTAGAAAAAGAAGAGCGCGGCCAAAAAGGCGCTGCACTCACCTCTTTTGTTTCCTTAGCGGGTCGCTACTTAGTATTAATGCCTAACAACCCCCGCGGCGGTGGCGTATCGCGCCGTATTGAGGGTGAGGATCGGCAAGAGCTTCGTGAAGCCATGGGTCAGCTTGAAATACCCGATGGCATGAGCATCATTGCCCGTACTGCCGGTATTGGCCGCGATGCAGTCGAATTGCAGTGGGACTTAAGCTATCTGATGCAGCTGTGGAAGGCAATTGATGAAGCAGCCCAAGGTAATTCCGCACCGCTCTTGATTTATTTAGAGTCCAGCTTGGTTATTCGTGCGATTCGCGATTATTTCCAGCCCGATATTGGCGAAATCCTGATCGACACCGACGATATTTTTGAGCAGGCGCAAGCCTTTATGTCGGTCGTCATGCCAGATAACTTGCCGCGCGTTAAACGCTATCACGACGATGTTCCGCTCTTTTCGCGCTTCCAAATTGAGCACCAAATCGAGACCGCGTACTCCCGTACCGTTCCCCTGCCTTCTGGCGGCGCCATTGTGATTGACCATACCGAGGCCCTGGTTTCAGTTGACGTCAACTCCGCACGTGCTACCCGTGGCTCTGACATTGAAGAGACCGCTACGCGGACTAACCTTGAGGCAGCCGATGAGATTGCACGCCAAGCGCGCTTGCGTGACCTTGGTGGTCTGATTGTGATTGACTTCATTGATATGGAGTCCAGCAAGAGTCAAAAGGATGTAGAAAATCGCCTGCGCGATGCATTGCGTCATGATCGTGCTCGGGTTCAGATGGGCAAGATTTCTAAATTTGGTCTGATGGAAATGTCACGCCAACGTTTACGTCCCGCCTTATCCGAAGGTAGTCACGTTGCCTGCCCACGTTGTAACGGCACCGGACACATCCGCGATACCGAATCATCTGCATTGCAAGTCTTGCGGATTATTCAAGAAGAAGCCATGAAAGAAAATACGGCTGCGATTCATACCCAAGTTCCAGTTGAAGTTGCTGCCTTCCTCTTGAATGAAAAGCGCGCTGAAGTAATTAAGATCGAAAGCCGTTTTAAAGTGAATGTCTTGATGATTCCAAACAAGCATTTGGAAACACCGCATTACAAACTAGAGCGCTTGCGCCATGACGATGTTCGCCTCGACGATCAAAAAGCCAGTTATGTCATGGCTGAAGAGGCTGCGCGTGAACTCGAAGCCGATACGGTAGTCAGCCGCAAAGAAGGTGATGTAAAAGCGCGTCCTGAGGCTGCTGTCAAAGGCATTACGCCTAGCCAACCAGCGCCGGTTGCCCAGCCGCGCCCAGCACGCACATCAAGTACCGATACACAATCGAGCTCGGGCGGTTTCTTTGGTTTCATCAAAAACCTGTTCTCATCGAGCGAACCTGAAGTCAAGCCAGCACCTGCTGCCCCACGCGGCCGTAATGCCCAGAGCCGCGACGGCAATCGCAATGGCGGTGATCGTGGTGGACGCAATCGTGGGCGTCGCGGTGAACGCAGCGAGCGGGGTGAACGGATCGAGCGGCCAGCAGGCGCAGCTCCTGATGCTGCCTTGAACACTGAAGGCGCACGTGAAGCAAAACCCCGTCAAGAAGGCCGTGGTCGCAATCGCAATGGTCGCACTGAGCGCCCTGAAGTAGCGCGCAGCGATGCAGATGCCTCTAACACTAAGCCTAACGATGCTCCCACCACAGACGATAGCAATTCAGCGGCGGATGGTAGTGATGAACGCCGGGGTCGCGGTCGCAATCGACGCGGTCGTGGTCGCGGGCAACGCACTGAGCGTAGTGAAGGTAGCGCAGAAGTAAACGCAACGGTAATCACTAGCTACTCGGCGGGTGGCGCATGGCCTCCATCGGGCATGGCCGGATCATCGGCAACCATGCCAACCAGCGAACTGACTGCCAGCTTTACTGCTCGCAAGGCAAGCTCACAATCGGGTGGTCGCGGCTCTCGCCCACCACGCTCGAATAACAGCGAGCGTAATAACGGTGCAGTCCAACAACCTTCCGAATCGGCCGCAGCCAGTTTTATACCTGCAGCTGCTGCACCGGCAAAGCCTTTAGCAGTAGCGCCGGTAGCGTTAGCGCCAGCGCCTGAGCTACCCAAGGTGGCTTTCACCCCACTCGAAGAGAAGCCACTGCAGCAGGTCCTCGAATCGGCGGGCATGGTTTGGGTTGGGACAGACACAGCTAAATTAGCTGAAGTCCAAACCCAGATTCAAGCGGAGCCAGCCCCAATGCGAGCTATACGTGAACCCAAGCCGCCAGCTGCACTTCCTCAGGGCCCCATGGTCCTGATCGAAACCGGTGGACAGGAAAAATCAGTACCGAAAGAAATCTAAGCCAAGCAAAACCCCTTTATTGGGGTTTTGCTTAACCTAGCACCCCATTCCAATCACCGCCATAATTGAGTCATGGTTGAACGCGTAATCCCCATCCGCATTGATGAAGGCAAGGGCCTTGCCCCTGTAATGCCGTCCACCCTGACTGCCCCCACGAGCCGGTCAGTGGATTTGCGTGGACGTCCTTTGCGTGATTTACGCATTTCAGTAACAGACCGGTGCAACTTTCGGTGTACCTACTGCATGCCCAAAGAAGTATTTGATCAAGACTATCCTTACCTGTCACAAAGTGCCCTGCTGAGCTTTGAAGAGATGACACGCCTCACGGTCATTTTTGCATCGCTTGGCGTTGAAAAAATTCGCTTGACGGGTGGCGAGCCATTGCTTCGCAAGAATGTAGAAACTTTAATCGCGATGCTAGCGGAGATTAAAAAACCGGATGGCAATCCCCTTGAATTAACCCTCACCACCAACGGTAGCCTGTTGCGAAAAAAGGCAGCGCAACTCAAGGCAGCTGGCTTGCATCGCCTCACCATTAGCTTAGATGGCTTGAACGATGCTATCTTTAAAAAAATGAATGATGTGGATTTTCCAGTTGGTGATGTACTGGATGGCATTACTGCAGCTCAAGAAGCCGGCTTTGAATCGATTAAAGTCAATATGGTGGTGAAAAAAGGTACGAATGATCAGGAGATCATTGCGATGGCCAGTCACTTCCGAAATACCGGCGTCACACTCCGCTTCATCGAGTTTATGGATGTCGGAAGTTCCAATGGCTGGGATATGAAAGAGGTGTTGCCTTCCAAAGAGGTGATTGAGCGCATTCATGCGGTGTATCCACTGGAGCCCATTGAAGCCAACTATGCGGGTGAAGTGGCACAGCGCTGGCGCTACCTCGACGGCGCCGGTGAAATCGGCGTTATTTCCAGCGTCACCCAAACCTTCTGCCATGAGTGCAGTCGCGCGCGTATCTCAACAGACGGTCAACTCTACCTCTGCTTGTTTGCGAGTCAAGGTTATGACTTCAAGACCATGTTGCGTTCTGGCTGCAGCGATTTAGAGATCGCCAATGCCATCATGAGTACCTGGTCTGTGCGCAACGATAACTACTCTGAAATCCGTGGCCAAGCAACAGCGGAACTTGGGCGCTCGGCGCATAAAGTAGAGATGTCCTACATTGGTGGTTAATCACTGTGCACGCTGAAATTACTGGCCTCATTTTGGCGGGCGGTCGCGCCCAGCGAATGGGTGGCATCGACAAAGGTTTAGTGTCTTTCATGGGAAAGCCCTTGATAGAGCATGCCATTGCTAGGTTAGGCCCTCAAGTGGCAAGTATCCTGATTAACGCCAATCGCAACCACGATCGCTATACGCAATATGGCCATGCTGTCATAGCCGACCATCATGCTGATTTCGCTGGCCCACTTGCCGGCTTTGCGGCTGGCCTCGAACACTGCAATACCGAATACCTTTTATCGGTGCCTTGCGACTCGCCGGTCTTTCCTCTGAATTTAAGTGAGCAGCTACTGAAGGAAATGATCTCCACACAATCCGATCTTGTGTATGCCTCCAGCGTAGATGCAAGGGGTACAACCTGGACTCAGCCCGTTTTTTGCCTGATGCGCCGCAGTGTTCAACCATCCCTTCAGGCATTTTTAGATCAAGGCGGGCGCAAAATTGACCGCTGGTTCGAAGCACTGCCATCGAGCACCGTTGTCTTTGCCGATGAAGCAGCGTTTGCCAACACCAATACGCCAGAAGAATTGCAGGCCTTAGAGCAAACTCTACACGCTTCAAACTGAATTCTATTTTAGGATCGTCCACGATGAGCTCCTCACCCCTTTCGCCCAACGCTCCGCATTTACTCAGCACTGGACTCACGGTCGAAGAAACCCGCGCGGCTATTTCCAGTCTGGTTGATCAATTACTCCGCACGGGGGTGGTTGCTGAGACCGAATCGGTTGTACTCGATCACGGCCTCAATCGTGTTTTGGCTAGCGATGTGTTATCGCCGATTGATGTACCGGCTGCGGACAATTCAGCAATGGATGGCTTTGCCTTTCGGGGAGTAGAAATTAGTAGTGCACCTGTCACTCAGCTGATGGTCGTGGGCACTGTTTTTGCAGGCACTCCGTTTACCGGTTCGCTCGCAGCAGGCCAATGCCTCAAGATCATGACGGGGGCATTGATGCCCAGCCAATGCGATACCGTCATACCCCAGGAAATGACGCAAACACCTTCCCTTGCCGCCGACGGGATTGAGCGCATTCAATTTGAATCGAGTGCAGTTTCGGCTGGGGAAAATCGCCGCTTGCGCGGTGAGGATTTAGCGCAAGGCTCTGTGGCGATTAGGGCAGGACGCATTCTGCGGCCCTCGGATTTAGGCTTGGCTGCATCGCTCGGCATTAATACGCTGACGGTAAAACGCAAATTACGGGTAGCCATTCTCTCGTCGGGCAATGAGCTGCGACCCCTCGGGGCAGCCTTGGATTCAGGCAGTATTTATGACAGCAATCGCTATAGCCTGATGGGGCTGCTTAATCGCTTAGGCCTTGATGTACTCGATTGCGGGATCATTCAGGATGATCCACTGGCACTAAAGACCGCCTTTGCAAAAGCAGCACTAACGGCGGATGTGATTATTTCTTCGGGAGGGGTCTCGGTTGGCGAGGCTGACTTCACAAAACAGGTCATGCAGGAATTAGGGGATGTGGGCTTTTGGAAGATTGCCATGCGCCCTGGACGGCCAATGGCATTTGGCATATTGAAGCCCGTTCCCAATCAAGATCCCCCACGTAGCACCCTATTTTTTGGCTTGCCAGGTAACCCCGTGGCGGTCATGGTGACCTTCTATCAATTTGTTCAATCGGCACTGTTGCAGCTGAGCGGTGCAACGCAGCTTAGGCCGCCGCTGACCCAAGCCATTGCATCGGCAGCGATTCGTAAAAAGCCGGGCAGAACCGAATACCAACGGGGCATTTTAGAAATCGGTCCTGACGGCAGGGCGCAGGTTCGGGTTACCGGCAGTCAAGGCGCGGGCATCTTGCGCTCGATGAGTGAGGCCAACTGCTTCATTGTTTTGGGCCACGAGCAAGGCAATATTGCAGCCGGCGACCTAGTAAATGTGGTGCTTTTTGAGGGACTGCTTTAAGATTGCTGCACTTATGAAATTCACGAAAAAAGAAATTGTCTATTTAGACCCCCTGCATACCGCCAAAACCTTGGTTCTGGTCTACCTCTGCTTCTCGGTTCCGATCGTTTTATTGGCCCTCTTTGTGGCATTTGTGCGCGACGGGTCAATACCGGGATTTACCGTCGTATCGGCTTTAATTCTGAATGCCCTACTCGGCTTTGGCTTGCTGTGGATTGCCTGCAAAGTCTACAACTGGGTGGCCGACAAGTTTGGCGGCATTGAGCTCGCCCTGCGCGACTTGCCCGACGAAATCGAAACCGATTAATTGTTGCTAGAGTTTTACTAGCAACGGCGTCGCTTACTTCGCAAACACCTCCGCATTAATTAGGCTTGGTGGCTTATCACCAGCAAGTGCCGCTCGAACGTTTCGGGCGGCTAGCGCAATCATGGCCCTACGGGTTTTCTCACTTGCACTGGCGATATGCGGTGCCAACACGATATTCGAACAGGCCAATAAATCCGGATGCACTTTGGGCTCGCCCTCAAATACATCGAGGCCCGCTGCAAAGATGGCCTTGGCTTTGAGTGCCGCAGCCAGCGCCACATCGTCCACAATCCCGCCGCGGGCAATGTTCACCAGCGTTGCGGTAGGTTTCATTAATGCAATTTCTTTCGCGCCAATCGTATGGTGACTCTCGGCCGAATAGGGCAGTACCAAAATCACGTGATCGGCTTCCTTGAGTAGGGTTTCTTTATCGACGTAGCGTGCTTGGCAAGCCTTTTCATCGGCCTCGGGCAAGCGACTGCGATTGTGATAAATCACATTCATGCCAAAGCCCAAAGCGCGCTTGGCGATGCCTTGGCCAATCCGGCCCATACCAATAATGCCAAGCGTGGTGTGGTGGATATCCATTCCTAAGGGATTGGTGACAATCGACCACTGATTCCAATTCCCATCCCGAATCCAGCGCTCGGACTCGGTTACGCGGCGCGCAGTTGCCATCAATAATGCAAAACCAAAGTCTGCGGTTGTATCCGTGAGCACGTCAGGGGTATTCGTTGCCATCACCCCAGCAGCCGTCATCGCAGGCACATCAAAATTGTTATACCCCACCGAAATATTGGCCACAATCTTGAGGCCCTTGGCCTGCGCCAGCGCTTTGGCATCAATGCGCTCACTGCCCGTTACCAATGCAGCACAAACCCCAGCCAGCTGCGAGGCAAGCGCTTCGGGGGTCATAACGACATCTGCCTGATTGGAGATGACATCAAAGGATTGTTCTAGCTCAGCCAGTGCTTCAGGGAAAATAGCTCTGGAGACAAGGATTTTGGGTTTTGAGGTGGTATTCATCCTTGGCACTTTACACCAAGCCAATTTCAGCTTTCTTGGAAAAAGAGGCAATTCGGCTAAAATGAGTCAGTACGCTGGTTGCTATGCCGCCCCCTGTAGGCTGCTCGCTTCTGGTCCTTTTAGCTATCCACCTCGTTCAATACCATGACCTACGTTGTTACTGAAGCCTGTATTCGCTGCAAATATACCGACTGCGTTGATGTTTGTCCGGTTGATTGCTTCCGCGAAGGACCTAACTTTTTAGTGATTGATCCCGATGAATGCATCGATTGCGCTGTCTGTGTTCCAGAGTGTCCAGTCAATGCAATTTATGCAGAGGACGATGTGCCCGGTGATCAGCAAGCATTCATCAAAATGAATTTAGATCTGGCTCAGGGCTGGCCATCGATTACTAAATCCAAAGGCGCCCTTCCCGATGCAGACGAATGGAAAGACGTTACCGCCAAACTAGACCAACTCGCCAAGTAAAGCGGATGTAATGGATTGCATTCAATCCAAGCGGAGCTACTGTGCAGGCAATTGAAACCGATGCCGTCATTATTGGTGGCGGTCCAGTTGGTTTATTTCAAGCATTTGAATTGGGTTTACTCGAAATTCAGGCGCACATCATTGATGCATTGCCGGAAGCGGGCGGTTCATGCATCGCCCTCTACCCCAATAAACCCATTTACGACATTCCAGGCATACCCGTTTGTACTGGTCGTGAACTAGTCAATAATCTCTTGCAGCAAATTGCCCCCTTTAATCCGCCGATGCACCTAAATCAAGCGGTGATGGAGTTACGGCAAGAAGACGATTCGCGTTTTTTTATTCGCACCACCACAAACCAATCGTTTATCAGCAAAACCATTTTTATTGCCGCTGGAGTAGGGGCGTTTCAAGCCCGTAAGTTAGCACTCGATGGCATTGCTGCATTTGAAAACAAGCAGCTCTTCTATCACGTGGAAGAGCCCGAGCAATTCAATCAGCGTACCGTCGTGATTTGCGGCGGCGATGAAACTGCTGTGGAATGGGCGATTCATTTTGCATCCACTGCCAAGCACGTCACTCTAGTGCATCGCCGCAGTGAATTAAAAGCAGAAAAACACATCTTGGATCAGTTTCATGATCTGTGTACGGCTGGAAAAATCACCTTTTGCATTGGACAGGCTAATGCGTACGCGAGTAAAGACGGTCAGCTAACAGCACTGGAAGTCGAGGATGCTGATGGTCACAGCCAAACGATCCCGCTCGATGCCCTACTCGTCTTTTTTGGCCTCTCCCCTAAATTAGGACCCATTACCGATTGGGGCCTCGCGCTCAGCCGTAAGCAAATTGAGGTGGATACCGCCCACTTTGAAAGTAGTATCCCGGGGATTTTTGCCGTCGGCGATATCAATACCTATCCCGGCAAGAAAAAATTGATTCTATCGGGCTTTCATGAGGCAGCATTGGCGGCTTTTGCGGCTGCCCAGGTGGTTTTTCCAGACCGGCCAGTACAGTTGCAATACACCACTACCTCGCCCAAATTGCAGCAATTACTGGGCTTACAGAAGCCTGCGTAATATTGGGTTAATCTCTACCTATTCCTATTTGATCGAACAGTTAAACGAATGCATCAATACCACCAACTTATGCAGCACGTCCTAAGCCAGGGCGTTCAAAAATCCGATCGAACCGGCACCGGTACCCTCTCCGTTTTTGGCTATCAAATGCGCTTTAATCTAGCCGATGGTTTCCCGATGGTGACGACGAAAAAGTTGCACCTCAAATCCATCATCTACGAATTACTGTGGTTTCTCAATGGCAGCACGAATAATGATTGGCTAAAAGAACGTGGCGTTTCGATTTGGAATGAATGGGCAGCCCCCGATGGTGAATTAGGCCCCATTTACGGTTACCAATGGCGCTCATGGCCCGCCCCCAATGGCCAGCACATCGATCAAATCAGTGAAGTCGTCAACAGCATCAAAAATAACCCCGACTCGCGCCGTCTGATTGTCTCGGCATGGAATGTGGCTGACATACCGCGCATGGCCCTTGCCCCATGCCATGCTTTTTTCCAGTTCTACGTCGCCGATGGCAAATTATCGTGCCAACTGTATCAACGCAGTGCTGACATCTTTTTGGGAGTACCGTTCAACATTGCCAGTTATGCCCTGCTGACGCACATGGTGGCTCAGCAGTGCGACTTAGAGCCGGGTGAGTTTATTTGGACGGGTGGCGATTGCCATCTGTATAGCAATCACCTCGAGCAGGTCGAGTTGCAACTCTCACGTAAGCCCTTCCCATTGCCACAGCTCAAGATCGGGCGTAAGCCTGCTTCACTCTTTGACTATGCGTTTGAGGACTTTGAAATTGTGGGTTATGAATGCCATCCCCACATCAAAGCACCCGTTGCCATTTAATTGATTCGATAAACCATGACTCAACCAGCCATCTCCATGATTGTGGCCCGCGCCCGTAACCACGTGATCGGGCGTGACAACCAAATGCCCTGGAAAATATCCGCTGACCTGCAATTTTTTAAGCGCGTAACGATGGGCTACCCCGTCATCATGGGCCGCAAGACCTGGGAATCGATTGGCCGCCCTTTACCCGGCAGGCGCAATATTGTGGTGAGCCGTAATCCCGACTTGCAGCTCACTGGCGCCGAAGTGGCGAGCTCCTTGGGTGATGCGCTGCAGCGCTTGAGTAATCTTGAACGGGTATTTGTGATTGGCGGAGAGCAACTCTTTACCCAGGCGTTTGACTTAGCCGACCGCCTCTATATTACCGAAATTGATATTGCGGTCGACGGCGGCGATACTTTTTTTAACGTCCCCAACCCAGAAGAATGGCGCGAAGCAGAGCGCATCCCCGCCAATGAAGGCGACATTCATTTTGACTTTGTTACCCTAGAACGTAAGTCAAACTGAGATTGTGTTGCGCTTGATTGCTACAGCTTTTTATTAAAGCTGTACTGCGCAAATGCCTGTTCGGCCACATTAAACCACTGTGCCTCCATATTCCGAAAGCGCCGATAGTCCTCATAAATGACTTTGAAGCGGGGATTTTTGGCAGACTCTTCGGCATAGGCCTCTTGGGTTGCTGTAAAGCATGCATCGAGTATTTGCGTATTGAACTTGCGCAATACGGCCCCGTTTTGCAGTAAACGCTGTAGTGCTGGGGGATTTAGGGCATCGTACTTCGCACACATCTCGGTATGCGCCTGAAAACACGCACCCTCCCATGCCGCTTGGTAAGCAGGAGGTAGCGCGTCCCACTTTTTTTTATTCACCAGAAAAGACAGTGACGCACCGCCTTCCCACCACGCAGGGTAGTAGTAATTTTTGGCTACCTTGGCAAGACCGAGCTTTTCGTCATCGTAAGGACCAACAAATTCAGCGGCATCGATTGTGCCCTTTTCTAAGGCGGAGTAAATCTCGCCAGCGGGCAACTGTTGCGGCACAACCCCCATTTTAGAGAGAATGCCGCCAGCAAATCCGGCAATCCGAAATTTAAGCCCCTTTAGATCGGCGACTGTTTTAATTTCTTTCCGAAACCAGCCGCCCATTTGGGTTCCGGTTTGGCCGCCCATGAAGTTCACAATATTGTAGGAAGCATAGAGCTCGCGCATTAACTTCATGCCATTGCCATGCAGCATCCACGCATTTTGCTGACGTGCAGTCAAGCCAAAGGGTGCTGCAGTATCAAAGATAAAGGCGCTGTCTTTGCCTAAAGCATAGTAGCCCGCGGTATGGCCAACTTCAACCGTGCCATTTTGTACCGCATCCTGAACCTGCAATGGCGGGACGATTTCACCGGCAGCGAATACCTTGACATTGAACTTGCCGTCGGTTGCTTTGCGTAGCGCATTGGCAAAAATCTCGGACGTGCCATACAAATTATCCAGTGACTTTGGAAAGCTAGAGACCAGACGCCAATTGAGGGTAGGCTGTGACTGCGCAATGGCAGGTGCTGCCAAACTAGCGGTGCCAACACCGGTCGCAATCGTTGCTTTTTTTAAAAATGATC
>CAZUMD010000051.1:0-10661 GCA_964621735.1 uncultured Polynucleobacter sp.
GGGTGCGGCAGCAGGGGTTACCGCAGGCAAAGCATTGGGGCGATTTTGCAGCGTAGGCGAGGTCGCGGCAGTCGGCTTTTTCTTATTGTCTTCCTTGGCTGCTAATTTTTTCTTATCTTCTGCACTGAGCTGCTGGTATGCCTGCCATGCCGAGGCTTTTTCTTCGGCAGGGAAGCGCAAGCTACTGAGGTAATTATCGCGGGCGATGCGACGATCTTTTTGCGAGAGTTTGGCCCACTCGTTCATGCGTGATTGCAAACGCTCTTGATCAGCCCGCTTCATTTTCGGGTAGAGATTGGCAACCTGAATCCATTTTTGGCGGCGCTCTTTGGAAAGGTAGCTCCAGTCTTCTTCGAGGGGCGCCAAGATTTTTTGTTGTACTAGGCTTAAGTCATCCCAATTGCCACTGTGTTTTGGACTGCTGGCTGCGGCTGGCTGTTTGGTTTGCGCTGCTACCTCGCTCGCGGGATTAATCGCCAGCAGGCTAAAGATAAATAGAAACGCGCCCAAGCTCAAGCCGGATGCACATCGCTTTGCAGCAAGTGCAGATGGACTGTGCAGGAAGGGCGTGGATGGCATGGCGTTGTGTTTCTTGCCTCAGTTAGGATGGGTCAACTGCAGCATCGGCCTTCTCAGAGTTGGTATTTTCCAGCTCGCGCTTGGCATGACTACTGAGTTTTAAAAACGCCAGAAAACCGCTATCCATATAAGCGTCGGGTGGAACGTCATCCGATAGCAAGGCAATATCAACCGCGGCAATGTCGTTGATGCGCGCATCTTGCTGCCATTCAGCAATTGCCAATAAGCCCAAGGCTAGGACAATAAACGGCGCAAACCAGCTTAATCGACTCCAATTGGAGGAGGGCTGGCTGCTGTTGCCACCCTGATTCAAGGCCAGTTGGGGGCGCAATAGCTGCTGCAATTGCGGAACGAATTCCTGTTTGCGCGCTGCCATGGCGGAAAGGCGTGCGTGATACAAGCGATCAGTAATGCGGCTGGGCAATTGTGCGGTTGAACCGTCGAGGCATTCGCGCACGGCGCTGCCAATTCGATCTGCTTCAAATTGGGGGTCTTGGTCGCGGTTCATAATGAAATTCCTTTTATTTTCAATGCATTAGCTAAAGTTTGCGTTGCTCTAGAACAATGGGTTTTGACACTTCCTTCGCTGCACCCCATGATCTGGGCCGTTTCTGCAATGCTTAGCTCATCCCAATAACGCATCAGGAAGGCTTCTCGTTGACGTGCTGGTAATTTTGCTATTTCAGCCTCTAGACTACGCAAAAGCTGGCTTTGCTCCAGTTTTTGGGCACCATCTTGGTGAATTTGGCTGTCATCGGCGGCTTGGAGCTGCTCTAAGGGGTCGTAATCATCGGATTCATCCGATTTCTTACCCATATTGGAGAAAAGGGTAACCCAGGCATTCCGCACTTTTTGGCGCCGAAACCAGTCGTGGATGCGGTTTTGAAGAATCCGGGTAAAGAGCAGGGGCAGTTCTGCACTCGGTTTATCCCCGTATTTTTCGGCCAATTTGATCATGGCGTCCTGAACGATGTCCAAGGCCGCGTCCTCATCCCGCACAGCGTAAATAGCCTGTTTGAATGCGCGTTTTTCAACGCTACTGAGAAAATCAGCGAGTTCGGGGGCAGATGCCATGCAAAAACAGGAAGGCCTCGTGTAGGAAGAATGCCTCTATTTTAGGGTATTGCTTTACAATTGAAGGTTCACCGGATAGAGAGCCGTCCAAGAAGCGGTTTTTTATTCAGTTCAAGCGCCGTTCGAACTCGGGCCATAAGCACGGGACAGAGCAGCCTAAACAATTTTTTGCCGAAAATTGCAAAGGACCTTAACAATGAATACCAGCAGCGCCGAATTTTTAGCCTCCAAGGCTGATTCCACCCCAATTCCTACCAAAACCGGACCTGAAATGATTGGTGCCGAGATGCTCGTCCATGCCCTGCATGCGGAAGGCGTCGAGTTTGTCTGGGGCTATCCCGGTGGAGCAGTTCTCTTCATCTACGATGAAATCTACAAGCAAGACAAGTTTGAGCACATTCTGGTGCGCCATGAGCAGGCAGCTGTGCATGCTGCCGATGGCTATGCCCGTGCTACAGGCAAGGTTGGCGTCGCCTTAGTGACTTCTGGTCCTGGCGTTACCAATGCCGTCACTGGTATTGCGACTGCGTACACTGATTCCATTCCCATGGTCATCATTACGGGTAATGTACCGACCTATGCGATTGGTGAGGACGCATTCCAAGAAGCCGATACGGTTGGCATTACGCGACCCATCGTCAAACACAATTTTTTGGTGAAAGACATTAATGATTTAGCGCTGACGCTAAAGAAAGCCTTTCACATTGCGCAGACTGGAAGACCCGGCCCCGTACTGGTCGATATTCCGAAGGACATTTCAGCAGCCAAGGGTCAGTTCATTTACCCCGAAGAGCTGACGATGCGCTCGTACAACCCGGTATTGCGCGGCCACAGCGGCCAGATTCGCAAAGCCGTTTCTTTATTGCTGGAAGCAGAGCGTCCCTTCATTTACACCGGTGGCGGCGTCATTCTGTCGGATGCTGCGCCTGAGCTCAAAGCCTTTGCCGATGCGCTGGGCTATCCAGTCACGAACACCTTGATGGGTCTTGGTGGCTTTCCGGGTACCAGCCCCCAGTTTGTGGGCATGCTGGGTATGCATGGTACTTATGAAGCCAATATGGCCATGCAGCATTCCGACGTGTTGATCGCCATTGGCGCGCGCTTTGATGACCGCGTGATTGGTAATACGCAGCACTTTGCGAGCCACCCACGCAAGATCATTCACATTGACATTGATCCATCGGTGATTGCGAAGCGCGTTAAGGTCGATGTGCCCATCGTTGGCAATCTCAAAGAAGTCTTAGTGGAGATGACCAGCCAAATTAAAGCAGCGGGTCCACTGAAGAACGGCGCCCACCTTGCGAAGTGGTGGGAGCAGATCAACGAGTGGCGCAAAAAAGATTGCCTGAAATACGACCGTGATTCGCAGATCGTCAAACCCCAGTACGTGGTTGAGAAGTTATGGGAACTCACGGGCGGTGATGCCTTTATTTGCTCTGACGTCGGTCAGCATCAAATGTGGGCAGCGCAGTTTTACAAGTTCGATAAGCCGCGTCGCTGGATTAATTCCGGTGGCCTTGGCACCATGGGTGTTGGCCTGCCCTACGCCATGGGCATCAAAAAAGCCTTTCCTGATCAGGATGTATTCACGATCACGGGCGAAGGGTCGATTCAGATGTGCATTCAAGAACTGTCAACCTGTAAGCAGTACAACACGCCCGTCAAAATTGTGTCGCTCAATAACCGGTATTTAGGTATGGTGCGCCAGTGGCAGGAGTTGACCTACAACCGCCGCTATTCCAGTTCGTACATGGACTCTTTGCCTGATTTCGTGAAGTTAGCTGAGGCCTTTGGTCACGTCGGCATGCTGATTGAAACCAAGGCAGACGTTGAGCCTGCGCTGAGAGAGGCAATTCGCTTGAAAGATCGTACGGTATTCATGGACTTCCAAACCGATCCGGAAGAAAACGTCTGGCCGATGGTGCAAGCTGGTAAGGGCATTACTGAAATGCTCTTAGGTAGTGAGGATCTGTAATGCGCCACATTATTTCGGTATTGCTTGAAAACGAGCCAGGCGCATTGTCGCGTGTCGTTGGTCTATTTTCGGCACGTGCTTACAACATTGAGACCCTCAGCGTTGCGCCTACGGAAGATCCATCGTTGTCGCGCATGACAATTGTCACGATTGGCTCTGAAGATGTGATTGAGCAAATCACCAAGCACCTTAATCGTTTGGTTGAAGTCGTGAAAGTATTTGATTTAACCGAAGGCTCGCACATTGAGCGCGAACTGATGTTGATCAAGGTCCGTGCCGTTGGTAAAGAGCGCGAAGAGCTTAAGCGCACCACCGACATCTTTCGTGGCCGCATTATTGATGTCACCGACAAGAGCTACACCATTGAGTTGACCGGCGATGGCTCCAAGCTCGATGCCTTCATTGATTCGATTGACCGCGCTTCCATTTTAGAAACCGTCCGTTCTGGCGGCTCGGGTATCGGTCGCGGCGAACGTATTTTGAAGGTCTAATTTGCTTCATTCGGAATGTACGCATAACCCCATTTGTTTAACTCATTTATTACGATTCAAAGATAAGGAAATAGCATGAAAGTTTTTTACGATAAAGACGCGGATTTATCCCTGGTTAAAGGCAAGAAAGTCACCATCATTGGTTATGGTTCACAGGGCCACGCGCATGCATTGAACTTAAACGATTCAGGCGTCAAAGTAACGGTTGGTTTGCGCAAAGATGGCGCATCGTGGAAAAAAGCAGCCAATGCTGGCTTGACCGTGAAGGAAGTAGCTGAGGCAGTGAAGGATGCTGACATTGTCATGATGCTTTTGCCCGATGAGCAAATTGCCGAAGTGTATAAAAATGAAGTGCACGGCAATATTAAGCAGGGCGCGGCTTTAGCATTTGCCCATGGCTTTAATGTGCATTACGGCCAAGTACAGCCCCGCGCAGATTTGGACGTGATCATGATTGCTCCGAAAGCCCCAGGCCACACGGTGCGCGGTACCTATAGCCAAGGTGGTGGCGTTCCTCATTTGATCGCGGTATACCAAGACAAGTCTGGCTCGGCTCGTGATCTCGCTTTGTCCTATGCAACAGCCAACGGCGGCGGCCGTGCCGGCATCATTGAAACCAATTTCCGCGAAGAAACCGAAACCGATTTATTCGGTGAGCAGGCTGTTCTTTGCGGCGGTACTGTCGAGCTCATCAAGGCCGGTTACGAGACCTTGGTTGAAGCCGGTTACGCGCCAGAGATGGCTTACTTTGAGTGCTTGCATGAGCTCAAGTTAATTGTGGACTTGATCTACGAGGGCGGCATTGCCAATATGAATTACTCGATTTCAAACAATGCGGAGTACGGTGAGTATGTGACCGGTCCGCGCATTGTGACGGAAGATACCAAGAACGCCATGCGTCAGTGCCTCAAAGACATTCAGACGGGTGAATACGCCAAGAGCTTCATCCTCGAGAACAAGGCTGGCGCGCCCACCTTAATCTCCCGTCGTCGCCTGAATTCAGAGCACCAAATTGAAATCGTCGGCGAGAAACTGCGCGCGATGATGCCTTGGATTGCCAAGAATAAATTAGTCGATCAGTCAAAGAACTAAACAATCACCCTAAAGGCGCAAAGCACCCATGATGTATCCCCACCCCATTATTGCGAAAGAAGGCTGGCCCTATTTGGCAGTCGTTGGGGTGGCAACCGTGCTAGTCCAGCAGTACGCTGGTTTTGCATGGGCTTTGCCCCTGTGGATTATTTTCTTTTTTGTTCTGCAGTTTTTTCGTGACCCCCAGCGCATTGCGCCACTGGGTCGTGATTTGGTTCTATCGCCTGCAGATGGCCGCATTGTCGTGGTTGAAAAGACCCAAGATCCGTATGCCAATCGCGAAGCAATCAAGATTAGCGTATTCATGAATGTATTTAACGTGCACTCCAACCGCTGCTCGGTCAACGGTCTGATTAAAGAGGTGCAGTATTTCCCGGGGCAGTTTGTCAATGCCGCACTGGATAAGGCCTCGGTCGAAAATGAGCGCAATGCCGTAGTGATTGATGCCAATGGCCAAACGGTTACCCTAGTTCAAGTGGCCGGCTTAATTGCACGGCGCATTTTGTGCTACATCCATGTGGGTGAGCACGTCAAGCGGGGATCCCGTTACGGCTTCATTCGCTTTGGATCGCGAGTCGATGTATATTTGCCTTTAACGGCCGAGCCTTTAGTTAGCGTGGGCGAAAAGGTCTCTGCAACTAGAACGGCGTTGGCTCGTTTGCCTGGCCTTGATTGATTCACCTGATTTACTTGAGTAAATATAGGAAGCGCATTGACTCCATTTCGTCGTCGTAATCGCCTTGATCGCACGCGCATCTCACGCGGGCGTAATCGTCCTGATTCACAGGACCAGCCTGATGACTTGGTTGATTTCGAGGTTGAGGGGCTCGAAGTAGAAAAGCCCCGCGCTCGCAGCAAGGGGATTTATTTACTACCCAATGCGTTTACAACCGCGGCCTTGTTCTGCGGTTTTTTTGCGATCGTGCAGGCGATGAATCACCAGTTCGAAACCGCTGCGATCGCTATCTTTGCATCCTTGGTATTGGATGGCATGGATGGCCGCATCGCCCGTATGACCAATACCCAAAGCGCTTTTGGCGAGCAGTACGATTCCTTGGCTGACATGGTGTCGTTCGGTGTTGCTCCCGCACTGGTTGCGTATGAGTGGGTACTGAAAGATTTTGGTAAATGGGGCTGGCTGGCTGCATTTACTTACTGCGCAGGCGCCGCCTTGCGCTTGGCGCGCTTCAATATCAATACGGGGGTTGTCGATAAAAAGTTTTTTCAAGGATTGCCGAGTCCAGCCGCAGGCGCCTTGATTGCTGGATTTATCTGGCTCGCTGACGACAATAAGATTCCGGTGCGTGACAGTGCCATTCCGTGGGTTATGTTCTTAATTACCATCTATGCTGGTTTAACCATGGTCTCGAACGCACGCTTTTATAGTGGCAAGGCCCTCGATATTCGTTACCGCGTTCCCTTTGGTGTCATGGTCTTGATGATTTTGACCTTTGTGCTGATTTCGTCCAATCCCCCCTTAACCTTGTTCGGCATCTTCGTGATTTATGCCATCTCAGGCTATGTCATTTGGGGCTGGGAACGCTTTAGCGGTCGTAAACTGACCTAAACAGGTAATTAAGGTATATTAGATTCATGGTAATGAATAAAACGCACGCAATTGAGCTACTTCTTCTAGCACTGAGCCTTCGGCTCGGGGCGGGTAACGCTTAGGTGATGCAAGTGCAGTAAATCATCAAGCAGACTTACCGGCCCCAGCAAATTGCTGGGGTTTTTGTTTTGGATTGCGCAATACCTGTATTTGCTTACCCTTTTAAATGATTGCAGTGAATTGGAGAGCAGTGATGACCGATAAATTAATTATTTTTGATACCACCTTGCGCGATGGCGAACAATCGCCAGGGGCATCCATGACCAAAGATGAGAAGGTCCGCATTGCCCGTCAACTCGAGCGCCTCAAGGTGGACGTGATTGAAGCAGGCTTTGCAGCGAGCTCCGAAGGTGACTTTGATGCTATTTCAGCGGTAGCGGCTGCAGTGAAGGATTCCATAGTGTGCTCCTTGGCCCGTGCCAATGAGAACGACATTACCCGCGCATCCGATGCCCTTAAAGCGGCCAATGCAAAACGCATCCATGTCTTTTTGGCAACGAGCGCATTGCATATGGAAAAGAAGTTGCGCATGACTCCGGACCAAGTGTTTGAGCAGGCCAAAAAATCGATTCGCTTTGCCCGTAATTTAGCTACCGACATTGAGTTCTCACCTGAAGATGGCTACCGCTCGGAAGTGGATTTTTTATGCCGCGTACTGGAAGCAGTGATTGCGGAGGGCGCAACCACGATTAACGTGCCCGATACTGTTGGCTATGCGGTTCCTGAGCTCTACGGTGAGTTCATCCACACCTTGCGTACCCGCATCCCCAATTCCGATAAGGCCATTTGGTCAGTCCATTGCCACAACGATTTGGGCATGGGCGTTGCCAACTCCTTGGCAGGCGTGAAGATTGGTGGGGCGCGGCAAGTGGAGTGCACTATCAATGGTCTGGGTGAACGTGCTGGCAATACAGCCCTCGAGGAGATCGTGATGGCGCTGCGTACCCGCAAGGATTATTTTGATTTAAGCGTGGGCATCGATGCAACGCAAATCGTTCCGGCATCGAAGTTGGTTTCGCAAATCACGGGTTTTGTGGTGCAACCCAATAAAGCGGTGGTGGGCGCCAATGCGTTTGCCCATGCATCTGGTATTCATCAAGACGGCGTATTAAAAGCCCGCGATACCTATGAAATCATGCGCGCCGAAGATGTGGGCTGGTCAGCCAACAAAATTGTGCTGGGTAAGTTATCGGGTCGCAATGCGTTTAAGCAACGCTTGCAGGAGCTGGGTATCACGGTTGAGACCGAAGAAGAGCTCAATGATGCATTTTCCCGCTTTAAAGCCTTGGCCGACCAAAAGTCCGAAATCTTTGATGAAGACATTATTTCCATTACAAGCGGTTCTGCCTCGGCTGGGGAAAGCGAGTTTTATCGCTTTGTTTCCTTGAGTCAGCACTCCGAAACCGGTAAGCGCCCAAGCTCCCAGGTTGTCTTTCACATGGGCGGCGAGAAGATCACGTCCGAGGCAGAAGGTAATGGCCCCGTGGATGCCAGCCTCAATGCAATTGAAGCTATGGCCAAAAGTGGGGCGGAGCAGCTGCTGTACTCCGTCAATGCCATTACCTCCGGCACCCAGTCCCAGGGCGAGGTCACGGTCCGCCTCGCCAAAGGCGGGCGGATTGTGAACGGCGTTGGTACCGACCCCGACATCATCGCTGCTTCAGCTAAGGCCTATTTATCGGCCCTCAATAAGCTGCACGATCCACGGCAAGTGAAGTTAAACGCCCAAATGGCGCCGTAAGCGGGGATATCGGCCCTAGAATATAGATAAGTCATTGTTTTTATTGGATTTATTTTAATCGGCCTGATCGCAAGGAAATGCACATTGCCACTTTAGCCCTCGAATCTCTGCTACAATTCGAGGGCTTTGATTTATAAAGCTTTTTTGTTTTTATGTTTAATAATCGCACGACACTATTTAGGGTGAAAGCTCTGGTGTTCGCAAGTTAGGAGTAGAAAATGGCAGTTGCTGATATCAAAACGGCGGAAATCGTCAAAGACAACGCGCGTAGCGCAAACGACACGGGTAGTCCAGAAGTACAGGTTGCATTGCTGACCGCCCGCATCAATGAATTAACCCCCCATTTCAAGGCTAACGCCAAAGACCATCACAGCCGTCGTGGCTTGTTGAAGATGGTTTCACGCCGCCGCCGCCTTTTGGATTACCTCAAAGGCAAGGATTTGGCACGCTATCGCACATTGATCGAGAAATTAGGTCTCCGTAAGTAAATCGTATCCGTATCGCCATGCCATCGTGTCTTGAGAATGACTCATTCGTGATTCAGTCTTAGGGCGGTGGCATATTTTTTTGAGCGTTTTAGATTACCCGTTTAGGGGATCGTGTCATTCCAATGAGTTTCTGAACACCGTGTTCAGTGCCTCCCTGGAATGGCATCCCTTGTAATCTGTAATCGCTCCAGTGGTGTCGTAGCGCTGATTTATCTGCGACGCAAGTAGTACGCACCTGGCATTCATGTGAATGCGGTGTAGATCAATTTGGAGAAGATCAGAATGACCATGTTTAAAAAAGTAGTGAAAAGTTTTCAATGGGGCAATCATCAGGTAACGATGGAAACCGGCGAGATTGCTCGTCAATCCGGCGGCGCTGTGATTGTGAACGTCGACGATACCGTTGTGATGGGCACTGTCGTGGCAGCGCGCTCCGCTAAAGCAGGGCAAAACTTCTTTCCATTAACCGTGGATTACATTGAGAAGACCTATGCCGCTGGCAAGATTCCAGGTGGCTTCTTTCGCCGCGAAGGCCGTCCATCCGAAGGGGAGACTTTAACGTCCCGTTTGATCGACCGTCCGCTGCGTCCTTTGTTTCCAGAAGGCTTTCTGAACGAAGTTCAGGTCGTAGTGCATGTGCTATCGATTAATCCCGATGTGCCTGCCGATATTCCAGCCTTGATTGCTGCATCGGCTGCTTTAGCCGTATCTGGCATCCCCTTTAATGGCCCGGTTGGCGCCGCTCGCGTAGGTTACCGAGATGGTCAGTACCTGCTGAACCCAACCCGGTCGGAGCAGTTAACGAGCCAGCTGGATTTAATTGTTGCCGGTACCCAAGCTGCTGTATTAATGGTGGAATCGGAAGCGCAGCAGTTACCAGAAGACATCATGCTTGGCGCCGTAGTGTATGGCCACGAGCAAATGCAGACTGCCATCAATGCGATTCAAGATTTAGTACGCGATGCCGGTAAACCTGAGTGGGACTGGACTGCTGCAGCAAAAGATGAGCCTTTGATTGCGAAGGTAACGGCATTGGCTGATGGTCCTTTGCGTGAAGCGTATCAGCTGCGTCAAAAACAGGCACGCTCTGACAAGTTAAAAGCCATTACCAAAGATGTGATGGCAAAACTGGCTGTCGATGGTGCAGTCGATGAAGTAGCGGTTGGCAATATTTTGTTTGATATCGAAGCGAAAATTGTGCGTAGCCAAATTTTGAATGGCGAGCCACGGATTGATGGTCGCGATACGCGCACCGTACGTCCGATTGAAATTCGCAATGGTGTATTGCCACGTACTCACGGCTCTGCCTTGTTTACCCGTGGTGAGACCCAGGCTTTGGTGATTGCGACTTTGGGCACTGCCCGTGACGAGCAAATCATTGATGCTTTAGAGGGCGAGTACCGCGATCGCTTCATGTTCCACTACAACATGCCTCCGTTCGCCACTGGCGAAACCGGCCGCGTTGGTACGCCCAAGCGCCGCGAAATCGGCCATGGTCGTTTAGCCAAGCGCGCTTTGATTCCAGTACTGCCAAGTCCAGAAGATTTTGCGTACAGCATTCGGGTTGTTTCTGAAATTACTGAGTCCAATGGCTCGTCATCGATGGCTTCCG
>CAZUMD010000052.1:0-10578 GCA_964621735.1 uncultured Polynucleobacter sp.
GTAAGGCATGCCGCCAGCGTTCAATCTGAGCCAGGATCAAACTCTTCAGTTTAATCACTGTGAACCTTGCGGTTCGTCGCACTCATATTAGAAATTGACTTGGTTATAAAACCAAATCTTTTTACTGACATTGAGTACTGTTTATTTACATCTGTCCCGAAGGACTGGATGCGTTCACTCAGTACCCACAATTATCGATTGACTATTTTTTAAAGAGGGCCAAAACGCTTCAAATGAAAATGTTCCGGCGAAGAGGTGAGACTATGCCATGAACTGTAGGGGGCTGTCAACACCTTTCGTAGTCTTTTTCCTATTATTTGCATGTTTTTTTGCAGGTTTATTGAAATACACATACAAATCAATAGGTTAAGAAATAGGCATTTTTTGCTGAATTTTTTAAAATCTTCTGTTTTTATATTCCGAGAAAATAGACTAGGGAAAACCCTGATTATTTCACCTGGTTCTGCTAGAGTGGGGTAATGACAAAGTCCCTATCCAGTACCCTGGTCGCTGTGGGGTCCAGTACTAACCCTAGCCCCCCTCAAGTGCGCGAGCTCGACGATGGGCACCGAGATGCCGTATTGCGCCATCTGGTCGCCTTGGGCCCAGAAGATCGGCACTTGCGCTTTGGGTCGCCCACCTCGGATGCGGTCATTGAGCGCTATGTGGCAAATCTGGATTTCAGCCGCGACGGTTTGTTTGGTGTTTTCAATGACACACTGGATCTTGTTGGCATTGCACACCTTGCCTATTTGCCGCCTGCCAAGGATGGTCCACGCTCTGCGGAGTTTGGCGTTTCTGTATTGCACGATAGCCGCCATCGCGGTCTTGGCGCAGCACTCTTGGCGCGAGCTGCTGTCCACGCACGCAATACGCACATCGATACTTTATTTGTGCATTGCTTGGCGAACAACAAAGCGATGATGCACCTCGCGCAGAAGCTCGGAATGCGTGTGGAATTTGCCTACGGCGATGCAGATGCGTATTTAATTTTACCGCCAGCGAATGCACAAAGTATTTTGCACGAAGCATCGCAAGAGCAAATCGCGGACCTCGACTACGCATTCAAGGCGAACCTAAAACAATCCAAACAAATTTGGCGATGGTTTTATGGAATGCAAGGCCGCCCATAAAAAATGCCCACGTGAACATGGGCATTTTTTTACTGGAGCCAACTCTACTTAGTTGTTGACATTTGTGTTGGGCTGCGATGTATCTGCTTTGCCTTCTTGCTCAAGGCGCAGCCTTTCCGCATCTGAAATGATGTCAAAAAATACAAATACTTGTTTTACACCGCTGGTATTACTTGCCACTTTTTTGGCACGCTCTGCCTCTGTTTTTGTCAAAATGCCCATCAGATAAACATTGCCTGCCTCAACCACAATATTCATGGAGTTGGATGGCAAATCGCTCGTAAAGATCATTTGTGTTTTGATGCGCGACGCAAGGTAAGTATCATTCGCGCGCGCAGTAAATGAGCTATTCGGGCCAATGACAACTTCATTAAATACAGAGCGGACATTTTTTAAGCTCTGCACATAGGCGCCTGCTCCGCCCTTGATATCGGCGTCTTTTGCTTCGCCCGTCAACAAGACTTTTTGATTAAATGATGTGACTGTAATGTGTGCATTATCACCATACCGTTTGATGAGATGATTGCCCGCTTCTAACTGAATACCCACATCAATTGCTTGCACTCCTGGCGATCTGCGATCAGCAAGAATGGTAGTTGTTCCGGTTACTGCACCCACCGCTAAAACTCCGCACCCACTCAGGAGTGTTGCTGCCATAAATCCAAGAGACCACTTCATCATGCTCGTCATGTGATTTCCTTTTTAATCTAACAGTAGATGATCAACGCCATCGCACAGGCTATGCAGTAAAACCAAATGCGTTTCTTGAATGCGCGCAGTACGCGTAGAGGGAGCGCACAAATGGACGTCGTGCTCTCCTAAAAGCTGTGCTATTTTTCCGCCGCCATTGCCGGTAAGCGCAATCACATGCATGCCAATTTTTTTTGCGGCTTCAATGGCCGCAACCACATTTTTTGAATTTCCTGATGTCGAGATCGCCAGCAAGATGTCGCCTTTTTTGCCAAGACCACGAACTTGCTTACTAAAGATCTCATCATAGTGATAGTCGTTGGCGATTGCCGTTAGGATCGAGCTGTCGGTGGTAAGCGCTATCGCCGCTAACTCGCGACGCTCACGCTCAAAGCGGCCCACTAATTCTGCTGCAAAATGCTGAGCGTCGGCAGCAGAGCCGCCGTTACCACAAGCCAATATTTTTCCGCCTGACTGTAAGCAATTCACCATGGCTACAACGCCTTTGGCAACCTGTTCTGGGAGCAACTTTAGGGCCTCTTGCTTTACCGCAATGCTCTCTACAAAATGTGCGGACGCACGCTCGCTTAGCCGATTCAGTGTTTTTGTATCCATGGCAATATTATGCGCCAAAGAGCGGCTCTAATATGCTTTATGGCTGCGCCGCGTGCACTATGAATTACTCGTACCGGCTGCCTTTTTTCTGCATAATCAATCCCATGGTTACTTCCAGCATGCCCAATACGTGGTCGACTGATTTTCTGAGTCAGCAAGACTTCCCAGCATCTACTTTGTATATGGTCGCAACCCCTATTGGCAACTTAGGCGATATCACCTTGCGTGCACTGCATGTTCTGAATGCAGTTGATGGAATTGCTTGCGAGGATACACGCCACAGTGCGCCCCTGCTGAATCACTTTGGCATTCATAAAAAGCGCTTGGCACTGCATGCCCATAATGAAGCCTCTGCATCGGATGCCTTGATTGGAAACCTGCAACAGGGTGAGCGCTGGGCCTACATTTCGGATGCGGGCACGCCGGGCGTCTCTGACCCAGGAGCCCGCTTGGCTGCTGCGGTTAGCCTGGCTGGTTTTCGGGTTGTGCCAATACCAGGGGCGAGTGCAGTTTCTTGCGCCGTATCGGTAGGGGGTTCGGCACTTCTGCCATCCGATGGGCAGTTTCAGTTTCTCGGCTTTTGGCCGCACAAATTACGTGATCAGGAAGAGTGGCTAAGGCAGATTGCCCATTGCAATAAGGCGACGGTCTTTTTTGAATCCCCGCACCAGATTGCAGCTACTTTATTGAAAGTAGCTGCCTGTCTTGATGACGGCCGAATGGTGATGGTGGGGCGCGAGCTAACTAAAAAGTTTGAGCAAATAGTCCATTTAAAGCCTAGTCAGCTAGCGCACTGGCTGAGCACAACGGAGAGCCTTAAAGGCGAATTCATTGTGGTGATTTCAGCTTCTGAGCAAAACACCAACACGCCAGCCAATCATGCAGAAATATTGCGCTGGGTGGCGGCACTCAAGCCCTTCCTGGGCAGCAAAGAGCTGGCGAACGTCATCTCCACTATTACTGGAATATCGAAAAAAGAGGCCTATCAGCTGGCGCTGGAGGGCAAATAAAAAAGCCGGCATCATTGCCGGCTTATTCATTTGTAGCTGCTTACTTTGCAGCAGCTTCGGCTGGAGCTGCTGCCGGCGCTTTGGGCTCTGGAAATTTACCGCCCGCAGAGGCAGTCAAATAAACCACGGATAGGCCGAGCTCATAGTCGCTGATATCGGCAGGATTTGCGCCGCCACGTGCTGGCATCGCGCCCTTGCCTTTAATCACCGAAGTTAAAAGCGCATCGTAGCCTTTGCCGAGCCTGCCGGACCAATCCCCAGCATTGTTATAACGAGGGGCGCCAGCGGCTCCATTGGCGTGGCAAGAGGCGCACGCTGCTTTATAAACTGCGGCGCCTGTCTTCATTTCCCGGGGCGCGTTTGCGTCGCGAAAATCCAGCTGGGCCACCGGCTTAATAAGCAGACTGGCCGATTTAGCGGCCTCTTCGGCATCTCCGCCAGTTCGTTTGCTGTTATCAACATAAACCATTAATAACAAAATCACTATTAATGGTACAAAAAAGCTGACAAACACCATGATGATGAGTTGTTTGGGCGATTTAATCAGACTGCCGTGGTCGTTGCTCATGTTGGGGTGAACTTAATGGTTGGGGGGTTAAAAAATAGACTAAGGCGATTATAGCGAGTGGTTTTTGATGCAGCCACTTACAATAGGGACTAATTTCCACATTCTTGGCGCCCGTAGCTCAGTGGATAGAGTATTGGCCTCCGAAGCCAAGGGTCGCAGGTTCGATTCCTGCCGGGCGCACCAGCGGAACATCATGTTTGCTTCCGTTCGTGCAGAATATTGTGAAAACCTCTATTATTCATGGAATTAACTACTGATAAATACTGTGTCTACCCATCTAAACTCCACACTTACTGATCCGTCAATTGTTGCGCCATTAGCGCCAACAGAGCCCTTGCCACACCGCAAAATCATTCGGAGCTGGCTAATTCCTATGGCGCAAGGCCAAACCGGTAGAGCATTGTTGCTTTTGTTTATCGATGCCGCCCTTTGGCTTGGAGCGATTGCAGCCACCGTATTTGTTGAAAGCATCATTCTCAAGATCGTATTTGGCGTGATTGCCGGCTTTGTTACCGGCCGCATCTTCATCTTAGGGCATGACGCCTGCCACCAGAGCTTTACGCCAAACCGCGAGCTCAATAAAGTATTGGGCCGCATTGCCTTTTTACCCTCACTCACGCCTTACAGCCTGTGGGACGTTGGCCACAATGTCGTTCACCATGGACAAACCAATTTAAAAGGCTTTGATTTCGTGTGGGAACCGCTTTCGAAAGCGGAGTTCGATGCCCTGCCAGCATGGCGCAAAAGCCTTGAGCGCCTTTACCGCAGCGGCTGGGGACCAGTCTTCTATTACTTAATCGAGATTTGGTGGAGGCGTGAATACTTCCCCAATGCCCAGAATAAGCCGGGCGATCGTCCCATTTTCCTTAAAGACAATCTCCTTGTTACCGGCTTCGCGATTGTCTGGATTGCTTGCTTAATTGCTGGAGCCCTAGCCACTGGTCAGTCGGTTTGGATTGGTCTCTTGACCGGATTTGTGCTGCCATTCTTGTTTTGGAACGGCATGATTGGTTTTGTTGTCTACGTACACCATACCCATCCTTCGGTCTCTTGGTATGACAAAAAGTCCGAATGGCTGCGCGCGCAGCCCTTTGTGTCTACTACGGTACACCTGACGTTTGGCTTTTACTGGGGCGCCTTAATGCACCACATCATGGAGCATACCGCCCACCACGTCGACATGAGCGTACCCTTGTATCGCCTCAAAGAGGCCCAAAACACCCTCGAAACACTGCTGCCAGAGCGTATTTTCATTCAAAAATTCTCTTGGAAGTGGTATTTCGATACGGCTCGCAAGTGCAAGCTCTATGACTTTGAGAATAAGGCTTGGCTAGACTTTGACGGTAATAAAACAGCGGATTCAGTGCGTGTGATGTTAACCCCTGCTCCCGTAGGGCAAACAGGTTAAAATAGAGCTTTAGTAGATTAGTTGGCCAGCTTACCCATGACTACCACCGCACCTGAATCAACGCAAGATACATCCCAGAGCTTAAAGTTTTGCTCTTCTTGCAGTCGAGAAAAGCGCCTCGAAGGCGGAACCTGGATCCCAACGAGCAATCGAAAGCAACGTTGGATTTGCGCAAGCTGTTTATATAACCGCACCCACCGCACCGGCTCAGCTAAAACCTAAGCTTTCGCCCCCCCGTCTTCGTTTGGTATTACGCTAAGGCGTAATCTAAAACAAGCTCTCTCGATTCAACCCCATACAACACAGCCCGCACTTTTTGTAATTCAGGCAAGCCAATACATGACGAACGCAAAACCCAATTATCTTTTTGCCGATACCCATGAGTGGGCAGACCTTCAATCGGATGGCGTAGTCTGTGTGGGCATTAGTGATCATGCTCAAATTGCATTGGGTGATGTTGTTTTTCTGGAGACTCCGGCCGTTGGTACCGTCGTCAAACAAGGACAGGCGTGCGCTGTAATCGAATCAGTGAAAGCAGCCAGCGATATTCATGCTCCAGTATCCGGAACCGTAGTTGCTGTCAATTCGGCCGCGGTTGATGCCCCTGAATCGATTAATCAGGATCCCTATGGAACTTGGCTTTTTAAAATCCAAGCCATTAGCGCTGAATCACAAGCGCAGGAACTTGCGCACCTTCATCCTCTTGCGCAATACGAATCCACGTTAAATTAAGAGCGGGTCGCGCTCAATCAACCAGCGTACTCGGCTACCATGGCTGATACGGCCCTGCGATAATCCGCGCAGCACCTGATCGAGCTGCGTTAATGCTTGCTGAAGATTTTTACGGCTGTCGCTTTCAATTACAAGCTGGGCTCTTTCCATACTGCTGACACGCACAATGGTTTTTGGAACAGGGTCATACATCCGAACTCCCCCTGGAAAATCCGGCATATTTCGAACTGTTTTTTTGATGTCCGTCAGAAACTGAATTGCAGTACTAATATTTTTTGCTTCAGCATGTATTAGTGCCTGATAACTGTATGGCGGCAACAAGGCGTCTTTGCGTTCAACCGCAATGTGCCCCAAAAATCCATCGACGTCATGCCCTAATACGTGACGAAAAACAGGCAGATCCGGATAGCGTGTTTCGATGCAGATCTCACCTGCGTCATCCTGCTCTTGGCTGGCGCGCCCAGCTCGCCCAGCAACCTGCACGAGCTGTGCAAACAAACGCTCAGCCGCTCTATAGTCCTGCGAGAAAAGCCTACTGTCTGCATCGATCACAGCAACTAGGCCGATGTTTTGATAATCATGGCCTTTGGCAATCATTTGGGTGCCCACAATGATGTCGGCACTGCCATCATGTATTTGTTCAAACAGGCCTTCGGCATGGGCGCTTTTCTTGCTGGAGTCTGCATCGATGCGAAGTACTTTTGCATCTGGCCACTGAGCTTGTATGTAGTCTTCCATCTTTTGGGTACCTTGCCCAATAGTGCTGAGCTCTGCGTTGCCGCATTCTGGACAAAATGGCGGAACCTCTTTTATTAATCCACAGTGGTGGCAGTTCAACACCGCTTTCTTGCCGAGGATGCTGGACTTATGGATCACCATGTATGAGGAGCATTTGCTGCACCCGGATAACCAACCGCATGCGGAACAACTCAGTATGGGTGCATAACCGCGTCGATTGATTAATACCAGGCTTTGCTTTTTTTGCAGCAGATTGCGCGCAATAGCATCACGTACCTCGGTTGATATTAGATCAGCCTCACCCTGTCTACTTGGCGCGGCTGTCTTTAGTAAGCGCACGAGTTTTACTTTGGGCATAGTCGTACTCATTGCGCGCGTATCAAGCCGCAGGCGTTCATAGCGCCCGTCTTCTGCAGCGAGCCATGTTTCCAGTGATGGCGTAGCGGATGCCAAGACGATCGGTATTGATAATTGATGGGCTCGCCAAACACACAGGTCTCTAGCAGAGTAGCGTGTTCCTTCCTGCTGCTTATAGGATGCGTCATGCTCTTCATCCACTACGATTGCCTTCAAATTCGGTATTGCTGCCAGTGCAGCTAGACGCGTACCTAAAATAATCTGCGCCTTGCCCAGAATGGTTTCTTGCCATGCAATGCCGCGGCGCTTTTCAGACAAGCCACTGTGCATGACAGCAATGCGTTTTTCTGGGAAAAATTCCGCCACACGTTTTTCCAGTTGCGGCGTGAGATTGATCTCGGGTACCAATATCAATGCTTGCGCATCATCGCTTTGTAATACCTCTTTAATCCAGTTCAGGTAAACGGCCGTCTTTCCGGATCCAGTTTTACCTTGCAAGAGGATGGCGCGATACCCCAGATCGGTATTGGCATCTCCCATGAGGTGGTTAAGCGCTTTGATTTGTTCAGCGTTTAACTGGTCTTTCTGGACCCCGGAAGGGGGCTCGGGCATATGGGGCTTTTGTTCTATAGCCGCCTTTTTTCTGCTGGTCTTTTTTGCGGGCTGTAATTCGTTGCCAATTGCTTTTTCTGCCAGTGTTTGCCATTTCTTTGGTTTTTTCCAATAGGCCGGTATCGACGGCAAGGCAATTTCACCTAAAGTGCTGAAGTAATACTGGCTAGCAAAGTTAAGCAAACCCAAGGTCTTGCTGTCCAAGGGGAGCAAGGGTGCCTGTTGACTTACTTTCTTTAATTTAGAATGCTCATAATCTGAGTGATTACTCACTTTTATTACTATACCTACCGTATTTGTTCGGCCAAAAGGCACCTCAACTAATTGTCCCACTGTGGGCATGCAGCCCAATTCATTTTGGTCCCAGATGTAATCAAAGCCCTGCACCAGCGGCTTGTCGAGCACCACCTGCACGTAGCAATACTGCGATGCTTTACCGGTATCGCTCTGCTGATGTTCTGTGGATAAGTCTGTGGATATCATTTATCTATGGTGCTTTTTGCTATTTTCGCTTTGAAATGCACCAAGAACGCTCTTTTTAAGTGGCTTTGCTAAAATCCAATAAAATCAATGGCTTAAGTCTTAATATGGACAAGTCAATTGAAAATTAACCCCAATCCCACTGAATTAATCTTTTTGCTACCGACTGTGTATAACCCGAGGCGGGCAAGCAAGTAAATGCTTCTTTACATCGCCAATTGGGATTATCGGCGTAGCTTTTGGGACTGCTCAATAACCGCCTGGGCTAGCGCAGTGACGCTTTCCGGCGGGGTAAATTGGGAAATCCCATGGCCCAGATTAAAAACGTGGCCATCCAGAGAATGCAGTCCTGGCTTGAGTGCGGGAGCGCTGGCTAAATCAGTCAGCAGCTTGCCTGCTTCTTGGGCAATCTTCTCTGGGCTAGAAAACAGAATTAAGGGGTCTAAATTTCCCTGTATGGCCAGTGGCTTACCGGCCGCCAAGAGGGCTTTGCGAGCACGGCTTAAGGAAATAGTCCAATCGAGCCCAATCGCATCTGCGCCAACCTGGGCCATGTCTTCAATCCACAAGCCGCCGCCTTTGGTGAAAATGATGACCGGGATGCGTTGACCTTCGTGTTCTCTGGGCAACAGGGCAATTACTTTTTGCATCGCAGCCAAGGATACCTGCTGGTACCAACCATCGGGTAGCATCCCGCCCCAGGTATCAAAGATCATTAGGGCCTGCGCTCCTGCCTTCACTTGCTCAGTAAGGTAGGCAGCAACTGACTGAATATTAATCTCAAGAATGCGCTGTAATAAATCGGGGCGATCAAACATCATGGTTTTAGCGTGGCGAAATTCATCTGCGCTCGAGCCATCAATCATGTAGCACGCCAAGGTCCAAGGGCTTCCCGAGAAACCAATCAAGGGCACGCGTTGCTTACCATCCTGGATTAATGCTTTACGAATTTCAGATACGGCATCAAAAACATAGGTCAACTCACCCATATCGGCTACGCGTAAATTTTTAACGTCTGCCTCTGTGCGCAGGGGGTGCTTGAAACTGGGGCCCTCGCCAGCCGTAAATTGCAGTCCAAGGCCCATCGCATCGGGGATCGTCAAAATATCGGAAAACAAAATGGCCGCATCGAGTGGATAGCGATCCAATGGCTGAAGGGTGACTTCAGTTGCATAGGCGGGCGTTTTAGCTAAGTCTAAAAAACTACCCGCCTTTGCGCGCGTGGCATTGTATTCAGGGAGATAGCGCCCAGCTTGGCGCATTAACCACAATGGCGTGCGATCTACTGGCTGTCCGAGACAAGCCTTGATAAACCGATCGTTTAGCAGCATGTGATGGGGGTTTATTTTTTACGGCGCAAACGAGCAATCGCCGCTAACTGTGCGGCGGCCATGGCAAATTCAGACTGCGCTAAGGCTAAATCAAATTCGCTGCTGCGATTTTGCATGGCCTCTTCGGCGCGCTGTTTTGACTCGAGCGCTTTGGCCTCATCTAAATCATGGCCGCGGATGGCAGTATCGGCGAGCACAGTGACGTGATCGGGCTGTACTTCTAAGTAGCCGCCCGCCACGAAAACAAATTCTTCATCGCCATCGGCTTTTTCAATGCGCACTGAACCAGGACGAATGCGTGTGATTAACGGAGTGTGCCCACGCAAAATGCCGAGCTCGCCATTTTCTCCGGGGAGGGCAACAAACTTTGCCTCTCCACTGAAGATGGATTGCTCCGCACTAACAACATCGACGCGAATGGTTGACATGGTTTCCTTGGTGTTCGATTAAAGCTTCTTGGCTTTCTCAATGGCCTCATCAATTGAGCCCACCATATAGAACGCCTGCTCTGGCAAATGATCTAACTCGCCACTCACAATCATCTTAAAGCCGCGAATGGTTTCTTTCAGAGGCACGTATTTTCCTGGGGAGCCAGTAAATACCTCGGCCACGTGGAAGGGCTGCGACAAGAAACGCTGAATCTTACGGGCGCGGGCTACAGCCAACTTATCGTCTGGTGACAATTCGTCCATACCCAAAATCGCAATAATGTCACGCAACTCTTTATAGCGCTGCAATGTCATTTGTACGCCTCGCGCTACTTCATAGTGCTCCTGACCTACACCTTGTGGGTCAAGCTGGCGGCTAGTAGAGTCCAGCGGATCAACCGCAGGATAAATACCCAAAGCAGCAATGTCGCGCGATAACACGACGTTGGAATCCAAATGCAAGAAGGTTGTTGCTG
>CAZUMD010000053.1:0-8849 GCA_964621735.1 uncultured Polynucleobacter sp.
CCCATCTTGTAGCAGGCACAATGCTCGCCCAAAATCCAGCGGGCTAACTTAATTCTAAGGGCTTTTATCATCGTAGACTACCTTCTCAATTGAAATTACCCGCCAATAGTAGCCTTAAATCGCTCGATTTGCTGGCGCCTTGTATTTTTCAGATCAAAATCACCGAATCAGCCGCTTAGTACAATCCATTGATGACTTTTAACTTTGATACTCCAGTCAATCGAAGCAGTAGCGACTCCATTCGCTGGGATCGATACGCCGGTGATGATGTCATACCGCTATGGGTCGCCGACATGGATTTTCAGTCGCCGCCGTGCGTGATAGACGCACTTGCGGCGCGTGTTCAGCAGGGTGTTTTTGGCTACACCCATGCGCCCGACGCATTGCGCAGTGCAATTGCAGACTACTTAGCAGAACACTACAACTGGGAGGTAGATCCCGACTGGATTGTGATTTTGCCGAGCGTCGTTTCTGGGCTTTACACTGCCGTTCGCCAACTAACCAATCCTTCGGAGCATGTTCTGGTTCCGCAGCCGGTATATCACCACTTGCGTCTCGCCTGTTCTGAAGCTCCGCGCCCGTATACCGAAATCCCCCTGAAGCTAGAAAACGATCGCTGGGTTTTACCGTGGCAAGCGCTCGATCCATTTTGCCAAGGCAATACAAAAATGGCATTGCTCTGCAATCCCCAGAACCCGGGCGGAACGGTCTATACCAAATCGGAACTACTGCAGTTTGCTGCATTTTGTGAAGCGCATGATTTGCTAATTTGTTCTGACGAGATTCATGCAGGGCTAGTACTAGATGAGCCAAATCGCCATGTTCCGATTGCTAGCCTCGATCAGGGCATTTCGATGCGCACCGTTACCTTGATGTCGCTCAATAAAGTATTTAACTTTCCTGGAATTGGTTTGGCATGGGCTGTTGCTGAAAATCCCCACCTGCGCGCAGCAATGCAAACTGATTTACACCGCACCATTGCAGAACCTAGCCTGATGGCCTATACCGCTACCATGGCAGCACTGCGTGATGGAGAGGCATGGCGTCAATCGCTACTGCAATACCTTCGGGGTAATCGGGATTATGTTGTGGGGCGCATACAGGCGATGCCCCCACTCACCCTAGCAAAGACCGAGGCCAGTTATTTGGCTTGGATTGATTGCAGCGCGCTGGGGTGCGCTGATCCCCATGCTCTATTTTTGAGTTTCGGCCTGGCACTGTCACCCGGTACTCAATTTAATGCACCGCAATTTGTGCGCCTGAATTTTGGTACACAGCGCGCCCTGCTTGCGCAAGCGATGGACCGCATGGCCCTCGCAGTAGCATCCGTCAAAAGATAATTAGCCTATTAACGCTGGATTTCGTTACGCAGCGCAACTAGCAAAGGGTGGTCGCTCGGAAAGTCGCCCTGGTCTATTGCAGCCTTCACCTCGGGCAGGCGATTGGCAATTTCTTCATTGCCCTGAAAGATCATGGTCCACTTTAGAAAACTGCGACGTTCAATGGTTTTACGGTTAATCAACTTGACGTTTTTATGGCGATCGTCTTTTTGGATCTTATCCCACAGACGATCGATCGAGTTGGCTGGGCCTTCGATCACTTGACCAAAGCGCTGATCTTCAAAAATCAAAACCCCAGTAATGCCAAGCGCTTGATTGCGTAAATAGGAGTGATAGAGAAGGCGCATTAGTCCTAAAAAGGACATTTCCTCAGCAGGTTGGCTGACGTAGGTCAATTCAACTAAATCAGATGAGGGAGTTTGCATGCTTTACTTTTATCAAGGTATTGACCCATATTACGCACTTAATTTAAAAATGGCAGTAGTCGTAAACCCCGAATGGAATGGGGACCGGCATGCCCTATAGAAATGAAAAAACCCACTGCACTGAGTGGGCTTTTGTCAAAACCAGGCTCTGTGGAGAGCTAAATGGCTTTTACTTCCATTTGTTGTTTTGATTCATGTCTTTCAAAATAACAACGGTGAATATCACCACCAGCAAAATTGCAATTCCAGTTCCGAAACCCATCGTACGCTCCTTATGTTATCCGCCCAGCCATTTAAAAGAAGTACTAAGCGGTGTTTGTGGCCAGATTAAACCTGCTTTTTATCAGCGGCAACATGACCACAATGGCTGCCAGTAATAAGACTATTTCGATAATATACACAACAATGTAGCCGCCTGCAGCCCCTGCAAGTGGGCTAGCAAGGTCACGAATCACTCCGCCCAAAGCAATTGCGGTTCCGGCGGCCGTCGCCTGCACTGCGCCCCAAGCGCCTAGGGCTAAGCCACTTTGTTTTTTGGGGGCTAGGCGCATGGTGGCGGTGAGCGTTCCATGCCCAAATAGACCGCTGCCAAAGCCAATCATTAAGATGCCAAATGCAAACAACGTAGGCGACCCCAAGGGGGCAGCCAAAATAACGGCCAAAAATGCAGGCAGACCGACAAACGCGCCATTCATTGCCATCCGAAATGCATCGTAACCCTTGCCCAGGACATGCGATGCCAAACCAAATCCCAATAGCCCGCCAATGGCGAGGGTTGCGGTCAGCGAGGTGGTTGCACCTACGCTCATATTCAGTATTTCACCGCCGTAGGGCTCAAGCAAAATATCTTCCATCGTGAATGCCATAGTGCCCAGACCCACTGCCAGCAAACGCCGGATGGCGTAATTGCCCTTGCAAAAGATACCCCACGACTCTGAAAAACTAATGCTCACTTCCCGTGCCGCCACCCTGGCTCGATCGCGGCACTCTTGCTTCCACAATGCCACGACATTGAGCACCATGATCACAATAGCAGCGCCTTGGATCACCTGAATCAAGCGCCCTGGGCTGTACTCCGATAAAAGTTCACCAAAAATCAGTGCGCTGGCAATCATGCCGACGAGCATCATTACGTACATTAATCCGACGACTTTGGGTTGTGACTCCTCTTTGACTAGATCATTGGCCAAGGCTAATCCAACGGTTTGCGTTATGTGTACGCCTGCACCGACGAGCAGAAAAGCCACTGCGGCGCCCAATTGCCCAATCCATGCGGGGGCATTGCTGGACTGCCCAGCTCCAGACAAGACCAAGAGCGCAAACGGCATGATCGACAGCCCGCCAAATTGCAACATCGTACCCATCCACATGTAGGGAACTCGGCGCCAACCCAGATGGGATCGATGGGTATCGGATCGATAGCCAATCAATGCGCGAAAAGGTGCAAAGAGTAATGGCAGGGAGATCATGATGGCCACCAGCGACGCTGGAACTTTTAGCTCGACAATCATGACGCGGTTGAGGGTTCCGACCAGCAAAACCAACATAATCCCAACCGAGACTTGGAACAAAGATAAGCGCAACAAGCGCGAGAGTGGGAGATCATCGGTCGCCACATCGGCGAACGGCAAGAATCGGGGTCCAAATTGAACCCACGTATCAATTAATTTTTGACTAATGCTTTTCATGGATTCCTAATTGAGGAGCCATGGTTTATTGGTTATATGGCTGTAAAAAAAGGTCGTACCGCACACTGCTCGACCTCTTTTTACAAACCAAGCACTACTTTTTCGCCACAGGCGCCGCGGGAGCGGCTGCTGGAGCAGCAGCTTGCACACTGGCATTACCATTCAAAAATGCTTTGACCCAAGTTGTATTGTTCAAAATCATTGTATGAACGGCAAATGAACCTACAGCGACCGCCCCGATGATAAGAGGAAGACCAACCGTCGGCTTTACTACGCACCACATTTTTCCGTAGATCATGTCATCTCCTTATTTCAGCCAAGGTGAATAGATGTAGGCCAGTAAATGGGCAAATGCTGCAATCATGCCAAAAAACTGTGTGCCTTGAATCAGGTTTCGATGCAGCTCCTGAGACTCGGCTTCGGTAAGACCAGTAGGCCAAACCTTGTTTGCGTCTGACATAGTGATATCTCCTTGCTCGACTTCAATACCCGTGCCAATCCTGCACGTCGGATTTATTTATGGGTACCCATAAACGCATCCTTCTAAGTAAATAAATATTTACATAGACGGATGTCACAATATATTTACAAAATACACAAAAAAAGTCAATTTATTTTTAGGGATATTGTTTAAATTTATAGCAATCAATGACTTACAGAATATAAGTCGATGCAGTGCAGCAAGAGCCAAAACCTATTTTGGCTGCTCTTCCCGTTGTTGTCGTTCTTCTTTTTCTAGTTTTCGAAAGGTATACATCAAGTACACCTTAAGCAGCACTAGAGCCACGATGACAAAGCCAATCAGGTAGGCAATAAAGCGATAGAAATTAAAGTCGTCCATTGCAAAGATGTTGTTTCATCAGTAGGTATCGCATGACCCGCATTAGGGCGCTAAATCAAATACCAAGACTTCCGCATTCACACCATGCTCGAATAACAGCATGCCCTCACCCTCCACCATCAATGCATCTCCTGCTTGCAGCTGCTGACCTTGCACCATCAGCTGCCCCGAGATCAAGTGAACATATGCTTTACGTGCAGGATCTATCTCTAGCTTAGCCGTTTCGGCACCATCAAACAAGCCCGCGTAGATTGTTGCATCGGCATTGATCCGGACTGAATCATGTGCACCATCCTGCGATGCAATTATGCGTAAAGTGCCTCGCTTGGCGGCAGGTGAAATGGTTTTTTGCTCATACCCAGGCGCAACCCCTTTCTTCAGAGGCTCAATCCAGATTTGTAAAAAGTGAGTTTCTTGATCTGGCGCATGATTAAACTCGCTGTGCTCAACACCAGTTCCTGCACTCATGCGTTGCACATCCCCCGGTGGAATACTCTCGATATTGCCCATACTATCCTCATGCGCTAATGCGCCCGAAAGGACATAACTCACAATCTCCATATCGCGATGACCATGCTTACCAAAGCCCCTGCTGGGGGCAACCCGGTCTTCATTAATGACACGTAAATTACCCCACCCCATGAACTGCGGGTCGTGATAACCAGCAAATGAAAACGAATGAAAGCTTTTTAGCCAGCCGTGATTAGCATAGCCGCGGTCACTTGATTTTCGAAGAAGGATCATGATCTGTTTATCGTAAATAGAAACTAAAATTGAGGGAAGAATTAGCTTACCGCGACTCCAGACCCAGACTCAAACCGGCCAATCACTGCAGCACGTGAAAAGCCATCGGCCCGCAAGATTCCTAAAACCTCAGTCTCTGATTCAGGGGCGCATGAGATCAATAGGCCGCCACTGGTCTGCGGGTCGGTTAAGAGATGCTGTTGCCATAGTCCCAATTGGCTGGCTAAAGTTACTTCATGCCCGTAGCCTGCCCAATTGCGGGTGGAGGCACCGGTGAAGATATCCCCTTGCACCAGCATCATGGCTTCATCGATGATCGGTATCGCATTCCAGCTCAAGTCAGCTCGCAAGCCAGCACCGCGAGCCAATTCCAGCAGGTGCCCAGCCAAACCAAAGCCGGTGACATCCGTCAAGGCATGGACCCCATCCAGGCGAGACAATGCCAGTCCCGGCTTATTTAAGGTTGTCGTTAAGGCAATCATTTCGCGATACCCGGCATCCGATAGGCACTCTTTTTTGAGCGCGGCGGACAAAATACCAACCCCTAGGGGTTTACTCAAAATAATGCTATCGCCCGCTCGAGAACCGTTATTTCGCTTCAGATGTTTTGGATCAACGAGGCCAATGACGACTAAGCCATAGATAGGCTCGACCGTATCGATGGAGTGCCCACCGGCAATCACTATTCCGGCCTCAGCGCACACCGATTCACCGCCAGCGGTAATTTTCTGGATGACGTCAAGGGGTAATACATTGATTGGCATACCCAGCAGGGCCAGCGCAAACAGCGGCTGCGCGCCCATCGCATAAATATCGGATATGGCATTGGTTGCTGCAATCCGTCCAAATTCGTAGGGATCATCGACGATCGGCATAAAAAAATCAGTGGTCGCCACAATCGCTTGGTTTGCATTGATTTGGTAGACCGCCGCATCTTCATTATTCTCATTACCGGCAAGCAGAGCGGCTGGTAAGGCATGCAAAGGCGATGCCTTCAGAATGCTACTTAAAACACCGGGCGCAATTTTGCAACCGCAGCCACCGCCATGCGAGAGGGATGTAAGGCGACCGTTATAGGACATACAAGGGCAATATAGAAAAGAGAGGACTCATTTTATGCGGTATTGCTCTACCGCATCGATTTTTAGTCCACACTTAGCTTGCGGATGGCCACAAAATATAGATAAAAATACCCAACTGCAGCACATTGATCACAATGCTGAGCCCATGCAAAAGACCAAAACGCTTCTTATCTTTATTGTCTGACGCTTTATTGATCGCAGGCGTAAGAATGAATTGCGCTATCGCAAAAAGAATCGCACATAGAAATGTCAAGCTACTAATCAGCGCATCATTTGATAACAACGAAGCAGCAATGCAGGCAAAGCACATAAAGGCGTAGTACTTTGGGAAAAAACTCCGCACATACTTACTAGACCATTCGGCTGGCAGCACCTTAAATACCGTGGGCGCTACTGCAATCGTAAAGAACACCATAATGCCGACCATGGCTGCAACAATATAGAGGCTAATTAAGTTGAGTGACATAGCTGCTTTTCGTTAATGGGTTAAAAGATAAAAAATAGTACTGCAAAAGGATGGGGGATTGATGCTGGGGATTAGTCAGGCTTTTTCAAATCAATCTGCGCCGTCATCTTGCCCGCAAAAATCATATCCAATTGCACGCCATCATTCCCCTGCACCACCTGAATGCCTTCCTTCTCGGAAGGAGCAGTTTTTTCCACGGTCAACATATTAGTAGGCCAGTCCACGCGTATTTTTGCTGCCATAGGCAAGTAGCCATCCAAGTAGCGGCGCATCAGAGGACCTGCATTGAGGCGATATTGGCCTGTCCCCACTTGATCCAAGGCTTTGGATTGCAGATCAATGCAAATCGATGCGCCACGCTCAACGTCAGTCAAAACTACTTGATTATTCTTGACTTCAGCAGAGGCCATTTTATCAATGCTCTTAACTGCAATTGATTGAATGCGGCTGGGATTAAATACAATCACTACCTTACGGATGGGGTCGAGTTGGTAGTGGCAGGTTGCAATCTGCACACTACCGCTCTCTAAACTGGCTGCGGTAATCTTGACCCGCGATTCATAAGAATAAGCACCAGGGTCGGGGCGTTCTTTCAGGTATTTAATCTGCCCTTCCGTAGCAATATCAGAAAACTCCAGCGCGAATGCGGATGCACTACAGAACAGCAGAGTGGCTAAGGATAGGCTTTTGAACATATCAAAAATGATTGTCGATCACCATTTCTGATTTGGGAATAAATCCAGGCTTGGGCCATGCTGCCTGGGTTCCTTTGCCAATCACCAGCATTGCGGCGACCGCATAGTCTTTTGGCAGATGAATTAACTCAGCAACCTTTTTAAAATCAAAACCAACCATGGGGCATGAGTCATACCCCATTGCCTTTGCTGCCAACATCATGGTTTGCAGTAGGATGCCGGCAGAGCGCATGGCTTCATCGCGCTGCAGCTGCTCATTGCCCGAATAAAATGGATTGATCCATGGCACCAAGATGTCTTGCGCTGCCTTAGGTGCATTCACCCAATAGCGTGCAGGATCTTTGTCCCATGCTTTGATATCAACGGTCACTACAAACAAGAGTGAGCCATCGGTAACCTGCGCCTGATCATGGGCTGCTGCGCGCAACTCTACTCGCAATGCCTTGTCTTTGACATTGACCAAACGCCAGTGCTGAATATTAAAAGAGGATGGGGCTTGCATCGCCAGATCAATTAAGGCGTCGGTTTCAGCAGGGGTAATTTGATACGTAGCATCAAAATGCTTTACTGCTCTACGCTGGCGAATGGCATCAAGAGTGTTCATATACTTCCTTTATTTGGTAATAGCTTACTTTAATAGAAATTGCAAAAATAGGATGGATAGCACTTCAAATCCGAATGAAATCGATGAATGCTAGTTTTGAGGTGGCCGTACTGGTGGATTAAGTGGAATAGCCACTCATGAAAAACACGGGTTTTCTTCTCTTTCCATTTGCTGCTGGCGCAAGTAAGTAAGTCATCCAATCGTATCTTCAATACGATTGGTCTATTTATAGCAAGGTGTTATTCAATTTTTAAACACACACTGCCTGATTACATAAGCCTTACCAAGCCTGCCTCTTACCGTCTACCCAAGTTTCTTTGACCTTAATATCCCGAATGTCGGCGGCTGGGGTTGTACGCGGATTTTTCTCCAAGACTACCAAGTCAGCCTGCTTACCCACTTCTAAACTACCCACCAGTTTGTCGGCAAAAATTTGGTAGGCAGCATCAATCGTAATGGCACGAATGGCATCATCGACGCTGATGACTTGGTCTGGTCCCAATACTTTTTTGGGTGGTAACTGCCATACCCGCGTTACTGCTTCCGTGATGTAATTGAGGGGGCCCACATTCGACACTGGCGTATCGCTATGCAAGGTGAATTTTCCACCTAAACGCTTGATTTCAGCGGCGGGATCAATGCGCTTTGCGCGCTCTGGCCCAATAATAAAATTATCGAATGCCGACCCCCAATAATGCACATGACCAATCGTAAAGCTGGGAACCACGCCCAGCTGCACGGCTTTCTTGGCCTGGGATGCGTTGTTTACCGTGAAATGCTCAATCCGCAAACGGCGGTCTTGGGGCTGTTTATTTCCAGCTAACAGCTTGGCGTAGCTATTGAGTACTTGATCAATTGCCTTATCCCCATTGGAGTGCGTGGAAATCTGCCAGCCCTGATCAAAGTAGGACTTCATCGAGGCTTGGATATCGGCGTCTTTGTAATTGAGGGAACCACTCCACTT
>CAZUMD010000053.1:8949-10542 GCA_964621735.1 uncultured Polynucleobacter sp.
AGGGTCTCCTTGGTATCGTAGGGCAAGGTAAAGTTACTGAGATTTAATCCCAAGCCCTCAAATACTGCAGTAATCATGATGTGAACATGGGGCTCGACAAAACCAGGCATCAGGGTTTGACCCTTCAGATCAATTACTTGGGTGGTCTTGGATTGCCAGTCTTTGGTAATCGCATCCTTTGTGCCAAGCGCAACAATTTTGCCGCCCTGCACAGCAATCGCTTGCACCTCTTCATTCTTCGCATTAACAGTAACAACCGGGCCGCCATAAAAAATCGTATCGGCATTGCCTTTGGCAAGCGCAAATCCACATTGGGCTATGAGCGCAAGTGCGAGGAATTGAGATGTGATTTTCATGATGACTATCTTGAATTGAATAGACTTATTTTAGACCTAGAAAAATGATTCTTTGGCTTAATTTATGGAGGAGGGGTTACCAAGGGCAGATGGGCTGGGCATGACATCAGGCGATTTAGCGAGTTTACTTATGGGCATTGCCAATGGAGTCCTATATTGCTATACTTGTATAGCATTTTAAGGAGGTGGTATGTTAGCAATTCGATTGCCTGAAGACATTGAATTACGCCTTGGTAATTTAGCCAAGAAAACTGGCCGTACTAAAACATTTTATGCGCGCGAAGCGATTCTAGAATATCTAGATGATCTAGAGGATCTCTACTTAGCTGAAAAGCGACTTGGTAATATAAAAAATGGCAAAACTAAACCAATTAAATTAAACCAACTGGAGCGTGAACTTGGTTTGGCAGATTGAATTTGATCCAGCGGCAAAAAAAGAATTAGGAAAACCCGATCCCCAAATAGCAAAACGAATATTGAAATTTCTGAAGGAACGGCTTGCTACCCAAGTTGATCCTAGAAAAAATGGTGAAGCGCTCAAAGGATCAACACTAGGTGAATTTTGGAAGTACCGAGTTGGAGACTTTCGTATCATTGCAAGCATTCAGGATAAAACCATATGTATCCTTATCTTGCGTATTGGCAATCGAAAAGAGATTTATAAATAACAGTTACGGAAGCTTAGTAGCAAATAATTAAATAAAAGCCACCCGAAAAGTTAACTGTTATTTGATGCATTATTTTATTTAGCTTTTTGGACAGGCATTGGCCAACGGCTTACCTGCCAAACGGTCCTTAACCCACGTCAGATACATGGGGGCTGATAACCCTGGGGTTGAGAAATGTGTTTGCTCACCCGGCAACTGAATGCGCTCAATATTGCCACCCATGGCGCACATTTGTTTTTGATACAGTTCGTGCATGATTGGCGGCACGGCAGTGTCTTTCGTGCCCCAATAAATCACCACCGGTGCGACCGGCTTCACGGGCAAAACGCTGCCATCAATGAGGGCCTTTACCCAGGGCATGGTATTAACAGGCTTATCACGCAGAAGAGTCTTGAACTGATTGCCATAGGTGTAATTGAAGGTATCGGAAGTCACATGCATGCATTTATTCAAGAGCACTTGATCAACCACTTTGGAACCCTGATCTGTGAATAGATCACTGAGCTTAAGATTGGGATAGGCCGCTTGAGTGCCCCACATCGTCATCGCAAAATGGGAGAAATTAAATA
>CAZUMD010000054.1:0-236 GCA_964621735.1 uncultured Polynucleobacter sp.
TTGGCGGCGGTATTGTGGGCACCCACGCAGGCGATTTAATTGGTGAGGTCTGCCTTGCCATTGAAATGGGGGCGGATGCCATTGATATGGGTAAAACCATTCACCCGCATCCAACCCTAGGCGAGTCGGTTGGCCTAGCTGCAGAAGCGGCGCACGGTCACTGTACAGACTTGCCACCGGTTCGAAAGAAGTAATGCCTTAATTGTTTTACTTCCAAAGGCCTTAGAGCCCTGAAA
>CAZUMD010000054.1:246-10359 GCA_964621735.1 uncultured Polynucleobacter sp.
TGCCAGATTCGGACAGGGGATTTATTTTTAGAGCTTGTATTGCGAATTAACGCTTTGAGGACTTAGTGGCTTTCTCGGTCGCCTTCAATACGGATTCGGTTGCATTGCTTAGGTTCGTTTGGGCAACATCCATTGCCTGCTTCATGGCTTTTTGGCTGTTTTCATAAATAGTGCTGGCGGAGGCAATGGCCTGCTTCATGGCAGCAACTGCGGCTTCTGAGCCAGCCGGCGCATTTTTGCTCCAGTCTTCGACCATGGCGTTCATTTTCTTCTGGCTCGCTTGCATTTCTTTTTCAGTTGTCTTAGAAAAGCCTGCTTGCGTATCGTTGGCTAATTCATATAAATGGCGGCTGTAGGCCATCATCTTTTCGGCCATAGGCTGAACTGCTTCGGCCTGGTGGGCTAGAAGCTGTTGGATATCTTTAATTTCCAAGGCCTTTTTGACATTATTCATGCTGTCGCTGAGGCTAGCTTTGGCAATGTGCATATTGAGCTCAACCAATTTTTCAATACTGACCAATGCTTGGTTTGTGATGCCGTTGAGTGTTTCTAAGTTGGCCTTTTGTGCTGCAGCCAGTTGTTCTGGTGTGAGGTTCATTTTGCGTCTCCAAATAATTGATGGGGTGCTATATGGCTATTAACTACAATTATAGTTCTATTTTTGTTGCAATGCACAAAGATTTTATTATTCATGTTTGATAAAAATAAAACTGATAAAAAACAATAGTTTATAAATAAATATGGAAGTAAAGGTTTATTCCGCTTTCGGTAGCTTTCTGGAGGCTAAAATCGGATAACAGAATAAAAAAGCAGATAAAAAGGATTTATGGCGTTAAAGCTTGAGGGTGCGATTGCGCCTGTTTTCGTTCTCATATGGAGTACCGGTTTCATCATTGCCAAATTGGCAATGCCCTATGTGGAGCCAGCCACATTCTTGTTTTGGCGCTACGTGGGCATTTTGCTTGCCATGGGTGCGCTTAGTTTAATTTGGCGTCCAGCCTCTTGGCCCAATCAATCGCAACTGCTTCATTTGCTGGTTGCTGGCATGCTGCTGCAGTTTGGTTACTTAATGGGCGTATGGTCTGCCGTTCGTTTGGGTATGACGGCCGGGCTCGTAGCCTTGATTATGGGTTTGCAACCCATTATTACCGCCTGGTTTGCAGCCTGGGTATCCGAGCATGTATCGCCGCGCCAGTGGCTTGGTTTACTGCTGGGGATAGCGGGGGTTGGTCTTGTCGTTGCGGAGAAGATGAACTTTGTACCGATACCCGTTGCAAGCTATTTACTCGCAGTGGCTGCATTGCTAGCGATTACGTTTGGCACGCTCTACCAAAAGAAGTATTGCCCTGTATTTGACTTGCGGTCGGGCTCCTTAATTCAGTTCAGTATCGCATTGCTCTTGTCCTTCCTTTGCATGGTGCTCTTTGAAGAGGGCACCATGGTCTGGAATGCGCCCGTCATTACCGCGATGCTCTGGGCCATATTCCCGATTTCGATTGGTTCTGTGAGTTTGCTGTTCATCATGATTCGCAAGGGAGCAGCAACCAAGGTCACGAGTCTTTTGTACCTAACGCCACCCACGACTGCCATCATGGCATGGTTATTGTTTGATGAGCCGCTGACTTGGATGATGGCAGCGGGGATTGTATTGACGATGGGGGCAGTCGTACTGGTGAATCAAAAGGTACGTCAATAAATCACCTGAACCCGTCAAAGTTCATTATCATTACGGCTATTGTTTGGTTAAAAGGTAATGCTGCATGCGATTACGAAGCCGGCTCGGAGTGGCCTTATGGATGACCCTGTTTGCGGTCTCTTATTTCCCCGACTCTGCGATTGCCCAAGCAAGCTCAAACAATCAAAAACAAGCCCCCTCGAAAGACAAGCCAAAACAAAATCAATCTGCAAATAAAGCGCCTGCCGCAAAACCAGGCAACGCAAGTAAACAAAGCAAAACAAGCAAGTCCGCAAAGACCAGTAACGCAAGTACTGCTAAAAAAACCAAAGATGTACGAGTGACCGTCACTCGCCCTGCAAATAATGCAACGACCGGCTCACGGCCTTCCTTTGCTACTGCAATGGGCTTGCGGGGGCAGCATGATGACCTTAGCCTTAAGTCCAGCGTGGCAATGGTCGTCAATCAAGATACCAATGATGTGCTGTTTGAGAAAAATACGGGAGTGAGCCTGCCGATTGCATCGATTACTAAGTTAATGGGCGCGATGGTGGTGCTCGATGCCGACTTGCCTTTGGATGAGTACATCAAGATTAATGCCGAGGATGCCCGTAGCTACGGAAAATCGCGGCTTGCCACGGGTACATCCCTTACGCGCCGTGAAGCAATGGTGTTATCGCTGATGTCCTCTGAAAATCGTGCTGCCTATACCTTGGGCAGAAACTACCCCGGCGGCATTCCTGCCTTTGTTGCTGCTATGAATCAAAAGGCGCGTGACCTTGGGATGCGGAACTCCCGCTTTGCTGACCCCAGTGGCTTATCCAGTGAGAACGTAGCCAGCGCAGATGACTTGGTGAAAATGGTTAGCGCATCGTATCAGTACAAGGAGATTCGTGAATACTCGACCTGGCCTGACCTCACCATGGTGATTAATAATCGCCCACAAACCTTTTTAAATACCAATCGCTTGGTTCGCTCTGGTGATATGGATATTGGACTGCAGAAAACGGGTTTTATTAGTGCTGCCGGTAAATGCTTGGTGATGCAAGCCAATATTAATGGCTCATCCTTGCTACTTGTCTTTTTAGATTCGGTTGGTACGCAATCCCGTTTTGCGGATGCGGTGCGCGTCAAAGATTGGTATCAGCAAATGGACCCGAGTGAGATTCGGCCACTGCGGCGCTTGATGTAACGCCACTTACTTTGAAGTAAATCCCATCCCTTTTGAAATTTGTATCGCCGTATCTTGTAGCGCCTTGAGCCAATCCGACTGAATGCGATCCGTAGGCGCGCTGAGCGATAAGCCAGCCACCAACTTGCCGGTGTCATCCAGAATGCCGGCCGCCAAGCAACTCACGCCCAATTCCAATTCTTCATCGTCGCTGGCATGCCCCGACTGATTGACTTTGGACAATTCAGTTTCGAGCTTACGTAAGTCGGTAATGCTATTGCGGGTGTGCCCAGCTAAACCGGTTCGGGTTGCATAAGCTCGAACTTTAGTCGAATCATCGCTTGCTAAGAAGAGTTTGCCAACCGAGGTGAGGTGCAGTGGCGCACGACCGCCAATCGCACGGACCACTTGCATGCCGGAGCGTTCGCTGTAGGCACGATCCACATAAACAATCTCGTCGCCTTGGCGGACGGATAGGTTGATGGTTTCCCCGGTAATTTTATGGAGCGCACGCATGGGCGCTTGGGCTGCCTCTCGAACCGAGAGCCTTGCCTTGACTAGATTGCCAAGCTCTAAGAGTCGCAGGCCGAGTCGATAGGTGCCTCCATCGCCGCGCTCAACCAGTCTGCAGGCTACCATGTCATTTAAGATGCGGTGCGCCGTGGAAGGGTGCAGGGCAGTTTGCTCGGCCAAAATTTTGAGACTGCAGGCGTCCTCATGCTTCGCAAGCGCATCGAGCAAATTCATCATGCGTTCGACCACCTGAATGGCGGTCTTACCAACTTCACCAGGGGCTTTTGCCATTTTTGCTACTTTGGGGTTTTCCATCGCTTCATTGTAGCCATTCTTTGGGAAATTGCACAATGTGAAAACGACTTCCGTAAATAGACCCTCTAGACTGCTATTTCAGGGCAAGAGCGCATTCCCGAACCAGTTCAGGGCCCTTAAAAATGAGTCCGCTGTAAATTTGCACCAGACTCGCTCCAGCAGCACGCTTTTCCTGCGCATCTTTTCCTGAAAGGATGCCGCCGACGCCAATAATCGGCACCCGGTTGCCAAGGTGTTGTTTGAGCGACTCGATAACGGCATTGGATAGGGCGCGAACCGGCGCTCCAGAAAGTCCGCCAGCTTCGGCGCCATGTTCTAGGTGCGCAACAGCGCTTCGCTCAATCGTGGTGTTGGTTGCAATCACGGCATCAATTTCAAACTCAAGGAGCAAGTCGGCAATCAACCGGATGTCAGTGGGATCGAGATCTGGCGCTATCTTTAAAAATAGGGGTTTACGCACGCCATATTCGTCGCACAGAGCGGTGCGTTCAAGTTGAATGGCACTGAGTAGCGAACGTAGCATGACTTCACCTTGCAGTGCTCTGAGGTTCTGGGTATTAGGCGATGAAATGTTCACCGTAATGTAGGCAGAAACCGCGTAGACCTTTTTTAATCCAATCACATAATCATCGGCGGCCGCTTCAATTGGAGTGCTGGCGTTCTTGCCTATATTTAAGCCAATAACACCGCCGGATTGCCAGTAGCGCGAAGCCTTGACGCGGGCAACGCACGCATCGACACCATCGTTATTAAAGCCCATGCGGTTAATGATTCCATCGACTTGACCAAGGCGAAACATGCGCGGCTTTGGATTACCCGGTTGCGGTAGCGGCGTTACGGTGCCAATTTCTAAAAAGCCAAAACCCAGGGCGGCGAGTGCATCAATGTGCTTCCCGTCTTTATCGAGGCCTGCAGCAAGCCCAACCTGATTCCCTAAGGACAAACCGCAGAATACCTGTGGATCGACAACGGGTTTGGGTACGAAGTGGGATAGTAGGCCGAGCGCATGCGCGCGGTCCATGCTACTGAGAGCTAGATTATGAGCTTGCTCAGGTTCAAGGCAAAAGAGCCCAGGGCGTAAAAAGGAGTAAGCGGACATGAATCGAATTATCGCGTATGCAAGGGCTGCCAGAGGTTATCGATTAGACCTTCAATGGCCTTGAACTTCGACTTATATGCCATCTTCTGACTCTCTTGGATGTAGTAACCCAGATAGAGATAAGGCCGCTTCAGTTGCCTGACTTGCGCTATTTGCCACAGAATGCTGTAGGTGCCATAGCTGGCTTTGGGTACTGCAGTGTCGTAGAAGGTGTAGACCGACGAAATGCCTGCTTCGACAATATCAATGATGCTAACCATGCGCAGGCGACCCGGTTCTGCCCCCTGAGGGCCATCCCGAAATTCAACCAAACGCGAGTTCACTCGGCTTTGCAGTAAAAATTGCGTGTATTGCTCTTGATCATCGCGATTCATCTCGCCATCATGATGGCGCTGCTCTTGATAGAGGCGATACAGCGCGTAGTGCTCGTCGGTATAGCTTAAGTGGAGAACGTGGGTTTCTAAATTGGCATGTTGCTTGTGCGCACGCTGTTGGCTGCGATTCGGAACAAAATGTTCAACCGGTATACGAGTCGCAATGCATGCTTTGCAGTGGTCACAATAAGGACGATACGTAAATAGCCCGCTGCGCCGAAATCCTGCATTAACAAGATCACCGTACATATCGCTGTGTACGAGGTGGGATGGCGTGGCAACTTGTGAGCGCGCGGTTTGCTGTGGAAGATAGCTGCAGGTATAGGATGCGGTGGAATAAAACTGCAGCGCAGTAATCGGGAGCTCATTGATTTGGCTCATAGCCAACGCTCCAATGCGGTTTTATTAAAACGCCATGGGCTAGCTATCGACTTCTGACGGATGGCTTCGCGTGCCAGCGATAAAAATTGCGTGCGTGGGATCGGGCCTCCCCCAAGCGATCGGAGGTGGGCGGTTTCTTGTTGGCAATCAATCATCGGCACCTCGTTATCGTAGCACCAGGCGCAAAGCAAGGCCAAAGCCAGCTTAGAACTATCCGCTTGGCGGCTAAACATCGATTCACCAAAGACCATGCGGCCAAAACTAACGCAGTACAGGCCGCCCAACAGGCGATCGCCTTGCTTGACTGCAATGCTATGGGCAAAGCCGCTTTCAAATAGCTGACTGTAGGCATCGACAATTTCATGGGTGATCCAGGTGCCATCCTGGTCCTTGCGTGGGCTTAGGGCGCAGGCTCGCATAATTGCACCAAAGTCACCATCGACCTCAATATGGCAAGTGGGATCGTGATAAAAATGCCGCATGGTTTTTTGCAATGAGTCGCTCACCTTAAAGTTTTTTGGCTCTAGGACCATCCGCGGATTTGGCGACCACCATAAAACCGGTTGATTATCGGAATACCAGGGAAATAAACCGAGCCGATAGGCTGATTCAAGCTGCCCTGGGTAGATGCGCTCACTGACTGCAAAGAGTCCCACTACTTCGGGGTCTGGATCGGGCGTTACTGCCGGATCAGGAAACGCATCATCAGGCCCTAGCCAGGCAATTTGATTCATTACTCAAATGGATTCAGAGGGGAGGATATCGCGGGATCGAACAGCAATCTCAGTACCGGCCTGAAGGAGGCCCGCGCTGCGATCGGCGAAAAACCACTGCAAGGTTTGTTTCGTAGTCGGAAAGGCCAGCTCGGACCAGGGGATTTCGTGTTCATAAAAGAGGGCCACCTCAAGGCTTTCCTCGCCCGCTGAAAACTCGGGAGTAGGTAAGCTAGCGAGGTAAAACAAATGCACTTGCTCAACGTGGGGTACATTGATTAAAGAAAACAAGGGGCCGATGTCAACATGGGCTCCAGCCTCTTCTAAGGTTTCTCTAGCAGCCCCATGGGTAGTGCTTTCGCCAATTTCCATAAAGCCGGCAGGTAAAGTCCAAAAGCCATGGCGTGGCTGGATCGCTCTGCGGCACAGTAATACCTGTTCACCCCATACCGGAATGGTGCCCACCACATTGCGCGGGTTAAGGTAGTGCACAGTAGCGCAGCCATTGCATACATGGCGCTCGCGCGTATCGTCCGCAGGGATCCGTAAGGTCACGGTGGATCCGCATTTTGAGCAGTAGTGCATTGGAAAGGATTTCATCTTTCGATTATCCGACTTTCAGAACGGCGGGTACCGCACCGCGCAAGGCATTGCAAACCAGAATACGGTCGGCGTCGACTAGATCAGCTGCTGTGAGCGTGGCTTGATGAGTATTCCATTTTGGATCATCTAATAGGCTTTGGCGCATTACACCAGGAAGTACCCCTGCCGATAGTGGTGGCGTTAGCCATTGATTCGACCCTTTGGGCTGAATAAAAATGGAGCTACGACCCCCTTCGGTAACCATGCCTGCCTCATTCAAAAAGACCGCATCAAAACCGCCCAGCGCCACCGCTTTTTTCCATGCCAAGTCATATAGAGTTCGTTGATTTACTTTATGGCCCAACAACAGATTGTTCGATTGCATGATGGCTTGATTGGCATCGGGCAATACCTGGGACGCCCAAAAAATGGTGACTTCATGTGCAATTGGCTCCAATGCATGGGTGACCGCAGTAACCGAGCCATCGGAGAGTAAGTCGATTCGCAAGCGGTGGGGCAGTGGGCTAGGGATTGCGAGGCAGGCTTGCTCGGCCGCCTCAACAACACGCGCCGCTACAAATGGAATACGTAAGTCAGAGGCTGAATGCTGCAATCGCTGAAGGTGCGCAGCTAAGCGAAGTGGCTTTTGTCCTTCAACGCGAATGGTCTCAAATAAGCCCAACTCACTTGGCATCTCATTGATAAATGCCGATTTAATTTGACACTCTTGCCACTCTAGCGCTGGATCGGAATCAATCGTAATGCCAGCACCAATACCCAAGGTGAACTTGGTTTGAGAATTACTTGGACTTGCCTCTAGAGCAAGTGTGCGAATCGGCACGCTAAATGCAAAATCCCCATTCGGATCAAGCCAGCCCAAGGCGCCGCAGTAATAGCCGCGCGGGGAGTCTTCTAATTCCTGAATGATTTCCATGCTGCGTTTTTTGGGAGCGCCCGTAACGGAGCCACACGGAAAGACCGCATCAAGTATGGTGCGGAGGCTTGTATCGGGCTTTGCTTTTGCTTCAATCGTCGATGTCATTTGCAGCACGTTGCCATGCCGTGCCACATGAAATAAGTTCGGTACGGTAACGCTACCCGGTAAGGCGACTCGGCTCAGATCATTGCGCAAGAGATCCACGATCATGATATTTTCTGCACGATTTTTGGGGTCGTTTGCCAAATGCTCTGGGCTCTCGGTTCTGGCATTGGCTGTGCCCTTCATGGGCATAGCACGTAAACAGTCGCCATCCCGCTCCACAAACAGTTCAGGCGATTGCGACAAAATGGTCGTGCCGCCTTCTTGCACAAATGCACCAAAACGCCCCGGTTGCCGTGCCCTTAGTCGTGCGTATAAAGCGAGCGGGTCACCATAAATTTCCCCTCGTATACGGTAGGTGTGATTAATTTGATAGATATCACCGCAGCGTATCCACTCCTGAATCCGCTCTACATCGGATTGGAACTGGGCTTGCGTAATCGATTCGGTGCAGGTAGCTACGCCACTGACACGCTGATCATCCGTTAGCTGAGCAAGTTGGATTTCAAGCCAGGCATCTACTTCCGCTTTTGTGAGTTTTTTGGGCCGCTGGTATGCCCATGCTTGCATCAGCGGTATGGCTGGAGCAGTAGGGGAGAATGCGGCTGAATTGGTTGGTAGCCGATGAATGACTTGCCCATACTCATACGCGACGAGGCAAACCACATACTGGCCTGCCTTTAGTGCTGACTGGATCGCCTCAAAGCAGGCATCCATTTCAGCCGCAGTCAATGCGGCCCAGTGCGCGATCGGCTCTTGGTAGAGGCGGCTTGTGGGTTTTGCCGCGCAACTCTCGACATCATCGAGCAGAATCATCGCAAAACTCGCTTGCGTTTCAGATTACTTTAAGACGGTCGCGGACTCAATCACAACTGCGGTGGTAGGTACATCTGCCATCCGTCCAAATTTAGGCGCTGGCGAGACCATGGTTGGGATTTTACGAATGCGGTCAATGGTTTGGGTACCAGAGATGACTTTACCAAAGACGGTATAGCCATTACCCATGGCGTTTGGGAAATCCAGGCCCTGATTGTCACGCACATTAATAAAGAACTGGGCGGTTGCTGAATCGGGATCGGATGTTCTAGCCATCGCAATCGTATAGGTTTGATTCTTTAGTCCGTTTTGCGCTTCGGAGACCACGGGTGGATTAGTTGGCTTTTGATTTAAATCGGGCGTGAATCCGCCGCCTTGAATCATGAAGCCATCGATCACGCGATGAAAGATCGTGCCATTGTAAAAACCGCTTTGAACATACTTCAGGAAGTTATCAACCGTTTTGGGCGCTTTTGCTGAATCCAGATCGACAACAAAACTACCTTGATTGGTTTTGAACTCGACGCGTGGCTCTGCCTTGGCTATGCCAGTCGCAAACAAAAAGGCGCCAACAAGGGCAGTGATCACTAAACGATATGAGTAAAAGGGTGACGTGCGCATAGTTATTCCTAAGTGGTAAATGAATGGCAAATACAGTTCTATTCCATTGTATTGCGTGATGCTTATGCTGGTGGAGGCGGCAGGCCGTTCGGGACAGATGCTGCAGCCCGATAGGCTGCTTGATCAAACATCTCTGGGTGATTGAGGTAGTCAATGACCCAGTCGATGGTATCGACTCCCCAAAAGATCCGCTCCCCAAGTGCCAGGGTGGGTACGCCAAAGGCGCCGCGATCGAGAGCCTCTTGGGTGTTGGCAATTAAACCTGCTTTGGTTTGGGCGCTATCTGGGCGGGGTGTGGTGGGATCTAAATGCAGGTGCGCACAAAAATCAGACCAGTGCAGATTGGGATCCTTGCCGATTACCCAAACAAACTCAAATGCACGCTCTACCATGGCCCAGTCTGCTCGTTCCTGAACAAAAAGGCGCTGCGCTGCAACGGTAATAAAAGGGTGGTGTTCCGGAAACTGAAAGGCAATGCCTAACTTTTCTGCTTGCCATACACACGCTTGATAGGTATACGAGCGCTTGGCGGGGATTTCACCAGGGCCTTGATTATGTGCGCCGCGCAATAGACCGCCAAGCAATACCGGTACCGGCTCGATTTGCAAACGCGGCTCAAGGCGATGGCGTAATTTCACATAAAAATAGGCAAAGGGAGAAATGATGTCGAAGTAAAAACGCGCCTTCATTTTTTTTCCGCTTCGTCGAGTGAGCGTAAAAAAGCCATGCGCTCTGCAATCTGCGTTTCAAGACCGCGCTCTACGGGCTGGTACCAGTTCGGTTCAGCCATGCCTTCGGGTAAGTAGCTTTCGCC
>CAZUMD010000055.1:0-10283 GCA_964621735.1 uncultured Polynucleobacter sp.
GATGGCGAAACAAAATGTACCGTCGGAATACCCGCAGCCCGCAGTTTTAACTCCACGCCCAAATTAAAATCCGGCGCATCAATACCCAGATACACATCAGGGCGGTCTACATGAATGAAGGTATTGAGTAGGTCTTTACGTAAACGCAAAATCGCGGGGAGCTGAGTCAAGGCCTCAACATAGCCTCGCACACTTAGTGTCTCCATTGGCCAGCGCGAATCAAATCCTTCCGCCTGCATTAATGGGCCACCTACACCGTAGGCAGAAAGACTTGCCATCTCAGGTATCTGATTGAGTGCATGCAATACCGGTGCGGCCAATAGATCACCCGAGGGCTCACCGGCAACGCAGGCTAACTTAGGCAATGCAATCCTAGCGAATAATGCCGCGCGTCGACGCAGCGATAAAGTCATGAAACTCAGACAATTTTTGAGCTGTGGCTGCGTCGCTACTGCTCTCCTGAACCATTTTTTGAATCGCCACTTTGGCCTCTTCAAAGCTCAGGCCATCCTTGTACAGCACTTTGTATGCTTGACGCAGGGCTGCAATGGTTTCCGGTGAAAAACCCCTACGCTTAAGGCCTTCGACGTTAATGCCGTGGGGCGATGCTTTATCGCCTGCTGCAATCACAAATGGCGGGATGTCTTGCACCAAGGCTGAAGCCCCGCCGAGCATCGCATGCTGGCCAATGCGAACAAATTGATGCACGCCCGACATGCCGCCCATAATCGCCCAATCATGCACTTGCACATGGCCAGCAATTTGCGCATTACTCGAAAAAATTGTGTTGTTACCAATCTTGCAATCGTGTGCAATATGTACATACGCCATGATCCAATTATCATTACCCAGCTGGGTAATGCCATCGTCTTGAGCGGTACCGGTATGAATCGTGGTGAACTCCCGAATGGTATTGCGATCGCCGATCTGTAGGCGAGTTGGTTCGCCGCGGTATTTCATGTCCTGGGGCGGGCCACCGATGGCAGCAAAATGTGCAATGGTATTTTCAATGCCCAAAGTCGTGTGGCCCTCAATCACGGTATGCGAACCAATTTTGCTGCCTGCGCCAATTTGCACGTGGGGGCCAATGACGGAATAAGGCCCTACTTCCACATCACTGGCTAACTGGGCTTTGCTATCAACAATCGCAGTGGTATGAATCCGGCTCATTACACACCCTTAGTCCGAACGGCACAGGTAATGTTCGCCTCTGCTGCCAGCTCATCATTGACCGTTGCCTTGACTTGAAACTTATAGATCCCAGCCTTTTCGCGTTCGAGTATGGCCGTCATAATGAGTTGATCGCCAGGCAATACTGGCTTTTTAAAGCGCGCACCATCAATACCAGCAAAGTAATAGATCGCATTTTCTGCCTTCGCTTCCGAAAAAGTCAGCAATGCCGCAGTTTGGGCCAAGGCCTCAATAATCAATACTCCGGGCATGACCGGAAAATCCGGAAAGTGCCCCTGAAAGAAGGGTTCATTCATCGTGACATTTTTTAATGCCTTAATGCTCACGCGTGGCGTTATCTCCAAAACACGATCGACTAGTAAGAAAGGATACCGGTGCGGAAGGAGTTTCAGAATCTGATTAATGTCGATAGAAACGGCGTTGCTCATAAATGCAATCCAATAAAAAGGGCTAAATTAAGTGACGAACAAACTAGTAGGCCGAGATGGTCTAGTCCAATTTGGTCTTTGTGTTCTCTAAATGGCGTAAGCGTTGTCGTATTTTATCTAGACCGCGCGCAATTGCGGAGTTTTTCTCCCAGGCAGCATGGGGCATGGATGGGTAAACGCCCGTAAAGTGCTGCCCCGGCTCGGTAATCGAGCGAATAATGGAAGTTCCGCCTGAAACAGTAGTGCGGTCCGCAATGGTTAAATGGCCGGCAAAACTAGCGTAGCCGCCGATGACGCAATAATTGCCAATGGTGGTGCTCCCGGAGATACCTGCACACCCTGCAATCACAGTGCACACACCAATCACTGCGTTATGGCCAATTTGGACTTGGTTGTCAATTTTGCAGCCGGAGCCAATCACGGTATTACTCATTGCGCCACGATCAATGGTGGTAGATGCACCCACTTCCACATCATCTCCAATGAGCACTGCGCCGGTCTGCGGAATCTTGACCCATTCGCCACCACTGGCATTAAAGTCGGGAGCAAAGCCAAAGCCATCAGCGCCAATCACAGCGCCACTGTGAATAATGCAACGCTGTCCAATTTCACAATCGGCGTAAATCGACACCGATGGGTAAATAAGAGTGTCATCACCAATTCGCACACCAGCAGCCACCGTTGTATTGGCCATGATCGAAACACGCTCGCCCAGCACCACTCCTTTAGCAATATACCCGAAGGCGCCAATATGGCAGGATGCGGGAACCGTTGCGCTTGGGTCAATTGCAGCCTGGGGATGAATGCCAGGCTGACGTTGGCTTGGCTTTTGCGCTGCAAAATACTGCGCCATCCGTGCAAACGTCGCGTAGGGATTACGAGCCAAAAAATAAACTCGGTCCGCTTTAGATGCGGCAGCATTCGCTTGCAGATAATCCAAGTCGGACTGTCCAACAATCAATGCACCGGCAGTACTCTGAATTGCCTGCTGACGGTAAAGGGGATTAGATAAAAAAGAGATTTGCTGCGCTGTAGCTCGCTCGAGCGGCGCTAAGGAATCTAGCAATATGGAGCCATCGCCCACCAAGCTGGCTTGAAATTGATTGGCCAGCTCAATGGCAGTGGGCATAACTTACTTCAGGTTATTGAGAGCCTTGATGACATCGTCGGTGATATCGGCGCGGGGACTAACGTAAGCCGCCTCTTGTACGATGACGTCAATTTTTCGTTGCTCAGCAATTTGTTTGAGAACAAGATTCGCACGCTCTGCAATCTTGGCGCGCTCTTCAAAGGTGCGTTGGTTCAAATCTTCTGTAAATTCACGCTGTTTGCGCTGCAACTCACGATCTTGATCAGCCAGCTCGCGCTGTCGGCGAATGCGCTCTGCTTCAGTCATCACTGCGGCATCCCGATCCAGCTTTTCAGCAGCCAATTTAATTTTTTGTGCGCTATCACGCAACTCGTTTTGGCGTTTGGTAAATTCATTCTGCAAACGCGTTTGCATGGCTTTAGCCAAATTGGACTCGTTAAAGACCTTTTCCGAATTCACTACCGCAACGCGATTTCCAACATCCTGGGCCATGACTGGCGCAAGTATGCTTGCAGAAATAAGGGCTACTAAACCGTGCTTGGCCCACTGAATGGAGTTTTGATGCTTCATAAATCGTTCCTTACAATTAAAACGCAGTACCTACCTGGAACTGCAAACGCTGGATATTATCCGTTGGCTGGGCATTCACAGGCAAACCATAACTAAACTTCAAGGGGCCCAGCGGTGATATCCATGATAAACCCAAGCCATAAGAATATCGCAGAACTAAGTTGATATTTTCATTGAAAACGTTACCGCCATCCACAAAGGTAAATAAACGCAGGGTTTTATCGGCCCCGGAGCCTGGTACCGGGAAGGTGTACTCCACATTGGTGACGATTTTAGACTGCCCACCGGTAGGCTGATTCAGGCCAGTATTTTGATTGTAAAAAGTGGGGCCAAGTGATCCTGGGGCATAACCCCGCACGGATCCGATTCCGCCGACAAAGTAGTTTTTAGTGATTGGGAACGGGTATTTACCATAGGCCTCACCGTAACCAACTTCGCCATTAAAAGACAGAATATTCCCTTTTGTGAAAGAGTGGAACTTCTGATATTGGCCAAAAAGGCGATAGAACATCATGTTTCCGAGCGGGGTACCAACCTCGGCACTTAACTGCTGGAGTGAGCCCTTGGACGGTATTAAAGCGCTGTCACGACCATCGCGAGCCCAACTTGCGGTAACCGGGATATTGTAGGTATTTAATGTTGCAGGGTATCCTGGGGCAGCAATGCCATAGTCTTGCATATAATTAAGATAGGGAACTGGCGTACTAGAACTCGACTTAATCTGAAACACTTCAAATCCCGTTCCAAAGAAAACGCGATCGACTTCAGTGTAGGGCACGCCAAATTTGATATTCGAACCAACAGTCTTAATCTGATAATCCGGATCGCCTGTGTAGTAAAGCGGCTTGGATGAGCGGTAGTACAAGTCGGTATAACGGCTAATGCCATCGTCCGTAAAGTACGGATCAAATTGCGAGAGAGTTAAGCTCTGATTAATCTTGCCTAATGCGAAATTAAGGCCAATTGCAGTTCCGGTTCCGAAGGCATTTTCTTGATTGATACCCGCAGACAAAATCAATTTTTCAGTTGACGAAAAACCGGCACCAATATTAATGGCGCCCGTGGGCTTTTCTTTTACGGCAACGCTGACATCTACCTGATCGGGTGATCCTGGAACGTCGGCAGTGGAAATATCGGTCTCGGTGAAATAACCCAAACGACCAATACGCTCTTTAGACAAACGAATCTTGTCGCTATCGAACCAAGAACTTTCAAATTGGCGTATCTCACGCCGCACCACCACATCACGGGTCTTTGCATTGCCAGTGATATTGACTTGACGGACATATACGCGCCGACCGGGATCAACTACCAATGTAATATCAACTTCGGCTAGATCACGCCGAATGTCCGGCTGGGGATTAATCGATGCAAAAGCGTAGCCATAGGAGCCCAAGATTTCGGCAATGGACTTGGTTGTCTCCGCAAGCTTTGCGGAAGAAAAGGTGTCGCCCGCTTTCAGGGCCAGGACTTGTTTTAGCTCTGCTTCTTTTCCAAGCAACTCACCAGCCAGACCTATATTCTTGACCGTGAATTTCTTACCCTCACTAATGCTGATTGTAAGGAAGATACCTTTCTTGTCTGGCGTAATCGAGACTTGAGTGGAATCAATCACAAACTCGAGGTAGCCCCGATTCAAATAGTAGGAGCGAATGGTTTCTAGATCAGCTGTGAGTTTTTGCTTCGAGTACAAATTGTCTTTGCTGTACCAGGAGAGCCAACCGCCAGTCTTTAATTGCATTTCGCTCAGAAGCGTGCTCTCACTAAACACTTTATTGCCGATGAAATTAATCTCTTGAATCTTGGCGACCGGGCCTTCGTCCACATTGAAAAAGATGGCCACTTGATTGCGCTCAACTGGAGTAACGGTAGCCACCACCTCAGCAGCGTAAAGGCCTTTACTGACGTATTGGCGTTTGAGCTCTTGCTCTGCCTTATCAATCATCGCCTTATCGTAGAACCGAGCTTCGGCGACGCCGACAGCCCTGAGGGATTTACGAACTACCTCTTGGTCAAACTCTTTCATTCCCGTAAATTCAATGCGGGAAATGGTTGGCCGCTCTTCGACGATGACGATTAAGACATTGCCTTGCGCCTGAATTTGGACATCACGGAAAAAACCGGTACTGTAAAGGGCTTTAATGGACTCAGCGCCTTTTGCTTGCGTAAAGGTTTCCCCCACCTGAATCGGCAAATAACTAAAAACGGTACCCGGCTCAACCCGCTGCAGACCTTCCACCCGAATGTCTTTCACCACAAAGCTCTCAGCAGCCTGCAATGGCATAGCAAAACTGGTCAGCAAAACAAAGCTTGCTTGAATCAGCAGTCGGAGACTAAATCGAGGGGCTAGACGGAACAAATTCAAGATAAGAAATACCGTTGTAAGTCATTGAATAAAGCAAAAAGTGTTAACGAAATCAACAAGATAAAGCTAAATTTATGAAGCCACTCTTGTACTGAAACAGGTAAGCGTTTTCCGGATACCAGCTCCCATGCATCATACAGGAGCTGACCCCCATCGAGCATGGGGATTGGGATCAAATTCAGGAGGCCAATGCTAATGCTCATCAGGGCTAAAAAGCCAAAAAAAGCTTGCCAGCCCACTTGTGCCGACTTACCTGCCATATCGGCAATGCTCAAGGGTCCGCCCAGCTGATTTAGGGAGGTTTCTCCCGTAACCAGGCCTAACATCAACTTCGCTGACACCACAGTAATCAGCCAAACCCGCTCACTTGCATAAATAAGTGCATCTATGGGGCCTAAGCGCAGCATCACCATCTCGTCTAGCTTGGCGCTTGCTGGCCTAATACCCAAAGCCTGAAGCGGGTCTTGCTTAGGCTGAACCTGCGGCAAACCGTCAGCAGGAAATGGCACAGCAATGCGGCGGCCGCTAGGGCTCGTCAGCTCCAAAACAAAGCCCTTCTTTCCCGTAATCGCATCCAGTAGTTGCCAGCGCAATTGGTTCCAACTAATCACGGGCTCAAAATCCACTGATGCAGCATCAATATCGCGCCAACCCGTAACCACATCGCCCGCAACCAATCCCACCTTTGCGGCGACCGATGCCTCGGGCGGAGCCTGCAAACGCGCCGGTAATTGCGCTGCTCCAGCAAGGTAAATCACCATCCAAAAAGCAATTGCTAAAATAAAATTAGCCAGCGGTCCGGCGGCCACAATAAAAGAACGCTGCCAGAGCGGCTTGCGATCAAAGGCATTCGCCTCGTTTGCTACATCAATCTGTTGTTCTGGATCGCGGCCATCAAGTAACTTGACATAGCCGCCCAGCGGAATTAAACCAATGACCCATTCGGTTTTATTTTGGCTGGTAAAGCGAAATAAAGGCTTACCAAAACCAATGGCAAACCGCAGCACACGCACCCCACACATCCGTGCCGCCGCATAGTGGCCATACTCATGAAAGCCCACCAAAATCCCGATTGTGACGGCGAAGGTAAAAAGAGTAATGAGTCCTTGCACCCGATGCCTCTATGAATTCGCTAGTCTGGGGACCAGCTGCGCTGCAACTTGGCGCGCCTGCGCATCCGCACCCAGCACAATCTCAATTGAGCGTGCAGAGACCGATTGGATAGCGGAGAGTGTTTCGCGAACCACGCTAGCGATCTGTAGATAAGGCAAGCGTTGCTCCAAAAATGCCGCCACTGCCACTTCATTGGCGGCATTCAAAATGGCTGGAGCAGTACCGCCCGCTTTTGCTGCCTCAAAGGCCAGCGCCAAGCATGGGAAGCGATCGAAATCAGGCTCCAAAAATTGCAGGTTTGCCATCTGCGTTAAATTCAATGGCGCAACGCCAGCATTGATGCGATCAGGCCAGGCTAGACCATAGGCAATCGGAGTGCGCATATCGGGCTGACCCAATTGCGCAATCACCGAACCATCGCGATAACGTACCATGGAGTGCACCACGCTCTGCGGATGAATCAATACCCGTATTTGAGATAAAGGGAGTCCAAACAGCCAGTGGGCCTCAATTACCTCTAAACCTTTATTCATCATGGTTGCTGAATCGACCGAGATCTTGCGCCCCATCACCCAATTGGGGTGTGCGCACGCCTCATCGGGCGTAATGGTTTTGAGGGCATCAAGACTCTTCTCGCGAAATGGCCCGCCCGATGCCGTTAGCCACAGCTCCTCGACGCCAAAATGATCGCGTGTATTTCCATTCGATGTAGAACCAAACCGATCCGGTAGGCATTGGAAAATGGCGTTGTGCTCACTATCAATCGGCAATAGCTCTGCGCCACCTGCTTTGACTGCGCTCATAAATAGATCGCCCGACATCACCAAAGCTTCTTTATTGGCCAGCAGAATGCGTTTGCCTGCTTGCGCCGCAGCCAAGGTGGGTGCTAAGCCAGCCGCGCCGACAATTGCCGCCATGACGGTATCGCAATCCGACTCCAGAACAGCAGTGAGCAATGCCTCTGGCCCGTGGAGAATCGTCAGTTCACTACCCTTTTCTGCAAGCAATTGGCTCAACTGTGCAGCCCGAGCGGCATCGGCTACCACGGCAATGCGGGGTTTAAATTCCAGGCACTGCTGTGCCAAGCGCTCGACCTGTCGACCAGCTGTCAGCGCCACCACCTGAAAGCGCTCCGGATGCGCCCGAATCACATCCAGGGTATTGACGCCGATTGAACCGGTAGAACCTAATACCGCAACGCGGCGGCGCAAAGAGGAATTAGGGGTGCTAGTCATTTCAAGAGTCCAACCAGCAATACAACGATGGGCATGGTTGGTAAAAGCGCATCGATGCGATCAAGCACGCCGCCATGGCCCGGTAATAAATTACTGCTATCTTTGGCCCCAGAAAGCCGTTTAAGCTGGGATTCAAATAAATCACCCACGATGCTAAGCACCGTTAGGCTGATCACCAATAAAAACATCGGCAACCAACCCCAGCTCACTGCAAAGGCACCAAAGATCGTTGCTGTTGGCGGCAAATACAGGGCGCATACGGTCGCAAACAAGCAGCAGAGCACAATTCCGCCCAAGGCACCTTCAATGGTTTTACCCGGACTTAATTGAGGCGCTAAGCGATGACGTCCAAATGCTTTACCAACAAAATAAGCACCAATATCAGCCACCCAAACCAAAGCCATTGCGGTGAGTAGCCACAGCAATCCCATTTCACGCAAGAACACCAAAGCAAACCAGGTGGCTGGTAAGACGATTAAACCCAACACAGCAAAAAAGAATTGCCATTTCGATAGCGTTAGTTGGGTACCGCGCGACATGATCAGTGGCGCTCCAATGATCCAAAACACCATTGCCAATAAAAGCAGCGAAATATCGAAATCCACACTAGAAAAGAAGAGCAAGGCTGCAATCGCAATGAAGCACAGGCCAGCATAGATTAATGCCGCTCGAGTAGCGCCGGGCGCAATCAAGCGACTCCACTCCCATGCTGCTAAAAGAATCATGACAAGGAAAAGGACATTGATGTAGATCGGTGGCAATAAAAACAGGACAGGTAAAAAAACTGCCAGTAAAACAGTTGCAGTAATTACCCGGGTTTTAAGCATAAGGTCGCTTAAGCGGAGGCAGAATGAGTTTCTGAAGCAAGCTGGGCGCTAGTGCGACCAAAGCGGCGCTCGCGTTGACTAAACCAATCAAACGCAGCTTGTAAATCCGTCGCTGTAAAGTCTGGCCACAAGGTATCGGTAAAGTACAGCTCGGTATAGGCCAATTGCCAAAGCAAGAAGTTACTCACGCGCTGCTCGCCTCCGGTACGAATAAACAAATCCGGTTCGGGCGCATAGGCCATCGACAAATAGGGTTGCAGCAGCTCTTCCGATACTGCATCGGCTTCGAGGTTGGGATTGGCACGCAACATTGCGCGCATTGCTTGCAGGATGTCCCAGCGTCCACCGTAATTCGCGGCGATCGTCAAAGTAAGGTCTTTGCAGTGTGCGGTCTTTTCTTCGGAGAAGGCAATCATCTCTTGAATTGACTGATCGAATTGAGTTAAATCGCCAATCAGGCGCAATTGAATGCCATTCTCTGCCAAGCGGCCCACTTCGCCGCGCAAGGATTTAAGAAAGAGCTTCATTAAAAAGCCGACTTCCTCAGGAGGACGACGCCAATTCTCGGAACTAAAGGCAAACACCGTGAGAAATTCCACACCCTGGCGACGGCATTCTTCAACCACCTTTCGAACTGCGCCCAAACCTTCTGAATGGCCTGTAACCCGCGGCATGTGGCGCTTGCTTGCCCAGCGGCCATTGCCATCCATGATGATGGCGACATGGCGTGGCACTGCCCTAACCTCGGGCACCTCGATTGTTGAGCTAGTGTGTTTAACCATGGACTTTATTGATGAGCAAGGATCAGGACAGCAACTACACCGTCATGATTTCCTTTTCCTTATCAACCACAATTTTGTCGATGTCGATGACTGCTTTGTCGGTCATCTTCTGAATGTCATCGGTAGCCCGGCGCTCTTCGTCCTCGGAGATTTCTTTATCTTTGGTCAAGCGTTTTAAGTGCTCATTGGCGTCGCGACGTAAATTACGCACCGCAATCTTCGCATCTTCGCCTTCACTTTTGACGAGCTTGGTTAGTTCACGGCGACGCTCTTCCGTAAGGGCTGGCATCGGTACTCGAATAATCGTGCCTTGCGATGCTGGGTTTAAACCCAAGTCAGAATCCCGAATGGCTTTTTCAATCACCGCCACCATGGTTTTTTCGAAAGGCTGAACATTGATCGTACGCGCATCCGCTAGACCCAAATTGGCGACTTGCGATAAGGGCGTGGGGTTGCCGTAGTAATCAACCTGAATGTGCTCCAAGATGCCGGGGTTAGCTCGGCCCGAACGAATTTTTGCCAATCCACTCTTTAAGGACTCGAGCGACTTTTGCATCTTTTGTTCGGTCGTGTTTTTGATTTCAACTGCGGACATGCTGTTCTCCTATTAGACGTGCACCAAGGTGCCTTCGGGCTCGCCCTGCACTACGCGCAGCAAGGCTCCCGGTTTTAAGATTGAAAA
>CAZUMD010000056.1:0-10154 GCA_964621735.1 uncultured Polynucleobacter sp.
TACTTATTTCATCTGTATATGGGCGCAAGTGATCCGATTTCAAGGGGACGCTGGAGCAGTGGGGTTAGCAATATGAGCCTCTGCGACAGCAACCAGCGCATTGCGCTTGGCTAAGACTGCAGCAGATTCATCGGTTAGCGGCCAAGCGGCCATGTGATCCGCTGCAATCGCATGCAGCGCATTGATCCATGCTGGACTGTTATTCAGACACGGAATGTAGCGGTAATCATTGCCCCCATGCTCAATAAAAATTTCTTTTCCTTCCATGGCAATTTCTTCGAGCGTCTCCAAGCAGTCTGCCGGAAATCCAGGACAAAAAATATCGACCCGAGGGCATTGCTCTTTTCCAAGCTGCTCGAGGGTAGGCGCGGTATAGGGCTTTAGCCACTCTGCCTTACCAAAGCGCGATTGAAAGGTCACGATGTATTGCCCCGGAACGAGCCCTAAGGCTTCGCCTAGTAAGCGGCCGCTTTTAAGGCACTCGCAGTGATAGGGGTCACCCTTCAATAAATTCCGTTTGGGTAGGCCATGAAAAGACATCACCAGGCGCTCGCCTTTTGTAAAGTCAGGGCGGCCTTCTTTTTCCCAAAACTCCGTTACTTGTTGACGTAATGCTTCAATGTAGGCGGGGTGGTCATGGTAGTGCTTGACCGTGCGCACCTCTGGCTGATTGCGCCATGAACGGAGCACACGAAACACCTCATCAAAACTCGATGCCGTCGTCGTTGCTGAGTACTGCGGATAAAGGGGAAGCAGCAGTAAGCGCTCCATACCTTGAGCCTGCAATGCATCTAAGGCTTCTTGGGTGGTCGGTTTGCCATAGCGCATTGCCAAATCGACCAACACGGTTTGGTTTTGATTGGCGTAGTTTGCGGCCAATGATTTGGCTTGCAGGCGCGAGTAATGCAAGAGTGGCGACCCCAATTCGGGCAACCAAATCGTGGCGTACTTTTTAGCAGAAGCGCCACTGCGAATCGGCAAAATAATGCCATTCAAAATAAACCACCAAATGATGCGCGGAATTTCCACGACCCGCGGATCGGAAAGAAATTCTTTTAAATAGACTTTGACTGCGCTACGGGTAGGTGCCGCTGGCGTGCCTAAGTTGAGCAGCAAAATGGCTGTCTTGCTGGGGCGCAGATGGGGGTTTTGATTCAAAACAAATCCTTAAGAGTGGCTGAGGGCGCCAGAGAGCAATTTCGAGGTGATATCAACAATCGGGATAACGCGATCATAAGCCATGCGCGTTGGGCCGATCACCCCCAAGGTACCGACGATGGTGCCATCGACACTGTAGGGTGCGCTGATGACGGCCAAATCTTCATAGGGCAACAAATCGCTTTCACCACCAATAAATATCTGAATACCGTCGGCATGACTGGATACATCAAGCAATTGCATCAAGACCGATTTTTGCTCGAGCATATCGAACATCTTGCGTAATTTGTCCAGATTAGAACTGAGATCACCTACATTGAGTAAGCGGTGCTCACCCGAGAGCACCATGCCGCTGTAGCCCATATCGCCAATGGTAGAGCTGCTATCGAGCGCTAAGGTCATCAAACCAGAGATATCGGTTCGCAAATTATCCAAATCCGCTTTAAGCCGCAGGCGGACCTCATCAAAACTTCGGCCCGAGAATTGAGAATTAATGTAATTACCGGCCTCGATCAATTGGCTTGGGCTGTAATCTTGGTTGGTTGGCAAAATGCGGTTTTGCACATCGCCTTCTGGGGTCACCACAATCAGCAAAATTTTACCTTCACCCAGGCGCAAAAATTCAATGTGCTTAAACACGTGGGCACGCTTTGGGGTCATCACTACCCCAGCAAAGTGAGTCAAGTTCGATAAAATTTCTGCGGCAGAGTTAATCACGCGCTGCGGCGAATCGGGCAACAAATGCTGCTCCAAATCACGCGCTGCTAGAGCCTCGAGGGGCTGCATTGTCAACATCGTGTCCACAAACAAGCGATATCCCCGTGGCGTTGGCACACGACCTGCGGAGGTATGGGGGCTGGTAACAAAGCCCATGTCCTCAAGATCGGCCATCACATTCCGAATGGTGGCTGCCGAGAGGTCTAGCCCAGAAAAGCGCGATAAGGTCCTGGACCCAATAGGCTGGCCTTCCTCAATGTATCGCTCAATGAGGGTTTTTAAGAGGGCGCGGGAGCGATCATCCATGGTGGGCTTTATTTTATGCCTATGGTTTAATCTTGATATGGTAAGCCCTTCTTCCCCAAATCACCCAAAAGGCTTCCGCCGGATTGCGCTTGTTGGCAAATACCAGGCGGATGGCATTGCGGATCATTTGCACGAACTGGCCAAGTTGGCGCTGGGGCGAGGATGCGAAGTCTTTCTCGAGGCTGAAACCGCAAAAAATACCCAGATTAATGACTATCCCCATAAAAAAGTAGAGGACTTTGCCGGCTCGATCGATTTGGCGATTGTGCTGGGGGGCGATGGCACCATGCTCGGTATTGGGCGTCAGCTTGCGGGCAGCAAAGTACCTTTGGTAGGTGTTAACTTAGGACGCCTGGGCTACATGACCGATATTCCGATTCAGGATGTCAAACCCGTTCTTACTGAAATCATCGCAGGCCACTATGAAGCCGATGAGCGCACACTGCTCGATGCGGTTGTTCTGCGCGACGGCAAGGTGCTTAATCGCGCGCTCGCCTTAAATGATGTGGTTGTCAATCGCTCCGGAATATCCGGCATGGTGGAATTGGCAGTTAAGGTGAATGACTCCTTTATGTACAACCAGCGCTCTGATGGTTTGATCGTATCTACGCCAACGGGGTCGACTGCATACGCACTATCCGCGGGAGGCCCCATCTTGCATCCCCGGGTTGCAGGTATTTTGCTCGTACCGATTGCGCCCCATGCCCTCTCCAATCGACCCATCGTCTTACCGCAAGATGCAAAAACTAGTATTGAGGTTATCAGTGGACGCGAGGTCATCGTCAACTTTGATATGCAATCCCTCACCCATCTGCAAGTCGGCGATCAGGTTGATGTGCGCCAATCCGATAAAACCATTTCTTTATTGCATCCCCGCGGTCACAGTGACTACAGAACTTTGCGTGAGAAGCTACATTGGAATGAGTATCCATCGACATTCTGAATCCCCTTTATTTAGTAATCTAGATCCATGCTGCAAACCATAGCCCTTCGTGACTTCGTCATCGTCGACGCGCTTGAACTTGATTTCACATCGGGGTTTACGGTACTGACCGGCGAAACCGGTGCTGGCAAGTCCATCTTGCTCGATGCCCTTGGCCTAGTCTTGGGTGAGCGTGCTGACAGCAGTCAAATCCGCGAAGGCTGCAACCGTGCTGAGATTAGCGCCCTCTTTCAGATTGATGGTGATGCACAAGCAGCCATCGCCACCTGGCTTGATGAGAGTGGCTTTCCCAGCGAAGATAAGGGCCAAAGTCTTTTTTTAAAACGCATCGTCGAAAGTAATGGACGGAGTCGCGCTTTTATTAATGGCAGTGTTGCCACGCTCACGCAATTGCGCGAGGCTGGCGACCAATTGGTGGACATCCACGGTCAACATGCCCATCAGCTTTTACTAAAAGGGGGTGCGCAGCGTGACTTGCTTGATCGGCATGCGGGTCTGAGCGCACTGGTGAGTGATGTCAGCAAGGCTTTTCGGACGGCAAATGACTTACGCAAGCAGCTGGCCCAAGCAGAGAATGCGGGTCAGGATCTTGCTAGAGAGCGCGAGCGCCTCGAGTGGCAACTGGAAGAATTAACGGAGCTGGCGCCCATTGCTGGAGAGTGGCTCACTATCCAAAGTGACCATAGCCGATTGGCTAATGCAGCAAAAATCATTAGTGGCTGCCAAGAGTCAGTCTCGATCTTGAGTGAATCCGATCAATCCGTTGATTCTTCCCTGTCGAAGATGAATGCAGTCATGCAGGACTTGCTCGAACACGACCCCAATCTAAAAGACATTGCAGACGCACTCGAGTCCGCACAAATTCAGGTGGATGAAGCCGTGCATGGCCTGAACCGCTATTTGCAAAAGTTAGATCTCGACCCAGAGCGCCTGGCCCAGCTCGAGGTTCGTATGCAGAATTTACACAGTGCAGCGCGTAAATACAAAGTGGATGCCGATACCTTGCCGCAATTGCTGACCGATACTGCAGACCACTTGAGTGCCTTAACTGCCGCGCAAGACATCGATGCGCTTCGCAATAAAGTAAAGCAAGCAGAAGAGGTCTATCTCACCGTAGCAAAACAGCTGTCCCAAAAACGCAGCAAAGCAGCCACCCAGCTCAGCAAAGAAGTGACCTTGGCGATGCAAGATTTATCGATGGCGGGCGGTCAACTCGATATTGCCCTTCTTCCCTTGTCCGAAGGTGGCGCTAGCGGGCTTGAACAAATCGAATTTCAAGTGGCGGGTCATGCGGGTAGCACTCCGCGCTCCCTTGCTAAAGTCGCCTCCGGCGGCGAACTGGCCCGCATTAGCCTGGCGATCAGTGTCATTACCAGCAAAGCTTCCTTTACGCCCACCTTAATTTTTGATGAAGTCGACGCTGGCATTGGTGGCGCTGTTGCGGAAACAGTCGGAAAACTCCTGCGCCAACTGGGTGAATCCCATCAAATTATCTGCGTGACTCACTTGCCTCAAGTTGCAGCCCAAGGCAACCATCACCTCAAAGTCAGCAAATCCCAAGCGGGCAATACAACCCTCTCACAGGTCAGCACGCTGGGTCGCAATGAACGCGTAGAAGAAATTGCCCGCATGCTGGGCGGTGCAACCATTACCGATACAACCCGGCGCCATGCCCGCGAGCTACTAGAACAAAATTAAACTAGGTTGTTTTGCTAGGGTAACGCTTCAGTCGTTCGATGTATCTTGAAAAATAAATTCCCACAGCGCACTGACTGCGGTGCGCGCCTGTAAAAGATCCGGGTGAAGTGCCAAATCAACGCGGGTTTTCTCGGCCCCATCTAAGCGCAACCGGTGCTGCTGTTCGCGCAGCAGGCGATACGCATCGGCCACCGCAACGGCAGATTCATTTGGAATCAATCCTGCGTTCGAAGCAATGCTTAACAATGCAATGTTCCCCAAATTACCAATGAGGGCAGGATGCCGGTGTGCATAAGCCAATATCAGAAATTGCACGATGAACTCAATATCGACCATGCCGCCGGCATCGTGCTTGAGGTCAAACTGAGTGCTGGGATTGGGGTGCCCAGCATGCACTTTGCGGCGCATACTCAAAATCTCTGAGCGCAAGGCAACCACATCACGCGCCTGACTTAACACATCGGATCGAATCGCATCAAACTGCGGTGCTACTTGGATATTGCCGGCAGCAAAGCGGGCGCGCGTTAAGGCCTGATGCTCCCATACCCAAGCGGCATTGTCGCCTTCCCGAAATTGATATTTACGAAATGAATCTAGGCTCGTGACCAAAAAGCCGGCTGAACCATTAGGCCGCAAGCGGGTATCGATTTCAAAAAGGGTGCCTGCAGCAGTATGCGTCGTCAACCAATTAATCATGCGCTTGGCCAGCAATGAGAAAACTTCTTGTGCTGGGAAATGCGCTCCATCGGCCCTAGCTTCTTTTTCATCGTATAGAAAAACCAAATCCAAATCCGATGCGTACCCCAACTCCTTGCCGCCCAATTTGCCATAAGCAATGATCGCAAACGATGGGAGGGTGGGATCTAAATCAAATTTCTTGGCCACGCCCGGCCAAATCCGCTCAAAGCTCGCCTGCAGAATTAAATCAGCCAAGGCAGATAGGCGATCGCTTACCGCTTCAACGCTCAACGGCTTGGCAATGCCTATTCCCAAGTCGGCCAACAGCGTAATGAAGGTTTCGGTATGGTGCGTGACCCGCAAAATATCCATGGCATGTTCGGCTGCGCCATCGCCATCTGCTAGAGCATCATCGAGGCGCATATCCAAATCCGCTTTAATGCCCTTCCAATAGGCATCTGGGTGATTCACAAGTTCGGATTCAGAACGGGTAGCGAGTAGATAATCCAGCAAATGGGGGTGGCGACTTAAGTAGCTTGCGCCCCATTGCGAAGCCTGCAATAAAGCCAAAATGTTATGGAGAGCGCTGGGGTACTCGGCCAATATGGACAGGTATGCGCTACGCCGTGCAATCGCCTCCAGTAGATCAAAGAAGCGCAGTAAGGTTTGATCTGCTACCGCAGGGTCAATTGCATCTTGCTCCAACTGCTCTGCCGCCTTGCAAATCAAATTATTAAAGATGTGTCGGCTTTTTTCTGGCAAGCTGCGCTGTTTTGAGCTTTCTAGCCAAGTCTGCCAACGCTGGCACGCTTCTGGGTAACGCTCGCCATTGGGCTGCCAATCGGATGCAATGGATTCAGTATCAAGGCGTGTTTTATCGTCCAGCACAAAGGCTTTTTCAAACAAGCGCGCAACCCGATCCTGCTGGCGAGTAAGCTCTTCCAGGAATGCCGATAAAGTCGTCTCAGACTTTTCATCTGGTCCAGCCATGGCCTGCGCTAAACGCGCTCGAGACTCGGTCTCTTCCGGAAAATAGTGGGTTTGCTGGTCTTCCCATAACTGAATACGGTGCTCGAGGCGACGCAGAAAAATATAGGCCTGAGTTAAATCATGTACTTCATCCGCTGGCAACAGATTCTGCTGGGCAATTAACTGCAGCACTTGCAAGGTAGGTCTAATACGAAATCGTGGGTCTGTGCCGCCCCGCATCAATTGAAACATTTGCGCTAAAAATTCAATTTCACGAATGCCGCCACGTCCGAGCTTGATATCGTGGGATCTGCCGTGGCGATTGGCGCTGCGTTTTTCTGCCTCGCGCTGTATCTGGGTGTGCAAATCCCGAATCGCTGCGATCACGCCGTAATCCAAGTGGCGTCGATAGACAAACGGACGAATGAGTTGATCCAATGCTTTTTCGCACCGCCCATGATCTAGCGAGCCTGCTAGCGGATAAATTAGTCGCCCTTTAATCCAGGCATAACGCTCCCACTCGCGGCCTTGTACTGTCAGATACACCTCCAGCATATCGAGGCTACATACCAGGGGGCCAGAGTCGCCATTCGGCCGCAACCGCATGTCTACCCGGAAGACAAAACCATTGGCATCGTGCTCAGAGATGATCTTAATTAAGCGTTTGCCCATTCGAGTAAACCACTCGTGATTCGAAAGGCTTTTTTGACCGCCCTGGGTGTCGCCTTCGTACTCATAGAGAAAAATTAAATCGATGTCTGACGATAGATTGAGCTCATAACCACCGAGCTTACCCATGCCAACCACCATCAGCGGGACCTCACAATTGCCTTCTGAATACCACGGGATACCGAAGCGAATCTTTAAGTCGGCGCGGATCGCCTCCAAGGCTATTGCGACGGATTGCTCCGCAAACAAACTCAGCGCTTCAGTCACCTCGGCCAATGGCGCTTGCCCACTCAAATCACGCAAACCCAAACACAGCATTAATTTCTGCCGGGCTAGGCGCAACTCCGTCATTAGCTTTAATTCGTCTAATTCTGGCTTAGCGGCGATGCCTTGCGCTGGCTCAAGTAAGGCCTTAATCGCAGCCAAATTAACCGGCTGAGCTTGATGCTCTAAAAGCCAAGAGGTCCAATCGGGACGTGCCTGCAACCAGCGGCTAGCAAATACAGAATGCTGCCGTAAAAAGTCGATTGGTTGATGAGGCGAGGCCATACCGAATCATAGCCATTCTTGAGTGGGGTGACGGATAATACGGTTTATGTTTCGAAACTCCTCCCTTGGCCCCATGCTACGCAGCTTGAAAAGCGGCATTGCTCAGCTCCATTGGTCGCGCTGGCTAGTCCGCCTCCTCAAGTTGGCGGCTGTCGTTGCCGCGCTTGCAGTGGCATTGCATTTTGGGGTTCGCTATCTTGTTTGGCCACAGATTGAAAAATCCAAACCAGCCTTAGAAAAGCTCATGGGATCGCGACTGGGCGTTATGGTCACGATGGATGATGTGCGCGTCAACTGGGATGGACTGCGGCCTGATTTTGAAATCGATGGATTGCGGTTTTATTCGAAGACAGCAGCCAAGGTCAGCGAGCCAACAAAAAATCTGCCTGCGCTAACAATCCAATCCGTATCGGGCGAACTCAGCCTACTGTCCTTTTATCACCTAACACCGTATTTTCAGAAATTAAGTATCGGCGATGTCGAGCTCACTGCGGAGCGCGGATCAAATGGGGTAATTTCGATAGCTGGCATTGCACTTGATCCAAATCAAAGTGGTCATGCGGGTAGTGATTGGCTTTTGGCACAAAATACTATTGAGCTAACCAATGCAGTGATTCACTGGCGGGATCGCGAAAAGAAAAAGTTAGATACCGATGTTCGCATTGAGTCCCTAGAGATCTCCAATGGCCTACGAGATCACCTGATTGACTTAGTGGCTTATCTGCCCAGCGATCCAAGCCCAGTACGCTTGAGCGCAGACTTTAAGCACGGCATCGGTGGCGAGCCCAGCAATTGGCGCAACTGGAGTGGGCAATTTACCTGGGACTTTAAAGGGCTCAATCTCAATCGCTTGGGGCTCGACTTCAAACTGCCCCTGCCGATGCTCGAGGGTATTGTGGAATCGCGTGGTTTTGTAAGTCTCAATAAGGGCAGACTAAGCGGCGGTGATGCCCTGCTCTTTGCAGATGACTTACGCGTTCAATTTAAACAGGAGCGCGATCTATTAGAGTTTGGCCGACTCGAGGCAGAAATGCAGGAAAGCTCTAAAGGAAAAGTAGTTTCTGTGACAAGTAAAAAATTAGCGTGGCGGGATTTTGGAAGTCCTAAAAATTCCCCCCTAAAACAATTGAGTCCGATGTCGTTTTATTGGACTCCGCCCAAAGCTGGCGAAGAAATTCGGGATTTTGGATTTTCATCTCCCCGAATCAGCGTCGATGACGCCACTTTGTTTGCGCTCAATCTACCGCTACCCAAAAAATTGCACCGTATTATTGCAGGCTCAAAGGCAAGCGGACTGCTCGAGAACCTCGATATCCAGTGGTCTGAAAAATCATCCGCCCTACCGCTACCCAAAACCTGGTTACCGAATACCAATTTGGCTCTGTCGATCAAAGCAGACTTAAGCAACTTTCGCTTCCTAGGACCACGCAATGTTTTACCGAGCGTGACCAACTTAACGGGCCGGCTGGAGACCAACGAAAAGCAAGGCAGCCTGATATTGAACTCCCCCAATCTCGAGCTCGATATCAGCGGCTTTTTAGTGGATCCAAAACTCAAACTTGAAACTGCAAAAGGTCAGATTGCTTGGCAAAAGATCAAGGGGCAATGGCAAATTAGCGGGAAAGATGTTGTATTCAGTAATCCCGATGTCAGCGCATCCCTGACTGCCAACTACCTCTTTGGCGACCCCAAACAAACCGATTCACTGACCCTGAATATGCAATTTGAGCGCGCCACGCTTGCTGAGGCGCATCGGTATCTTCCAGTCGAAATGGATCGCGATGCGCGCACCTACCTGAGTAAAGCATTTGCTGCTGGCGAAATTCAACAAGGCAGCCTCTCGATTAAAGGGGATCCAAATCAAATTCCCTACTCTGCTAAATTCCCAGGCGAGTTCACACTTAATCTGCCAATTAAAAATACGACTTTTAATCCCGTTCCAATCCTTCCCGTCAGTCAAGGTAGCTGGCCAGCATTTACCAATATCAGCGGCGTAGTAATGATGAAGGAGGCGGCGCTGAAAGTACAAGTCGATAAGGCAAATTACCAAAATGTTCTGTTGCAATCGATTCAAGCCACGATCGCTGACATCAACGCTCCAAATTCGGCACTAAAAGTAACGGGTTCTGCTAGTGGCGACCTGAAGGAGTTGCTAGACTACATCAAGCCCACCCCCATTTTGCAGAAGCGGCCCTCCGTTGCGCAATTACTCAGTGTCAGCGGCCCTGCTGATTTAACCGTCGATTTAGCAATCCCACTATCGGGATCAAAAGATCCCGATCTTGATATTCGTTTAACTCTATTAGGCAATCAAATACAGTGGTCAGACTTTCCGCCGCTGGTGAATGCTAAAGGTAGCATGCGAATACAGGATGACTTTCCGGTACCGGAAACGATCCGTGCCGAAGTATTGGGTGGTAACCTCCAGGTGACCAGTCAGTCAGCGAAAGGAACAGAAAAGCTACTG
>CAZUMD010000057.1:0-8363 GCA_964621735.1 uncultured Polynucleobacter sp.
GCGGAATTGAGAAAGCCATTTACGTTTATCCACACGAGCACTACCCATTTTGGAATGCACTATTAACACGTGAACTAAAAACGCCATTTGATTTGCAGCCCGGAGCGATGGGCGAGAACTTCACCATCACTGGTTTATTGGAAGCGGATGTGTTTGTGGGCGATACGCTGCAGATTGGCGATCTCGAATTTATCGTGACCAAGCTACGTGAGCCGTGTTTTAAGTTCAACGCAAAAATGCGCTACAAAGGCGCTGCCAAAGCAATGCTGCAATCGGGACATTGCGGCTGGTATATGCGCGTCATCACGCCAGGAAAATTGATGGCTGGTAGCACAATCAATCTCCAACCAGGAAAACAAGAAACCGCGATTGCAGATCAAGTGCGCGCAATTTTGAAGCGAGACATACAGCGCGATTTATGGGACTAGCCTCGCACTAAAGAAAAAGCCACTGCAAGGTAGCAGTGGCTTCTAAATGTGGTGGCGATTCAGGGATTCGAACCCCGGACCTGTGGATTATGATTCCATCGCTCTAACCAACTGAGCTAAATCGCCAAGCGTTAAATTGTAGCAAATTCGGTTCATTTCTCCCCACCGGGCTTCCCAATGCTGTTTTTACTACGCCGGCGCATATAAATTGGGCTTTGTGGACCTTTAGGGCAAGTATTAGTGCGAGCGCTGCCGCGCCTGAATCTTTTTGAATACTTCTTTACTAAAGATCCAGAGTGCTGGCAGGCCAGGAATAATAATCATGGCCAAAGCAACCAGGGAGAAGTTGGCTTTCACCCAAGGATGCTCGCCAATCCAGTAGCCTAATGCAGTTAAGCTGCAGACCCACAAAATGCCGCCGACAATATTGTAGAAAGCAAAAATGGGGTAACGCATGTGCGCAACACCAGCTACAAATGGTGCAAAGGTCCGAATGAAGGGCATAAAGCGCCCCAAGACAATGGTGATGGGACCATATTTTTCATAAAAGGCGTGCGCTTGATCAAATGCTTTGCGATTAAACCAGCGCGAGTCTTCCCACGAGAAGACCTTATTGCCCACAAATCGTCCAATCGAGTAATTGAGGGCATCGCCTAAGATCGCGGCCGTAGTGAGCAATGCCATCAGAACGTATAGATCCATACCACCAACAGCACATAGCGCGCCCGCTACAAATAGTAAGGAGTCGCCTGGTAAAAAAGGCATCACCACAAAGCCCGTTTCTACAAAGATGATGGCAAAGAGCAGGACGTAAATCCAAACACCCCACTCATTCGCAACGATTGCTAAGTTTTTATCAAGGTGCAGAAATAAATCGATGAGGGTAGAAAATTCCAAGACGATCCTTTGGTGAGCCGTTACATCGCGTTACGTAGGTAATGCGGCTAGCACGTCATTTAAGTTAGCGCCAGTATAAGTGGGCTTGGGACCGATTTCTTCAAAAGGTAGATTTTGGCGATTCACCCAAAACGTCGTCAGTCCAAACCAACCGGCGCCAATCACATCCCAGGCATTGCTGGAAACAAACAAAATGTCTTTGGGTGCACATCCAAAGTGACTTGTTAATAAGCCATAACTTGCTGGACTCACTTTAAATTGGCGCACCTCATCAACCGAAATCACTCGATCCAATAGGGTATCGAGTTGATTTGCCTTGAGCGCCGCTAATAGCATTTCAGAATTGCCATTGGAAAGAACTGCCGTAGCGATCCCTGCTTTCTTAATCTGACTCAGCGTTGATTGGCATTCTGGGAACGCACTTAATTTAGCGTATTGCCCCATCAATTGCGTTTCATGATTCTCGCTGAGCGAAATAGCCAAGCGCTTACAGGAAAAACGCAGCGCTGCAATGGTGAGATCCCAAAACGATTGGTAGTGCGTCGATCCCGTAGGATCGCTCATCGTAATCAGGCGGGTGTATTCAATTTGGCGATCACGCCAGAGCACACATAAAGACTGCCCTTGACCTGGAAAGAGATTTTCTGCCAAGACCCCCATCGAATACACATCGAGGAGGGTACCGTAGGCATCAAATGCAATTACCTTTGGTGCTGTTTGCGCCATTAGAGAAAGCGGAAGGCGATGATGGCAATGATTGTGGGCGGCACTGCATACAAAAATAAATACAGTGGACTAATAGAGCCCTCATCAAAACTCGGCCTCAGAATTGAGTATCCAGCTGGATTGGGTGCGTTGGCGATGACCGTCAGACCGCCGCCAGTCAGTGCACCTGCAACCAAGGAGTATTTAAATTCATCGGAGAGGCCTTCCACCAATGAGCCTAAATAGGTCAGTGCGGCATTGTCCGTAATGGCAGTTAGAACTGTGGCCCCATAGTAGACCGAGGTCGAGTCTAGATTCGTGAGCAGTGGTTGCAGCCACCACTTTTGTTGGCTACCCAAAACGACGAGCCCTGCCAAGAAAAATGCAACCAGCATGCTCTCACGAATGATGAGCTTATTTTGATAGCGCGCATACGCGGTGGTGTAGCCCACAAAGAACAAAAACAAGCCTATGAATAAAACCGAGTGGTGTACTGAAATAACCACTGCCACTAAGAAGGCTAAGTGAATGCAAATGACGCTTACCGGAATGGCGTCAATCTTCTTTTCATTGGGCTGGATATTAAAGCCACGCAGTTCTTTGTAGAACAGAAACACGAGCAAAGTGGAGTTGGCACTCACTGCGAGAGCAGAGCGCCAGCCAAAGTTTTCAAGCATGAACCACAGATCCCAATTCCAGGTGCTGGCGACCATCAAGATCGGGGGCGCTGCGTAGGGAGTTAAGGCGCCGCCAATCGAGATATTGACAAAGAGCACCGCCAGTCCCGCATACATCAACTTGGGTGAAATGCGTTTAGAAAAATAGTAGTCACGCAGCAGTAATGCGGCAACCGTCATGGCGGCCGGTTCCGTAATGAAGGAGCCTAAAAGGGGAACGAGGGTCAGTGTGACCCACAGAAAGCCCACCGACTTTTTAACGGGCAGAATGGCCGTGATGCGCAATACTAAGAATAAGCAAAACTCGAGAACCGGTTTGCTGGCGGCAATGATCATGATTACGAATACAAAGAGGGGCTCGGTAAAGTTCAGCTTTTCTAAATAGGCAATCGTGGCATCGGTTCCGGTGTGAATGAAAAAGAAGGAGACCAATACCATGGCCCAAAATCCAAACACCACTTCAACTTCACCCAGCAAATGCCATATCCCCGCATGGTTGGGTTGCTTGTGCGCTAAACCCTCAAAAAATTTAGTAGAAAAGGTATGGATTACAGCCAGTCCGAAGAGAAGGCTGCTGACGATATTGACGGTGGTGGGGTTCATGGCTAAGGATACCTTGGTATTTCTGAATGGGTCCTATTGTATTGATAAGTGAACTAATTGGACATATGATGAGTGACGCCAATTGCGATTCTAAATGAGCTTGCTTGCTGGTGATCGACGCTTTTTTAACTTAAAAGGATGTATTCATGGATGAAGCTGTTTCTTCACGCCCTTCCCAATCAAACAGCCTGGTACAAAATTTACGTCAGCAAGTAATGCAAAACCTGCCATTTTCAAAAATGGCCACAGCAGATGTAGATTATTTTTTAAGCCAGTCGCGTGAGGCCTACTTTGCGCCAAAAGAGGTCATCTTGTCCCCAGCAGATGGCCCGCCTCCATTTTTATACCTCATACGGCAAGGGCATGTGTCCGGGCGTCGCGATATTCCCGGGATTGAAGAAACCGCTTTTCATTTGGAGGCAGGGAGCTTATTTTCGATTGGTTCCGCGTTTGCAGGCCGACCGGTATCCACTATATATACCGCCGTAGACGATTGTTTTTGTTTGCTCATCCCGGTAGCTGCGATGCGCCAATTGCAAGAACAATCCAAACCCTTCAGTGATTTTTTAAGTAATCGAATGGGGGGCTTGCTTCAGGAATCCCGTGCGGCCCTACGTAATTCCTTTGCCTCACAGGCCCTAGAAGAGCAATCGCTGGAAAGTCGTCTGGGTGATTTGCGTTTAAAGAAGCCGCTTACGACTGGCCCTAATACGCCCCTGCGTGAAGCGCTGACCCTGATCCATGAAAAAAAAGTCGGGTCGATTCTGGTTTGCGAGGATGAAAAAACCATCCTCGGCATTTTTACCCGGTATGACGTGTTGCCACGCGTGGCCCTGAGCAATATAGATCTCAATACGCCCATATCGGCCGTGATGTCGACTGAAGTAAAAACCTTAAACGTGGATGACAGCGCCGAGAAGGCAGGCCTCATGATGTCGCGTTTTAATATTCGACACTTACCGATCTTGGATCATGGCCGCTTGGTTGGGGTTATTTCAGAGCGGGACTTATTTTCGTTGCAGCGCTTATCGCTTAGTAATATCAGCGGCGCAATTCGCGCTGCAGACGATGTTGCGCCTTTAATCAAGTGCGCTGAAGACATTCGTACGTTTGCACGTAATTTGTTAGGGCAAGGCGTTCAGGCGCGCCAATTAACTTCCCTCATTAGCCACTTGAATGACCTGCTGACCGAGCAGTTGATTGCTCTGATTGCCCAGCGCCATCAATTGAACCTGAGCCGCTTTGCCTGGATTGCCTTGGGTTCGGAAGGGCGTAGTGAGCAAACCATTACAACCGATCAAGACAATGCCCTGATATACGCCGATGGTGAGGATGAGGCGCAGCGCTTGATTTACCTGCAGTTCGCTCGGGAAGTGAATGAAGCCCTTGATGCATGCGGTTATCCGCTATGCAAAGGCAACATCATGGCGAGTAACCCAGAGTTGTGTTTGTCACAGCAGCAATGGCTTAATCGCTTTAGCCGTTGGATGGAGCAAGGTAATCCAGAAGATTTGTTAAAAGCCAGTATCTTTTTTGATCTTCGCGCGCTTGCTGGCAATGCCGATTTATTGATTCCGCTAAAAGAGCTTGTCCGCGTGAAGGCCGTAGCCGTTCCGCGCTTTATTAAACTGCTGGCTGAAAATACCTTAAATTCGGGGGTGCCGCTCAATTGGTTTGGTGGTATTAATACAACCGAGATCGATGGCAAAAAAACCATTGACCTGAAATTGCAAGGCACAGCATTTGTGGTTGATACAGCACGAATTTATTCCCTGGCATATGGCATTGATGCAATCAATACGCGCGAGCGATTGGCTGCGGTGGGTCATGCGCTGAAGGTCCCTGAGGCCGAGAGTGCTGGCTGGATTACGGCATTTGAGTTTTTGCAAACGCAGCGCCTCGCCGCCCAAATTGGTGGAGTCACAATCAACGGCAGCGCCAATGTGATTGACCTCGACCTGCTGAACTCCGTCGATCGCAGTATCCTTAAAGAATCCCTATTAACGGTGCGCGCTTTGCAGCAGCATTTGCAGCTGGATTATGTTCACTAATCTAAAAGATGCGCCTTTATTTGATGGGCTGCGATCCCTGTTTAAGGGGAAGCAGCCCGAAGTGCGCCGCTGGATCGTGCTCGATGTGGAAACCAGTGGCCTTAATCCCTACTCTGACCGGCTTCTAGCCATTGCCGCAGTGGCGCTCGAGGTCAGCCCCGACTTTGAGGGCATCTCGATTGTGATTGGCGATAGTTATGAGGCTGTCCTCAAACAAGATTTGCCGAGCAATAAAGACAATATTTTGATTCACCACATTGGTACGCAGGCGCAATCCGAGGGCAGGCCGCCGCTGGAAGTCTTAGAGGAGTTCCGAGCTTGGCTTGGGCAATCCCCTTTATTGGCATTTCATGCTCCATTTGATGAAGGGATGATTAATCGCGCTTATGGAATGTTTGGATTACAGCCCTTGCAAAATGAATGGCTGGATATCGAGCCTCTGGCTAAAATTACTGGGGTAAACCCTAGTTTGCGCGCCTTGGATGATTGGTTGGGGCACTTTGGCATCGAGTGTGCAGTCCGCCATCAGGCTGCTGCCGATACTTTTGCCACGGCAGAGTTACTTATGCGCCTCTGGCCCTATTTAAAACGGGAAGCCAGCTCATGGTCTTCATTACGGAGCATTGCCCGTCAAGCCAGCTGGATTCCGCGCTAGCCTAGCCTCAAAACCCCTCATTTTTTCACTGTTTTATAGGGGAAAGCCCCGATTTGGTGACCTTGCCATAGGCACCATAATCCTTGTACTTACAAGCCTTCCGAGTTGGAATGTAACTTTTAGGATTATTAGTGCTTTTATTTTTAAATATCGCTCAGTTGATTTTGTACATCGGCGCCTTAGGTCTGATTGGCCAAGGCTTGCTTTATGTTTTAGCTGGCCAAGGTCGTGACACTAATTTGTTCTACCAACTGATTGGCATTGTTAATAAGCCGTGGACACTCATTGCGCGCTTTATTTCCCCAAAGCAAATTATCGATCGTCAGATTCCCTTCGTTGCATTTTGTATTGTTGGCGTTTTTTACATTGCCGTGACCTTAGCGAAGATTGAACACTGCATCACCATCGGGATTGAGATATGCCAGTAAATAAACGCAACCTCGATTGGTATTTGCTGAAGTGGCGCGCTAATGCATTAATCATCATTGGTTTAAAAAATCAAGCGATGGATGTATTTGAGGAAATGAATCGCCAGTTTCCCCACGATGACTATGTACTGACCAGCTTGGCATTCATGAAAACCGAGCATGGCGATAAAGCAGGCGCCATAGCTGATTACAAGCGCTTGACACTCAAGCCCGATGTGTCCGAAGCCATTTGGTACAACCTCGGTTTCTTGCAAGAAGAGATGGGGCAGACTCAGGATGCGGAGCACAGCTTTCGCCAAGCGATTAAGCTCAATGAAAATTTAGACCAAGCCTGGTACGGACTTGGTTTGGTATTAATTCAATTGCAGCGCTTTGACGAGGCCATCAAGGCCCTCAAGAAAAATACGAAGTTGCAGCCCATGAGCCCCTATGCCTGGTACCAGCTGGCCCGGGTGTATGCCGAGCGCAACCAGCCTGAAGAGGCCACCAAAATCATTCTTCACCTCAAAGACTTTGAGCCCAAATTTGCTAAGCAGCTCGAGCGGGAAACCGGTTTGGCTGTTTAGTGGTTTTTAGTAGTGTGTATTAAGTAGTGCATTAGTAGTAGATGTATTTTTTTAACTAAAGGAGAAACTGTTATGCAATTAACAGAATCGCATAAGCACTATTGGTCCAAAAACGTACGGATGACAGGATTTCTGTTAGCCATATGGTTCATCGTGACCTTTGTTGTGGGCTTTTACGCCCGTGATTTAAATTTTAATTTTTTTGGATGGCCGTTTAGTTTTTGGGTTGGGGCACAAGGCGCTTTAGTGGCTTATGTTCTGATCATTGCCTACTACGCGCACTACATGAATAACCTAGACAAAGAATACGATTGCGCTGAAGTGGAGGAGGACTAATCATGGCTGGAATGACACCTAGTGGTGGAGACGGTAGCGTCTTCGGCGGCGGCTCAAGTAATGCCGACTTCAAAAAAGGCCTAAATAAGATTTATGGCTGGTATACCGGAGGCTTTATTGCGTTCGTTATAGTGCTGGGAATTGCTGAGCAAATGGGCCTCAGCCGTGCCATGATCGGTTACGTATTCTTAGGCGCAACGGTTTTACTCTATGCCGGTATCGGTGTTATGAGTCGAACCAATGATGCGGCTGAGTACTATGTAGCGGGTCGCAGAGTGCCAGCGCTCTATAACGGTATGGCGACAGGTGCGGACTGGATGTCTGCCGCGTCGTTTATCGGTATGGCTGGTACCTTGTACCTAACAGGTTACGGTGGCTTGGCCTTCATCATGGGCTGGACCGGCGGTTACTGTTTGGTGGCTTTGTTCTTGGCCCCTTACTTGCGTAAGTTCGGTCAATTTACGATTCCAGACTTCTTGGGCGCACGCTATGACGGCAATCTTCCCCGCTTCATCGGGATTTTTGCGGCCATCTTGTGCTCATTTACCTATGTGGTTGCGCAGATTTACGGCGTTGGTTTGATTACAACCCGTTTGGCTGGCGTGCCATTTGAGCTCGGCATCTTCTTGGGCTTAGCTGGTATTTTGGTTTGCTCGTTCTTGGGTGGTATGCGTGCGGTTACTTGGACACAAGTTGCGCAGTACATCATCTTGATCATTGCTTATATGATTCCAGTGATTTGGTTATCTGTTAAGCAAACTGGCATTCCACTTCCCCAGTTTGTTTACGGCCAGCAACTTGAAAAAGTAACGGCCAAAGAAGCTGAGCTGATCAAGGATCCAAAAGAGCTTGAAGTTCGTGGGATTTTCAAAGCACGTGCTGACGCTCTTGGCGAGAAGCTGAAAGACGTTCCTGCTGCACTGGCTGCCGATAAAGCAGCTGCCGAGCAAAAAGTTGCTGAGTTGAAGGCTGCAAATGCACCTGCACCTGAAATCGCAGCAGCTGAAAAAGCATTGG
>CAZUMD010000057.1:8463-10044 GCA_964621735.1 uncultured Polynucleobacter sp.
TTGAAGGCTGCAAATGCACCTGCACCTGAAATCGCAGCAGCTGAAAAAGCATTGGCTGCAGTTCCTAAGGATGCAGAAGCAGCGAAAAAAGCCTGGACAGCACAACGTGCTGGTGCAACAGCCCGCTCGAACCCACTTGCTAACATGCCTCGTCATGCTCAGCAGTTTGCGGGTAATCCAGATGGTGACGAAAAGGCCCGTACGGCTTTCGATACCTCACGTCGTAACTTCTTAGCCTTGATCTTCTGTTTGATGGTGGGTACAGCGGCATTGCCACATATTCTGATGCGCTTTTACACGACTCCGTCGGTAAAGCAAGCGCGTGAGTCGGTGACATGGTCCTTGTTCTTCATCTTCTTGCTGTATTTCACGGCGCCTGCTTTGGCAGTGTTGGTGAAGTACGAGATCTTTACGGTACTGGTCGGGACGCCATTTGATCAACTGCCGGGCTGGATCGCGCAGTGGACCAAGGTAGATCCATCGTTGTTATCGGTTGTTGACGTAAACAAAGACGGTATTTTCCAGTTAGCTGAAATGACCATTGGTGGTGACATCATCGTTCTGGCAACCCCAGAAATCGGTGGCTTGCCATACGTGATCTCCGGCATGGTGGCAGCGGGTGGTTTGGCTGCTGCGCTGTCGACTGCTGACGGACTCCTGTTGACCATTGCGAACGCACTGTCACATGACCTGTACTACAAAATGATCGACCCCAATGCACCTGCAAGCCGTCGTGTTGCGATTTCCAAAGCATTGTTGTTGGTGGTGGCTTTAGCGGCAGCGTATGTTGCTGCTCAGAAACCAGCCGACATCTTGTTCTTGGTTGGCGCGGCCTTCTCCTTTGCTGCAGCAGCGTTCTTCCCAGCACTTACCCTTGGTATTTTCTGGAAGCGCGCTAACAAAGCGGGTGCTTGCGTTGGTATGGTGCTTGGTTTGGGCGTGACCTTCTATTACATGGTCATGACCCAGCCATGGTTACGTGGTGTATTCGGCGTAACTTCACCTGTTGAACTTTGGTATGGTATTGCGCCAATTTCAGCTGGTATCTTTGGCGTGCCCCTCGGTTTTGCCGCGATTATCTTGGTGAGCTTGGTAACCCCAGCCCCACGTAAAGATATTCAAGAGCTGATCGATCACGTACGTTATCCAACCTTACGAGGCGATACACTCAATACGAATGCAACCTAAGTTGCTCGTTTGATCCCCAAGCAAACTCTTGGGGCTTCATGAACCCGCTCTTCGGAGCGGGTTTTTTATTGCCTAAAAATCGGTAGCGCTAGCGAAGTGCTTTAGACTGAACCCTATGGAAAACCTCAGTTTTTGGATTGGCATCATTGCAACGATTGCATTTGCAGTCACTGGCGTACTGGCGATTGCCGATCGAGGCGTGGATTTGTTTGGGGTGATGGTATTGGGACTAATCACCGCGATTGGCGGCGGTACCCTGCGCGATCTCATTTTAGAAACCCCAGTTTTTTGGGCAAGCCTACCGATTTATTTGTGGGTTGCCCTGGCTGCTAGTGCCATCGCTTTCTACTTAGAAACCTTTTTTACTCAGCCGCAGATTTACCGCTGGATGCT
>CAZUMD010000058.1:0-9789 GCA_964621735.1 uncultured Polynucleobacter sp.
TCCCGTGAAGCGGGTCACCCACTACAGTGCACTATGGAGGAAGCATGATTGCCCAAGAATTAGAAGTGAGCTTGCACATGGCGTTTGTCGATGCACGGGCTGCGCGGCATGAGTTCATCACCGTCGAACATCTTCTGGCTGCGCTCCTGGATAACGCGACCGCAGTCGAGGTCCTGAAAGCGTGTTCAGTGAACATTGCCGAGCTACGCGCCCAGCTTAAAAACTTTATTAATGACAACACCCCAGTCGTGCCGGGCACCGAAGAGGTTGATACACAACCGACACTGGGATTTCAGCGGGTGATCCAGCGCTCGATCATGCATGTGCAATCGACTTCCAACGGTAAGAAGGAAGTGACCGGCGCTAACGTCCTGGTCGCCATTTTTGGTGAAAAAGATTCACACGCGGTGTATTTCTTGCAGCAGCAAGGCGTTACTCGTTTGGATGTCGTTAACTTTATTAGCCACGGCATTCGCAAAGATCAGGTCGAGCCAGCAAAGGCAGCGGATCAAAGCCAAGAGACTGAAGAGTCAGCAGCTAGCGGCAAAGAGAGTCCGCTTGATCAGTTCACGCAAAACCTCAATGTCATGGCGCGCCAAGGCAAGATTGACCCCCTGATTGGGCGAGACAGTGAAGTGGAGCGCGTTGTGCAAGTACTCTGCCGTCGCCGTAAAAATAACCCCCTGTTAGTGGGTGAGGCCGGCGTAGGTAAAACCGCAATTGCAGAAGGCTTGGCATGGCGTATTACCAAGGGCGAAGTGCCTGATATTTTGGCCAATGCCACGGTCTACTCCCTGGATATGGGCGCGCTTTTAGCCGGCACTAAATACCGCGGCGATTTTGAGCAGCGCTTGAAGGGCGTGCTCAAAGCCCTCAAAGATAATTCCAACGGCATTTTGTTTATTGATGAGATTCATACTTTGATTGGTGCCGGCGCTGCTTCGGGCGGTACTTTAGATGCGAGTAATTTACTCAAGCCCGCTTTATCGAACGGTCAGCTCAAGTGCATTGGTGCCACTACCTTTACGGAATACCGCAGCATTTTTGAAAAGGATGCTGCACTGGCGCGTCGCTTCCAAAAAGTGGATGTAGTCGAGCCGACGGTTGATCAGACGGTGCAAATTTTGCGTGGCCTCAAATCACGCTTTGAAGAGCACCACAGCGTGAAGTACGCTTCGGCTGCCTTAGTTGCTGCTGCTGAATTGTCTTCGCGCTACATCAATGATCGCCACTTGCCGGATAAAGCAATTGATGTGATTGACGAAGCCGGTGCTGCCCAGCGCATCTTGCCCAAATCAAAGCAGAAGAAAACCATTGGCCGTCCTGAGATTGAGGAGATTGTGGCGAAGATTGCCCGCATACCGCCGCAATCGGTCACGGTTGATGACCGCAGTAAATTGCAAACCTTGGACCGCGACATTAAGAGCGTCGTCTTTGGTCAAGATCCAGCGATCGAAGCATTGGCCAGCGCGATTAAGATGACGCGTGCTGGCCTTGGCAAGATTGATCGTCCGATTGGCTCATTCTTGTTCTCGGGCCCAACCGGTGTCGGTAAGACGGAGGTTGCAAAACAGCTGGCTTATATCTTGGGTATCGAGTTACTGCGCTTTGATATGTCGGAGTACATGGAGCGCCATGCGGTAAGCCGTTTAATTGGTGCGCCTCCAGGCTATGTTGGCTTTGATCAAGGTGGATTGTTAACCGAGGCGGTGAACAAGAAGCCCCACTGCGTCTTATTGCTCGACGAGGTTGAAAAAGCCCACCCGGATATTTTTAACATTCTCTTGCAGGTGATGGATCATGGCACGCTGACCGACAACAATGGCCGCAAGACGGATTTCCGGAACGTCATCATCATCATGACCACCAACGCCGGCGCCGAAGCCATGCAGAAGTCAGTGATTGGCTTTACCAATGCACGTGAGTCTGGCGATGAGATGGCCGATATCAAGAAGTTCTTCACGCCAGAGTTCCGGAATCGTTTAGATGCAATCGTTTCCTTCAAGGCGCTAGACGAGTCGATCATCATGCGGGTAGTTGATAAGTTCTTAATGCAGCTCGAAGAGCAGTTGCACGAGAAGAAAGTCGATGCGACCTTCAGTCCTGAGTTAAGGGCGCATTTAGCGAAACACGGTTTTGATCCACTCATGGGTGCAAGGCCAATGCAGCGGATTATTCAGGATACGGTCCGTAAAGCCCTTGCAGATGAATTGCTCTTTGGACGCTTGGCGCAAGGCGGTACGGTTGCGGTTGGGATTGATGCGGATGGCAAGGTATTGCTGGATATTCATCAGGCTACCCCACCATCTAAGGCCAGCAAGACCGATGTAGCGCCTGCTGAGGAAATCTAACTTCTAAGTTAACTACCTTGTAATGAAAAATACCAACCTTTCGGTTGGTATTTTTTTGCCCGTATCTTTCTTGCCTTAGGCAGCAAGTAACTGGCAGGGTTCAATACGTTTCAAAACATCGGCCAAGTTACCCTTTGCAATTGCGGTGTCGTAGCTTGCCTGCCCTCTTAGCCACCAGCCATCACTCAGTCCAAAGTATTTACAAAGCCGCAGATCGGTATCGGCGGTAATGGAGCGTTTTCCAGCAACAATGTCGCCAATACGTTGCGGCGGCACTCCGATATCTTTAGCCAGGCGATATTTGGTGAGGCCTAGGGGCTTTAAAAATTCTTCTTCTAACATCTCGCCGGGCGAGACGGGTGCAATCGTTTTCCTAACCCGCATGATTCGATTTATCCTCTGCCCGTACTTCCAAATCCACCTGTCCCACGACTACTTTCAGCGAACTCCTCCACGATCTTGAGTTCCACTTGCTGTATTGGGACGATCACGAGCTGTGCCAAGCGCTCCATGGGCTCTAGAGTAAAAGGGGTGCTACTGCGATTCCAGGTGCTCACCATGAGTTGCCCTTGGTAATCCGAGTCAATTAAGCCGACGAGGTTTCCTAAAACAATCCCATGTTTATGGCCCAGGCCCGAGCGGGGCAGGATGAGGGCGGCGTAGCGTGGATCTTCCACAAAGATGGATAAGCCAGTCGGCACCAATACCGTTTGACCGGGAGCAATCACCATAGCGGCATCGATACAGGCGCGTAGATCCAGACCGGCGCTACCAGGGGTCCCATAGCTGGGCATCTGATTGCGCATGCGTTCATCGAGGATTTTGACTTGCAGTGTTTGCATGGTGTTTTTAGAGTTGGGTTGCAACAAACTGAATGAGTTGACGAGCTAACTGCAGCTTTGGAGCTTTTGCTAATTTCTTGCTACCCCGCTCATGAATCAGGAGCAGTTGGTTAAGGTCACTACCAAAGGTATCGGGGCCAATGTTGCCAACAATCAAGGGGATACCTTTACGCTTGCGCTTGTCATCTGCGTGCTCTTCGAGTTTGGTCGACTCGGCTGCAAAACCAATACAGTAAGGATGTGGCTTGCCTTTCGTCTTTTTAGCAGACTGCGCCATGGCCAATAAAATATCGGGATTGGGGGCGAACTCGATGTTCGGCGTTGATTTGCTATTACCTTGGCGCTTTATCTTTTCTTCGGAGGGGTTTGCGATGGCCCAGTCGGCTACTGCGGCAACCCCAAAAAACAGATCGCAATTGGGTGAGGCCATCACTGCCTCGTACATATCTTTGGCAGAGACCACATCGGTCCGCTGGATTTTCCCTGTTGCTAGAAGGGGGGTATTCAAATCACAAGGCCCAGCAATCAGATGCACTTCCGCGCCAGCCTCTAGGGCGGCTCTGGCTATGGCAAAGCCCATCTTGCCGGAGCTGCGGTTGGTAATGCCACGCACCGGATCAATTGCTTCAAACGTAGGCCCCGCGGTAATTAATACCCGCTTACCCGCCAGTATTTTTTTTTGAAAGAAGGCAATTAATTGCTCGGTGATTTCAGCGGGCTCGAGCATTCTGCCCATACCCACTTCACCGCAGGCTTGAGCGCCGCTGGCAGGACCGAGTAATTCAACTTGATCACTGCGCAAGCGCTCCGCACTGCGCACGGTTGCGGGGTGTTGCCACATTTGCAAGTTCATCGCGGGCGTGAGCAGCAAAGGGCAGTCGCGCGCTAGGCATAAGGTGGTGAGGAGATCATCGGCGAGACCAAGCGATAGCTTGGCCATCAAATCAGCGCTAGCAGGCGCAATCAAAATCGCATCGGCGGCGCGCGATAACTCGATGTGCGCCATATTGTTATTGATGCGCGCATCCCACTGATTCGTGAAAACGGGATTGCCGGTTAAGGCCTGCATGGTCACGGGCGTAATGAACTGGGTTGCGGCCTCGGTCATGACGACCTGAACGCTTGCTCCTTCTTGCATCAGTAGGCGAGCTAATTCGGCAGACTTATAGGCCGCAATTCCGCCGGAGATGCCCAGAACAATTTTTTTATGAAGAAGTGACTGCATAGTCGAAGATTAAACGGGTTTGAGGGGAATGGCTAGATTAGGCTGGGTTTGATGCTCTTTTTGGGCGGATTTCACCCCAGATGATTAGGGCTGCGCCCAGCACAATGGCGCTATCGGCCAGATTGAATGCAGGCCAATGCCATTGCCCATAGTAAATATCAATGAAGTCCACGACAGCGCCATAGACTAGGCGATCAATCACATTACCGACTGCGCCACCCAAAATAAAGCTAATCGCAAACGCGAGTAAGGTCTCGTGTTGATGGCGCCGTAAATACCAAATCATAAAAATAGCAGCAGCTATCCCCAGCAGGGTAAAGAACCAGCGCTGCCAGCCGCCACTACTGGCTAAAAAAGAAAACGCAGCGCCAGGGTTATAAATTAAGAACCAATTCAAAAAACTGGTAACGGGTACCGGTACGGCAAACTGCAATGTCGATTGCGCCCATAACTTCGTTGCTTGATCCAAAACAAGCACCAGGCACGCCAAGCTGAGCCAGCCATAAAAACGGCGTGTATCCATGGAGCGGGTAGGCTGGATCATGAGGCGTTTGATTGATTAGGCAAAAGAGCGATCTTCACCAGTGCCAAATAAGTTGCTGATGCATCGACCGCAGAGTTCAGGGTGCGTAGGATCTGCTCCCACATCTGCAGTATGGTGCCAACAGCGACCGCATTTTTTATATTGGCTCGCACGAACTAGAACCTCTAGCCCTGCACTACTGAGTTCAATATTGGCACTGGACGTGATAGTCACAAAGCGCAGATCATCCTCGAGAGAATGCAAAATGGCAAAGTCAACGTCATCGACTTTGATGGTGAGTTCTGCTTGCAGTGAGGAGCCGACATGACCTGCTTCACGCTCAATTTCAATGGCTTTGGTCACCTCGGAGCGAATCTCCCGAATGCGATCCCATTTAGCCAGTAGCTCTTCTGCATTGGCGATCTTGGGGAATGCACCGAACTCTTCCAGGAAGATGGAGTGCTTGCCTTGGTTGTCAGACCCATGCGGAAACGATGACCATGCTTCTTCTGCAGTAAACGACAAGAATGGGGCGAGCCACTTCAGGAGATTGCGAGTGATGTGGAACAGTGCATTTTGCGCCGCACGTCGTTCTCTCGAATTGGGCGCGCTGGTATAGAGGCGATCTTTCAGAATATCCAAGTAAAAGCCGCCGAGGTCTTCTGAGCAGAAGCTCAACATGCGTACCACTGCGGGCTGGAATTCATAGGCCGCGTAGTGCGTCTGGACCTCCCCTTGCAATTGATTTGCCAAAGCGACTGCATAGCGGTCGATCTCAAGCCACTCTGTGCTCGGCATACTGTGCTGCGTTGGATCAAAGTCGGCCAAGTTCGCCAGCAAGAAGCGCAAGGTATTACGCATCCGGCGATAGCTCTCAACCACCCGTTTCAGAATTTCATCGGAGATCGTCATCTCACTCGAGTAGTCGGTAGAGGCAACCCAAAGGCGAATGATTTCAGCGCCTAATTTATCGGCCACCTGTTGCGGCGCGATCACATTGCCAACCGATTTACTCATTTTGCGACCTTGGCCATCGACCGTGAAGCCGTGGGTCAGCAATGCCTTGTAGGGTGGTTTGCCATCAAGCATGGCGCCGGTGAGAAGCGATGAGTGGAACCAGCCGCGATGTTGATCTGAGCCCTCTAAATACAAATCAGCCAAACGGCCATCGGCGTTCTCTGACTCAGGGCGATAAAGCTCATTACGGTGTGAGCCACGAATCACATGCCAGTGGGTTGTCCCCGAATCAAACCAAACATCCAAGGTGTCGCGGTTCTTTTCGTAGAGAGCGGCTTCTTCACCCAGTAACTCAGCAGGATCCAGTTTTTGCCAAGCCTCAATGCCGCCTTGCTCAACGCGCTTGGCAATTTCTTCTAATAGTTCGGCTGTGCGGGGATGGGGCTCACCCGTTTCTTTATGCACCAAGAAGGCCATCGGTACACCCCATTGACGCTGGCGCGACAAGGTCCAATCTGGGCGGTTGGCAATCATGCTGTGCAGGCGTTGCTTGCCCCAAGCGGGATAGAACTGCGTATTGTTAATGCCTTCCAGGGCTGCCTCACGCAAGCTGGCTTTGCCATCGGAAGGTTTTTTATCCATGCTGGCGAACCACTGTGAGGTGGCACGATAAATGATGGGTGTTTTATGGCGCCAGCAATGCATGTAGGAATGGCTATACGATTTATCTTTTAAAAGACTGCCGGCGCTGCGCAGCGCTTCGACGATTTTCGGATTGGCTTTCCAGACAAATTCATTGGCAAAGAGCGGCAACCAGGATGCATAGACACCATTGCCCATCACTGGATTCAGAATATCCTTGTCGACTAAGCCATTGGCTTTGCACGACTTAAAGTCTTCCTCACCGTAGGCTGGTGAGCAGTGCACTAGGCCAGTACCCGTATCGAGCGTGACGTACTCTGCTGGATAAATTGGGGAGAGGCGACGGTAACCTTCATCTAAGGATGCGAGTGGATGCCAAAAGGAGATGCCCGCTAATTTTTGACCGGAGCAGGTCGCAATGATCTTGCCTTCGAGGCCGTACTCTTGCAGGCAAATTTCGACGCGGTCTTTCGCCAAAATAAGTAGTGCTTGATCGGTCTCTACTAAGGCATATTCCAGCTCTGGGTGAACATTCAGTGCCTGGTTGGCGGGCAGTGTCCACGGCGTGGTGGTCCAGATCACAACCATGCCTTTTTTCTCGGGCAAGTAAGGCAGGCCAAATGCTTTGGCTAAATTACCTCGCTGCGCATCATCAAAGGCAAAACCAACGTCGACCGCAGGATCGGTTTTGTCTTGGTATTCCACTTCGGCTTCAGCAAGCGCAGAGCCGCAATCAAAACACCAGTTAACGGGTTTCAGGCCACGGAAGACATAACCTTTTTTCCAAATGGCGCCCAGTGCACGAATCTCATCCGCCTCATTGCGGTAATTCATGGTGAGGTAGGGGTTGTTCCAGTCGCCCAGAACGCCTAAGCGCTCAAAGTCGACTTTCTGTTTCGCAATTTGCTCGCTGGCGTACTGGCGCGCTTTAGCCTGGACTTCGGCGGTCGGTAAATTTTTACCAAACTTTTTTTCAATTTGGATTTCAATCGGCATGCCATGGCAGTCCCAGCCTGGAACATAGGCAGCATCAAAGCCCATCAGCCAGCGGGATTTAACGATCATGTCTTTGAGAATCTTATTGACTGCGTGACCAATGTGAATATCCCCATTGGCGTATGGGGGGCCATCGTGCAGGATGAATTTAGGTTGCCCTGCATGCGCTGCCCGAATGGCTTCGTAGAGTTTATTTTTTTGCCACTGGGCTACCCATTGCGGCTCGCGCTTAGGCAAATCGCCCCGCATTGGAAAAGCAGTTTCCAGAAGGTTAACGGGATAAGAATTGGATTTATCAGACATAGACTTTTTTCTGGAAATAATCACGCGCACATTGCGCATCGTTTTGAATAGCAGACTGCAGCGAGTCGAGGTCAGGGTATTTTGCCTCGTCCCGTATTTTTTCTAAGAGTTCAACGCGAATAATGCGGCCATACACTTGAGCATTGAAATCAAATAAATGCACCTCAAGTAAAACACGCCCCGCATCTTCTACCGTTGGTCTAACCCCTAAGCTGGCAACCCCCGGTAAGGGCGTGTCTCCAAGGCCATGAACGCGGACGGTAAAAATTCCAGTCATGGCAGGCTTACGCTCGTTTAGGTGATTTGCTACAGCCAGGTTCAGGGTAGGAAAGCCTAGCGTTCTGCCGAGTTGACGGCCGTAAATCACGTGCCCAGAGATTAGATAAGGTCTGCCCAGCAGCAGGGCCGCCTTGGGCATATCACCTTCTGCTAATGCACTACGCAGTGCTGAACTGGAGATGCGCTCTTGATTTTCTAAAACCGTATTGATATTCGAAACCTCAAAACCAAATTCTTCACCGGCGCGCTTAAGGCTAGCGAAGTCCCCTGCGCGTTTTGCGCCGTAACAGAAGTCATCGCCAATCAAAATCCATTTGGTATTGAGGCGCCGAATTAAGATTTCTGAAACAAATTGTTCAGGGGTCAATTTGGCATAAGCAGCATTGAAGCGCTCAATGACGACGCGATCAATGCCGATGTCGGCAAAGGCAGCTAACTTATCCCGCAAATTTAAGATGCGGGGTGGCGCTTCGGCGGGAGTAAAAAATTCTTTGGGGTGTGGCTCAAACGTCATGACACAGGAAGCAAGACCCCTTGTACGTGCACCCGCAGTGAGCGCCTGGAGCAAGGCGTGATGACCCCGATGCACGCCATCGAAATTACCGATGGTAAGGGCACAAGGGGGTGCAGCACGAAGGTGGGCAGAGCCTCGGAATACGTTCACTGGTCGCTTTCAGGGTAGCCTTGAATTATATTGTGGGCATGCACTCCATCGTTACCTTAATCTCCGGACGCGGATCGAATTTCGAAGCCATCGTCAAAACAGCCCAAAAAGAGAATTGGGCAGTCCGATTTAGTGGGGTAATAGCCAATCGCCCTGAAGCCAAGGGCCTTGATTTTGCTCGCTCGGAGGGTATTCCTGCGCTGGCTCTGGATCACACAACTTACCCAGATCGGGCTGCATTTGATCAGGCATTAATGCAGCAAATTGACCTCCTCAAGCCGGATTTAGTGGTTTTGGCCGGCTTTATGCGGATCTTGACGCCGGAGTTTATTCGGCATTACGCCGGAAAGCTGATCAATATTCATCCCTCCCTGCTGCCCAGCTTCCCTGGTTTGCATACCCATGAACGGGCTTTGGAGGCAGGAGTAAGTACGCATGGTGCCAGCGTGCACTTTGTTAGCGAGGGTGTCGATGAGGGCCCCATCATCTGCCAAGCCACTGTTCCTGTACTTCCGGGTGATTCAGCAGCGCAATTGGCTGCACGGGTTTTGCAAATGGAACATCTAATCTACCCGCGGGCCGTAAAATGGTTCCTTGACGGTCGATTGCGAATAGAAGGAAATCAAGTGAAGGTGCAGCCCCCAGAGTCGCAGTTGTTTACCCATGAGTAAGGCCAGACCCGAGCGCGGCGCCAAGCCGACCCGCAGTAGAGCATCCGATCGATCCCCATCCTCTGGCGCCCGTACCCAAAGTCGCCCACAACGAAGAGGCCCAGAAGTTGCACCCGTGAGCGGGCAGAAGAATTTCTCCCACGCTAAAGCGCTGCCGCAGCATGCTGCTCATTTGGAGCGTCTGCTTCCTGAGCTCTTGAGCTTTGAGCAGCCTTCGGATCGCGTAGTCAGTCGCTACTTTCGCGCTGAGCCCCAACTCGGTAATCGCGATCGCGCCTTAATTGCTGAGAGTGCCTTTGCTATCTTGCGCCGTAAAAATGAGATGTCGCAATTTGC
>CAZUMD010000059.1:0-9600 GCA_964621735.1 uncultured Polynucleobacter sp.
GACGCTGATGGCGAGCTTGTCTTTGCCTAGCGCAGATGACAATGCCATTGATGCTACAGTGATGGGCATTTTGGCTGATGTCAAAGCGCGTGGTGATGCAGCGGTGCTGGACTACACCAAGCGCTTTGATCGATTGAGCAGTGCCAACACAGCAAAAAGCGTTGCAGATTTAGAAATCGCGCGCGGTGATCTTGAGCAGGCTTATCTGCAGTTACCACCCGAGCAAAAAAATGCATTGGATATTGCTGCAAGCCGGGTTAGGGCATATCACGAACAACAGCGCATCGAGGCGGGTTGCCATTCTTGGGAATACACCGAAGCCGATGGCACGCGTTTAGGCCAGAAGGTTACGTCGCTCGATCGCGTCGGTATTTATGTGCCAGGTGGCAAAGCCGCATATCCTTCATCCGTTTTAATGAATGCGATTCCGGCGAAGGTGGCTGGCGTGCAAGAAGTCATTATGGTGGTGCCAACGCCAGATGGCGCGCGCAATCCCTTGGTGCTCGCTGCTGCATGGTTAGCTGGGGTTGATCGGGTCTTTACGATTGGCGGGGCGCAAGCGGTTGCTGCTTTAGCTTATGGCACAGACACCGTGCCTGCGGTGGATAAGATTGTGGGCCCCGGTAATGCCTATGTTGCTGCTGCGAAGCGCCGCGTATTTGGTACGGTTGGCATCGACATGATTGCTGGCCCCTCAGAAATACTCGTGCTGTGCGACGGCAAAACCAATCCCGATTGGGTTGCCATGGATTTGTTCTCGCAGGCCGAGCACGATGAATTAGCGCAGTCGATTTTGCTGACTCCGGATGCACAATTTATTGAAGCGGTACAAGCTAGCATCGATCGCCTCTTGCCCGAGATGCCACGCCAGGAAGTAATCCGCACGTCGCTGACCAATCGCGCATTATTGATTCAGGTAAAAGACATGGCAGAGTCATGTGAGATTGCCAATGCAATTGCTGCAGAACATTTGGAGATTTGCGCGCAGGAGCCGAGAAAGTGGGCCGAGCTGATTCGCCATGCAGGCGCAATCTTCATGGGTAATTACACCAGTGAATCACTCGGTGATTATTGCGCTGGACCCAATCACGTTTTACCGACAGCACGCACAGCGCGTTTCTCATCCCCGCTGGGTGTCTATGACTTCATTAAACGCTCGAGCATGATTGAAGTCAGCGAAGCTGGCGCGCAAACTCTAGGTAAAGTAGCCAGCACACTAGCGCACGGTGAGGGCCTGCAAGCCCATGCCAGGGCTGCTGAAATGCGCTTGAAGAAATAAGCAACAAAAGACTGCTCAATGCAGTACGTCTTATTTAACTAATTCCTCTAAAGCCCTAATCAGTTCCTGATTCTGCTCATCCGTGCCAATGGTGATGCGCAAGAAGGCGTCAATGCGAGGTGCCTTAAAGTGACGCACGATGATGCCGCGTTCACGCAGTTGTTGATAAAGCGTGGCGCCAGCATGTTTAGGGTGGCGTGTAAAAACAAAATTGGCAGTGGATGGTAGGGTTTCAAAGCCCAGGCGGTCTAGTGCAGTTACAAGCACTTCTCGCGTTTTACTGACCTTGGCCGACATCGCCTCGAGATGTGCCTGGTCTTCAATCGCGGCAATCGCACCTGCTTGAGCTAAGCGGCCCAAGGGGTAGGAGTTAAAACTATTTTTGACTCGCTCGAGGCCCTCAATCAAAGCAGGGTGGCCCACAGCAAAACCAACCCGCAGCCCAGCTAAGGCGCGGGACTTCGATAGGGTGTGGCTGACTAATAAATTCTCAGGGCAGTTTGGACCTCGCAGGAGCGGTATGCAGGATTCGGTGCCGTAGTCGACGTAGGCCTCATCCACCACGATGACGGATCCGGTGTTTTTCTTGAGAAGTTGCTCAATCTCCGTGCGGAGGATGGATCTTCCAGTTGGCGCATTGGGGTTGGGGAAAATAATGCCACCATTGAGTTTGGCGTAATCATCCAGATTGATTGCAAAATCGGCACTCAAAGGCACGGTTTCATACTCGATGCCAAATAGTTTGCAATAGACCGGATAGAAGCTATACGTAATGTCTGGAAACAAAATGGGCGATTTTTGCTTGAGTAGACCCTGAAAAACGTGGGCCAGGACTTCATCCGAGCCGTTGCCTAGAAACACCTGTTTGGGGTCAAGGCCATGGAGGGTGGCGATCGCTTGCTTTAGGCGGGTACCTTCGGGGTCCGGATAAAGGCGTAAGTCGCTGGTATTTTCGGCAGCAATTGCGGCAAGCGCTCTGGGCGATGGACCATAAGGGCTTTCGTTGGTATTGAGCTTAACCAGCCGCTCCATCTGCGGCTGCTCCCCAGGAACATAGGGGGTCAGTGTTTGTACAACGGGGCTCCAAAAGCGACTCATCGAAATTCTTCTCGGTAACGTTAAACAATGCAGCGGGGTACTAAAAGCACAGGCTAAGTGAATGATTTACATACAACAAATTGATCAGCAATGATATTATGAGGCTTCACTCAACACTTCGCCTATAGGCGCTTAGATGTATGCGGCAAGTCGACGTTACCCGAAACACTTCGGAAACCCAAATCCAGATTACCCTCAATCTGGATGGCACGGGCAAGGCCGAGCTCGCCTCTGGCGTGCCGTTCTTAGACCACATGCTCGATCAGATTGCCCGTCACGGCATGATTGATCTCAAGGTCGTTGCCAAAGGCGATACCCACATTGATGACCACCACACTGTAGAGGACGTCGGCATCACCTTGGGTCAAGCCATCGCCAAAGCAGTGGGCGATAAAGCTGGCATTACGCGCTATGGCTACGCTTACGTCCCCCTTGATGAAACCCTTTCCCGGGTCGTGATTGATTTTTCTGGCCGCCCCGGTTTGGAGTTCCATGTGCCATTTACCCGTGCGCGGGTAGGTGATTTTGATGTGGACTTAAGCATTGAGTTCTTCCGTGGTTTTGTAAACCACGCTGGTGTGACCCTGCACATCGATAATTTGCGCGGCATTAATGCACACCACCAAATTGAGACCGTATTTAAGGCCTTCGGCCGTGCCTTGCGCATGGCGCTGACCCCAGACCCACGGGCAGCGGGTCAGGTTCCTTCCACGAAAGGTAGCCTCTAATTATTGTTAGAAGTGCATGGTTTACTCTGCATTGCATGCACCTCGGCCCTTATTAGTCGCTAAGCCACAGGTCTCCCGTTGACCCAAACCATCGCCATCGTTGATTACGGAATGGGTAATTTACGTTCCGTTTACCAAGCCTTTCATCGTGTTGCACCAAGTGCCAATGTGCTGATTGCGACTAAGCCAGAACAGATTCAAAAAGCCGATCGCGTGGTCTTGCCTGGTCAAGGCGCGATGCCCGACTGCATGAAACAGTTGGGTGAATCGGGCTTATTAGAGGCCCTACTGCACGCTGCAAGAAATAAGCCCCTGCTCGGCGTCTGCGTGGGGGAGCAAATGCTACTCGATCGCAGTAGCGAGGTGCGGGCAGAGCAACAGGGCAGCAATAATGCATTTACAACGTGCTTAGGACTTATTCCGGGTGAGGTGCAGCGTTTCGAGCTCACTGGTCAATTGCAGGCCGACGGATCAGAATACAAAGTACCGCACATGGGCTGGAACCAAGTACGGCAAGATAAAGACCATCCCTTGTGGGAAGGCATTCCTGATCTCACCCCCTTTTATTTTGTGCATAGCTTTTATGCAGTGCCCGCAAACCAAAATCACACCGTTGGTAGTACCGAGTACGGCACGTGGTTTACTTCTGCGATCGCACGCGATACTATTTTTGCTACGCAGTTTCATCCGGAAAAGAGTGCAGAATACGGATTACGGCTTTATCAAAACTTTACTACCTGGCAACCTTAATTTTTTCTATTCATCATGCTGCTGATTCCTGCAATTGACATTAAAGACGGCCACTGTGTTCGCTTAGAGCAGGGCGATATGGACCGCGCTACGGTTTTTTCAGAAGATCCTGCTGCAATGGCAAAACATTGGGTTAGCAAAGGCGCGCGCCGTTTGCATTTAGTCGATCTCAATGGTGCCTTTGCCGGAAAACCCAAAAATGAATCCGCTATTAAAGCCATACTTAAAGCAGTGGGCGATGACATCCCAGTGCAACTGGGCGGCGGCATTCGGGATTTAGAAACAATTGAACGTTTGCTCGACGACGGCATTAGTACCATCATCATTGGTACGGCTGCAGTGAAGAGTCCTGGCTTTGTGCAGGATGCCTGCACGGCTTTTAGTGGCCACATTATGGTGGGCATTGATGCCCGTGATGGCAAGGTCGCTACCGACGGTTGGAGCAAGCTTACCGGCCATGAAGTGATCGATCTAGCTAAGAAGTTTGAAGACTACGGCGTCGAAGCAATCGTGTATACCGACATTGGCCGCGATGGCATGCTCAAGGGCGTGAACATGGATGCCACGATTAAGCTGGCACAAGCGGTGCGCATTCCGATCATTGCGAGCGGCGGTCTATCTAATAAGAAAGACATTGAAGCGCTCTGTGCAGCAGAAGAAGAGGGCGTCATGGGCGTGATTGCCGGCCGCTCGATTTATTCCGGTGATTTGGATCTGACCACAGCGCAGAAGTATGCCGATGAGCAGACGGCGAAGTACGCTGCGCTGATTGCAAAAAAGCTCAGTAGCTAAACAGTGCTAACGAAACGCATTATTCCTTGCCTAGATGTGACTGCAGGGCGCGTGGTGAAAGGCATTAATTTTGTAGGATTACGCGATGCCGGCGATCCCGTCGAAATTGCGCGCCGTTACGATGAGCAGGGCGCTGACGAACTCACATTTTTAGACATTACCGCCACATCCGATGGCCGTGATTTATTGCTGCCCATCATTGAGGCGGTTGCCGCGCAAGTATTTATTCCACTGACCGTTGGTGGGGGTGTTCGCGCAGTCGGTGATGTCCGCCGCTTACTCAATGCGGGCGCCGACAAGGTGAGTATGAATTCTTCTGCGGTCGCTAATCCTGATTTAGTCTCGGACGCTGCCGCGCACTATGGCTCGCAGTGCATTGTGGTGGCGATTGATGCCAAGCGGGTTGCCGACAATCGCTGGGAAGTATTTACCCATGGCGGTAGAACCGCAACTGGGTTAGATGTGGTGGAGTGGGCAAGTGAAGTCAGTCGCCGCGGCGCCGGAGAAATTTTACTCACCAGCATGAATCAAGACGGTACCCAAGATGGTTTTGATCTGGCACTTACCGCAGCCGTCAGTAAAGCCGTTCCAGTTCCAGTGATTGCCAGTGGCGGCGTTGGCAACTTACAGCACTTGGTCGATGGCATTACGAAAGGCCGTGCTGATGCCGTACTAGCGGCCAGTATCTTTCATTACGGTACCTACACCGTGAGGCAGGCCAAGGAATTTATGGCAGCCCAGGGCATTGCGGTTCGGCTTTAGGCAAAGACGACGCTAGTTCGCCCAATGCGTTTATCTCGATTGGCTTTGCGAATCACAATCTGAATATCTCGGCCTAGTTTGTTAAGGCACTCCAACATCTTTGTTTCACTCACCCCATGAAATTGACCGCGCAATAGTTTGGATAGTTTAGGTTGGGGCATGCCCAAGACCAAAGCCGCTTCCATTTGGGTCAGACGACGTTGCGTAATAATTTCAGAAATCTTGAGAGCTAAGTTGGCTTTTACCAACATCTCCTGATCATTGGCAAATCCGATATCAGCAAAGATGTTTCCAGAACTTTTTTCAATACCATTCATTCTTTACTCCTTAGCATGCCCTTGAGCCATTTTTAATCGATCACGTATCAGATCAATCTCTTGTTTCGGTGTTTCTATGCCCCGCTTTGACTTCTTTTGAAAACAATGTAAGACGTAAATATTTTCTGCAATCTTTACGGTGTAAACAGCACGAAATGTATCTCCAAGACAGTCCTCCGCAACCTCTAGTACTCCAGCCCCAGAAAATCCTTTTAACGGCTTGGCATTCTGATGTTTCTTACCCTGTTGTGCCAAATACAGTGCAAACCCAAACGCAGACTTCACCTCGTCAGGCATCGCCATTAAATCTTTTTTAGACGACCCTACCCATAGTACGTGTTTATATGACTTATCCATTTCGAATTATACCTATTTAGATATAATTTAGCAATGGCCGCCCAACTCATTTTTTTATAGTCGAGCCTTGAGTTGAGTTGCGGTAGACAACTCTGTCAGAATGAAACCCTATGAATACCCCCGCCCCATCATTTAAGTCCAATCCCAATCTCGCTCCAGGCGCATGGCTGGACGCAGTTAGCTGGAATGAGCAAGGCTTGGTGCCGGTAATTGCCCAAGAGTTTGGCTCTGGCGATGTGTTGATGATGGCCTGGATGAACCGCGATGCTTTACTTAAAACCATGCAAATCGGTGAGGCGGTGTATTGGTCACGCTCACGCCAAAAGTTATGGCACAAAGGCGAAGAGTCGGGTCATATCCAAACGGTCAAGGACATTCGTTTGGATTGCGATGGCGATACGATCTTGTTGCTTGTGGATCAAAAAGACGGCATTGCATGCCACACTGGTGAGCACAGCTGTTTTTTCTTAGACTGGGATGCCAATGCGAGTGCCTGGAAAAAGCCAGTGGAATAGAATGTATTGATGAGCAAAGACAACAATTCCCCTAACTTGGATGCGGTGCTGGCCCACTTAGCAGATGTGGTTGATAGTCGCCGTGCGGATTTAGCTGCAGGTAAGGTCGATCCCAAATCCTCTTATATTGCCCAGCTTTTTTCTAAGGGCGATGACGCCATCCTCAAAAAGATTGGTGAAGAGGCGACCGAAGCCGTGATGGCGGCAAAAGACAGCCGCAATGCCAATTTAGCTTCAGAGCAACAAGCCCTCCTCGTTGGCGAGATGGCTGATTTATGGTTTCATTGCCTAGTGGCGTTATCCCAGTTTGGCCTGCGGCCAGAGGATGTCTTGGCAGAACTCACCCGCCGTGAAGGGGTTTCTGGCATTGCCGAGAAAGCCGCCAGAACACGCTAAACCCTCGCTTTTGTACTACTAAAGCTCCTTTTTGAACGAGTGCGCCATGGAAAATCACGAAAACTGCATCTTTTGCAAAATTATTGCCGGAACTATTCCTTGCCAAAAAGTCTATGAAGATGAGGAGGTTTTTGGTTTTAAGGACATTAATCCGGCTGCCCCCATCCATTTTTTATTGATACCAAAGCGTCACATCACTACCCTAGAGGCAGATGCGCCCCTCGACGCCCAATTGCTGGGTAGAATGATGGCATTAGCACCACGCTTGGCGGTCGAGCAAGGTTGCCGTCCCGGACGGGAAGGTGGCTTTCGTTTATCGCTGAATAATGGTGTAGATGGGGGTCAAGAGGTTTATCACACGCATTTGCATGTGATGGGCGGGCCGCGCCCCTGGAATAAATAAGACAAGGAGAGCAAAAAATGGGTTCATTTAGTATTTGGCATTGGCTGGTTGTTCTGGTAATCGTGATGCTGATATTCGGCACCAAAAAGCTGCGCAATATGGGTAGCGATTTAGGTGGGGCTGTTAAAGGCTTTAAAGATGGCATGAAAACCGGCGAAGACAAAGCAGAGCAAATTCCACAACAAGCAGCAGCCCAGCAAACCGCGTCTGCTGAAAAAACCGTGGACGTTCAGGCTAAAGACCTCAATAAGTAATCCAGACATGATTGCAATTCCCGCAGTGCTGTTACATGATTGATCTTGGAGTTTCAAAACTCGCGTTGATTGCAGTCGTCGCATTGGTAGTAGTTGGGCCAGAGCGTTTGCCTAAGATCGCCCGCATGGCCGGTAATTTGTTTAGCCGTGCGCAGCGCTATATGTCGGAAGTGCGCAGTGAGGTGAATCGCCAAATGGAGCTCGATGAATTTAAGAAGCTCCGCGAAGAAAGTACCTCGATGTTCAAGGATGTCGAAAGTAGTATTAATTCAACGGTGCAAGAGGCTCAGCTCAATTTAAGTGATCAAGCCGACTCCAGCACGTACGTATCCAACTTTGCTAACAGCATGAGCCTCGATGAGGCTGCTGTCTATCGGGAAAGTTTGCGCCAGGGCCGTGACAGTTGGCGCGTCAAACGCGGCAATCGCCCAAGCTGGTTTAAGCATTCCTCAGGCACACGGACCCGCGTGCAGTCCGGCGCAGCGCGCATGAAGCGTTATCGCCACACCTCTTCTATGAAGTAATGTATGACGCAGCCAAACGATAGCAATAAACTCAACAACGATGCAGCCGATCACGATGCCAAGGCCGATGCAACTGTAGGCGAGGGATTGCAAGAGAGTTTTTTATCGCACCTATTTGAGTTGCGTGATCGGGTTATCAAAGCGGGTCTGGCCATCATTATTGTGTTTGCTAGCTTGGCTTATTGGGCGCCTGATATTTTTCATATCTTTGCACAGCCCCTTTTAAGCTCTTTGCCTGAGGGCGGCAAGATGATCGTGACTGACATCACAGGCTCCTTCTTTGTGCCGATGAAGGTCACGATGCTAGGAGCATTTTTAAGTGCCTTGCCATGGGTGCTCTATCAAATGTGGGCCTTTATTGCCCCGGGCCTCTATCAGCATGAACGTAAATTGGTTATTCCACTGGTAGTAAGTAGCTATAGCCTCTTTTTATTTGGGATGGCCTTTGCTTACTTCTTAGTATTTCCAACGGTATTTAATTTTATGGCGCAGTACAACGCACCCTTGGGCGCGGAGATGACGACTGACATTGATAAGTACCTGAGTTTTGCCATGACCACCTTCTTGGCATTTGGTATTACCTTTGAAGTGCCTGTAGTGGTAGTAGTTTTGGTGCGCATGGGCATTGTTACCCTAGCGAAGCTGAGAGAAATCAGACCCTATGTGATTGTGGGTGCGTTTGTGATTGCAGCAGTAGTGACGCCACCGGATGTTCTCTCGCAATTACTGTTGGCCATTCCGATGACCTTGCTCTATGAGCTGGGTTTACTGATTGCGCGCTTCTACGAGCCCAAAAAATCAGCCGAAGACATTGCGGATGATTTAAAAGATGCCGAGCTGGATAAAGCTAGGGCTGAGGCGGAGCAGCAGCCCTAGGCTTAGTAAAACTGCATCACTTCTTTTTTGCAGGTGATGTAGCGGCCTGTTTAGTAAATGTATCAAGCAACCACTGGCTTACCTTATCAAAGCGGTAACGTCGTTGCCGCAAGTTACCCTCTCGCTCTCTATTATTAAATAAGTCATCTTCGTACTCGTCTGTATTGCGCGCGATGGGATCACGTGACTTGGATGCTACGCCAAGCTCACTACCATTGTTTCCGGCGAACACTTTTCCAGCGGCGAGCAGAGCGCGGCGCTGCCCAATGGTTTCAATCTGAATTAACCTGGGCAAAATCTTAGGTAACTCCCAGCGAATATCCACCACTACGCAGTGCTCATGCTGCAGCTGGGCGATGTCGGCCAATAACAATTCGGCTTTACTAAAATGAAACTGATTGGCAATCACAAGGCGATGGCAAAGCAAGAGCCACTCATATTCGATTTTGTATTCAGCATGGCGACTAATTGCTTGCTCCGCCAGAAGCGCTAAATCATGCCAATCATTGACGGCGGGTTTAGGGCAACTTTCCAGAATTTTCGTCAGCA